>JAYENR010000217.1:0-6189 GCA_034722175.1 Pseudomonadota bacterium | reverse complement strand
GGTGTTGCAAAAGTATGTAATGATCAGCATTGCCGCGACTTTGTTACCGTTGTTAGTGGTGGCTCAATATGTTCATAACCGTCAGTCTCAACGAGATAAACAGTATTATCGACAGATTATCGATTCGGTTGCAGATATTATCTATATCACTAATTCAACTCGTATTGTGGATGTAAATAGACACTTTTTTGAATTTTATAGTGAGTTTGAAAATATTGACCAATTCTTAAAACAGTATCGCTGCGTGTGCGATACGTTTGTTATAGAAGAGGGCTTCTTACAAAGAGAGATGAAGGGCCAATACTGGTTACAATATGTTCTAAGTAACCCTAATCAGAAGCATAAAGCTAAAATTATCCATAATGGAAAGATCTATATTTTCCAGATCAAAATTAAACCGATGCAAGGCCAAAAAGAGCTACTTTATAACGTGTTGATGCAAGACATTACACAGGTCGAAGCTTATGAAAAAAAACTCCAAAAACTAACCGTGACCGATGAACTGACAGGAATTGGCAATCGATTAGCGTGTAATGAAACTTTATCACGCGAGATTCAACGTTCGCACCGTTATAGCATTCCACTCTCTTTGATTATGTTGGACATTGATTTTTTTAAAAAGGTCAACGATACCTACGGACATGATGTGGGGGATTTGGTTTTAAAAGAGGTCGCCTGCGTAGTAAGTGGTATGTTAAGAGATAGTGACAAGGTCTGTCGTTTTGGGGGAGAAGAGTTTATGGTGATTCTGCCCGAAACCAACGACAGTGTGGCCAAACAAATTGCCGAACGTATTCGAGAGGCCATTAAAAATTTAACCTCTGCAGAGGTGCCTACTCAAATTACCATGAGTTTGGGGGTCACGACCTTAACAAAGTGGGACAGCGAAGCAACCTTGATTAAACGTGCTGATAAAGCCTTGTATCTTGCTAAAGAACGCGGTCGTGATCGAGTTGAAGTGGATATTGAACTTCACATAAATTGAGTTTTTCATAACGATTCGCCTGCATATCTACTCACAACTCAATACTGGTTTTTAAGTGGCCAGATTCAAAAAATGGTATTATTCTCTCAAATCATTTATGTGGAGAAAACGGGAATGAGTGTCTTACCAAATCATCTGAAATATACAGATACGCATGAATGGGTCTATATTGATGAGCATGGCCATGCAGTGGTTGGAATTACCGATTTTGCTCAAGAATCATTAGGTGAAATGATGAGCATTACCCCTCCGGATTTAGGCCGAGATGCCTCTGCTGAGGAAGACGTGATGTCGTTAGAGTCAGTTAAATCCGCCACTGAAATCTATGCACCTATTAGCGGTGAAATTGTAGAGTTTAATGAGGCCTTAGAAGATGAACCAGAGTTAATCAATGACGAGCCTTACGATGGTGGTTGGTTATTTAAGATCGTGCCGCATGATGTCGATGAGTTAGATGACTTACTGTCTGATGCGGATTATCAGTACCAAATAGACCAAGCGTAATATCGTTTTTTAACCGTTTTTAAATCTTGGCAGGCTTATTGATATTCACTGCCAGTTCCCTTTTTTCAAAAGGTCTTCGTTTGAAGGCCTTTGTTATTTTAAAGTTGAGTAATTGTTGTCATGTTAGCCAGTGTCCGTTTAAAGAAAAATGAAGAGCGCCGCATCAAGCAAGGTCATATGTGGGTATTCAGTAATGAAGTCGATATCCAAGCCACACCATTAAAAGAGTTTGAAGCGGGTCAGCAAGTGATTGTTGAAGCTTCAAATGGTAAGGCGTTGGGCATGGGGTATATCAATCCAAAAACACTGATTTGCGTGCGACTGTTAAGCCGTAGCCCTAAACTTGAAATGAATATGAAGTTTTTAAAACGTCGTATTCAAGCTGCTCAAGCTCTGCGCGAGTTGAGCTTTGATGCACCTTATTATCGTTTGGTATTTGGTGACAGTGATGGTTTGCCTGGTTTGGTGATTGATCGTTTTGGTGATGTTTTTAGCGTGCAGATCACGACGGCTGGAATGGAAGCGGTGAAAGCCGATATTATTCAAGTATTAGATAACTTATATCATCCAACCGCAATTATGATGCGTAATGACACCAAAAGTCGTGAACTTGAAGGCTTGCCTCTTTATGAAGAGGTTGCTTTAGGTGAGCTGCCTGAAGAGATTCTTATCGAAGAGAATGGGGCTAAGTTTGCCATTCCTGTTGAAGGCGGTCAAAAAACAGGTTGGTTCTATGATCACCGCATGGCACGTCGTCGTTTGCAAGAGATGGTTAAAGGCAAACGTGTTTTGGATGTTTTCAGTTATCTTGGTGGTTGGGGTATCGAAGCCGCGATTGCCGGTGCTGAATCGGTCACTTGCGTTGATGCTTCTGAGTTGGCTATTAACGGGGTAGAACGAAATGCCGAACTAAACGGTGTTTCAGATAAGATGACCTTAATTCAAGGTAACGCCTTTGATGTGTTAAATGCTCTGAAACTGGAAGAGGACAAGTACGATATCGTGATCGTTGATCCTCCGGCGTTTGTAAAACGTAAAAAAGATTTTAAACAAGGTTCGGAAGGCTATCGTCGAATCAATGAAATTGCGATGCGTGTGTTAGCGCCAAACGGGGTTTTGGTTTCAGCTTCATGTTCACATCACATGACGCGCGATAACCTATTAAACCAAGTGCAGTCCGCGGCACGTCACATTGACCGTACCGTGCAGTTATTTGATCAAGCGCATCAAGCCCCAGATCACCCTGTGCACCCTGCGATTCCTGAAACCGAATACCTGAAAACGCTCTTCTTTAGGGTTTCACAAAGCTGGTAAGGGTGATGGCTGATCCGTCCAAAAGGGTTGGGCACACCTTTCCTAACGAGTTGCCACGCGCACAGCAGTTGTTAGCCAAACACTGCTATTGGGATGAGGTAGAACAAACCCTGTGGATTGATGCCCGCAAAATTATGCCAGACATTGGCGTGGTTGAAGTCATGGGTTGGGATCAAATGATGTTGGATGCACGGCCGATTCCAGATTACCCAATTGATTGGGCCGTTTTGCAATGGTCTAACTACTCTCAGTTTTCCTATTGGCGTAAACAAGTCCCACCTTGGGTGGCGGACAGTTGCGCTCTGTTTCCCAGTCATCAACTGAAATTACTGCATTACTGTGGTAAATACCCACAAATTCTTGAGTTATTAGATCACGCCCCTTTATTGGCCTGGCGATTAGTATCGTCGAATCTCGAAGAGCCTGATATTGTTGCGTTATTGTCTGGTAAACGGGTTGATATTGCCAAACAGGTCGGTTGGCCGGGGAGCGATGCCACGGTTAAGTTTTTGCGAAACTTACGTCTGCGGTGGGTTAATCAAGAGATTGCTGAGCAAGTAGAAACTTGCTTGTTAGATGAAAACCGTCTGCAAGCCTTGCAAGACCTGCCAAGAATCAACTCAATGGCATTATCGTTAGCAGCGCGTTTTCCGCATCTGATTGGCTGTCAATTACATCAATCTTTAGCACAGTTACCGTGCCGTCCGATGCAGTGCAAAAGCATGGTGGCCTTGTTAGAAGACGCTTATCGTTTAGCCGATGCCCATGTTTTTCCACAAGCAGAGATTGATCGTATTGGAGAGTGTCGTTACCTGTCAGAGGTCACTGAAATCTACCAGGCCTGGTTAAATACTGCGATTGAAGTTGCTTTGCAAGACGAAGAACAATCAATGACGTTTTTAGCTGATAAATTAGCGACTTCAACGGCTAGCTTTGAAGTGTTAACCAGTTTTGAAGATTGGATTCAGCTGAGTGTGTTGCAACAACACGCCTGGTTAAGTGATTTCCCAGATTTTGCTCAACAAGATCACATTAAACTGATTGCTTGGCAGGATGAACAGGCTATTTGGGCGGCGATGTTAGAGTTAACGCCAGAGAACGGCTGGAAAATTGTTCGAGTTCGTGGACAAGAAAATAGCCTTGCCGATGCTAAACCGTGGTCTGATCTGCATCTTTGGCAAGCAACGGGTAAACTGTGAAGGTTTTTACTGTAAAAAGTGGGTAATGATTACTCCCAAAATAACACCGATTAATCCAATGAAAGCTGATGTCGTCGTCGCTCTAGATTGTATTCTAGCTAGGCGTATATTCAGAAGGTGTTCAGCAACTATAGATTCCTTTTCGTTGTTTTTTTTCGATATGATTTCGGCCAACTCCCACACGGTGAGAGTTTTTAGCCTTTTCTCTTCATCTGTAAAGTGGTCAAACCAGTAGCCCATTTTGTCTCTTACAAAGAAACTCTTACATTTGTCAAAAAAACTAACTTTCATGGCCTGCATCCTTTTTCATGTTGAGAACATATATTCTATGAAAAATAAGTTTTTTAAACTGCCTGCTTATTTATTTGAATAATAATTGAAGCATTTATTGTTACTTTTTGCTGTTTGGCAAAAAGTAACCAAAAAACAAACCCTACTCCAATCATCGAAGTTCTTCTAAACTCATTCACTGAATATTGCTCCCTCGCCTACGGCTCAAACAACGCAATATTTTAACCGTTCATTTCGTTAAGAGAACGAACGATGATTTACGAAAGGGAGTAGTTATACAAGTCTGTAAGTAATGTGCACAGCTGTATTGAAAAAGCCCAACAGCGCCTGCTAGATAAGCAATCCTAGCAGGCCTGTTGGGTTTTGAAGCCGAGTTTTTAGTAGAAAAGCGTTACTTCTTTTTAACTTTGGCCTTTTTCTTCTTTGCTGCTTTTGATTTTTTAGCGGTTTTCTTTTTGGTTTTTAGCGCATCTTTGAGTTTATAGGTGGGTTCTAATCCCGCAATTTTGGCGTGTGGCAGGGTTTGACCTAGGTGGTATTCGATGCGTTGTAAGTTTTCGATATCGTGGCGTTCGACAAGGTTGATGGCTAGACCAACCTGTTGAGCACGTCCAGTACGTCCGATACGGTGAATATAGACATCACCACGGAATGGAATGTCGTAATTGATAACGTGGGTGACGTTGAGTAGATCTAAGCCTCGTGCAGCCACATCGGTGGCAACTAAAACTTTAATTTTATTGCTTTTGAACTTCTTCATCTTTTCCAGACGTACTGCCTGAATGAAATCTCCGTGCAACACTTGAGCAGAGACGTTACGAGATTGAAGCCATTCAGTCACTTCCATCGCACGCTCTTTTTTGTTACAGAATACAATCGCACTTTCACAGCTTGCATCTTTAAGGATGTTTTCAAGCAATGCCTGTTTGTGCGGCTTATCGTTGGCTAAATAGACCAATTGTTGAATCTGTTTAGACTGTTCATTAGGTGCTTCAATCTGTACCAGTTCAGGATCTTCTAGAATGCTGTCGGCAAATTTTTGTACGCCGCCACCCGATAAGGTAGCGGAGAACAGGCCTGCTTGGAAATCGCCAGGAATGGCATCTAATAGACCGTTTACATCTTTACCTTGCCCCATGTCGAGCATACGATCGGCTTCATCAATGATCACCATTTCGATATTGGTCAAATCCAGAATGCCTTCTGCCATTAGGTGCGTTAAGCGTCCTGGGGTTCCCACTAAGATATCAAACGGTTTTTCAAGATTTTTGATCTGTTTACCTTGGTCAAATCCACCGGTAATGACGACAGAGTTAAACTCACAGAAAGCGCCAAGCTCTTTAATCACTTTATGAATCTGAAAGGCCAGTTCACGGGTGGGGGCCAATAAAATAATACGTGGCAGATCAGGTCGCTTAGGCTCATCTAATAAAAACTGCAACATGGGCAGGACAAAAGCGGCGGTTTTACCTGTCCCTGTTGCGGCACCCGCTAATACATCTTTACGCTCTAATAATGCAGGGATAGCCGCCATTTGTACGGGTGTTGGCTTATGGTATTTTTGGTTAGCGATGGCACTAAGTAGGACTTCGTCCAGATCAAAATCTTCAAAGGTCATGGGGGTCTCGGAATGTTTTTAAGAGAGTTTTGCACGTGCAAAGCTCTCTTTAAGCGTGAATAATTTTATAGCATGGATTATACGTGCTTGTGTCGATTTTCATGCGATTTTGTTTCACAAAACTTTGTAAAAGCGTATCCATCGCCTGCATGATTTCGGAATCGCCATGTAGTTCAAATGGGCCGTGTTTTTGAATTTCTCGGATACCTTCCGCTTTAACGTTTCCAGCAACAATGCCTGAAAAAGCTTTGCGTAGTTGACTGGCCAGTTCATGGATG
>JAYENR010000216.1:0-6289 GCA_034722175.1 Pseudomonadota bacterium | reverse complement strand
AATAACCCATCTCAAGTGGAAGCCTATAAAGGCGGACAAGAGAAGATGATGGGGTACTTTGTTGGTCAGGTGATGAAAGCCTCGGGTGGTCAAGCCAACCCAGGCCAAGTTAACCAGATATTAAAAGCCAAATTAAGTTAACTGAGTTAATTTTAAAGTTTGAACAGGCCTGTTCAGTTTGATTTGGGTTTAAAAATGCCTTTAAATCAGACAAATCATTCAATTTAATTCCAAGCAGGCCTGGTCAGTTTTAAAAAAGAAATTTGAAATTGATTATTAGATAACACTTGAGAGGTCATAAAAAAACCTTATAGTTAGTTATGTTCAGATTCAATACCATTCTTTAGGAGAAAAAAATGAAACGTATTGGTTTATTTTTATTAACAAACATCGCCGTTATTGCCGTAGCAATGTTGGCGATGAATATTTTAGGTGTAGGCAACTACATGGAAGGCACCAGCCTTAACCTAAATAACTTATTTATGTTTGCGTTGATCTTTGGTTTTGCAGGTTCTTTTGTCTCTTTGGCGATGTCAAAGTGGATGGCAAAAATGTCAACGGGTGCAAAAGTAATTGAAACACCCCGTAACGCGGATGAGAAATGGTTAGTGGAAACGGTTGCAGCACAAGCTAAAAAAGCGGGAATTAAATCACCAGAAGTGGCGATCTATGACTCTCCAGAGCCAAACGCTTTTGCAACGGGTATGACCAAAAACAACTCGTTAGTTGCGGTTTCAACGGGTCTAATGCGCAGCATGCGTCAAAACGAAGTAGAAGCGGTTCTAGGTCACGAAGTGGCACACGTTGCAAACGGTGACATGGTGACTATGGCTCTGTTACAAGGTGTCTTAAATACCTTCGTAATCTTCTTCGCAAAAATCGTGGCTTACGTGGTGGATCGCGTGATTCTTAAAAACGAAGAAGAAGGTCACAGCTGGACATTCATTATTGTTGATATCGTGGCACAGATCCTATTCGGTATTTTGGCAAGCATTATCGCGATGAAGTTCTCTCGTTACCGTGAGTTCCACGCTGACAACGGTGGGGCTTACCTAGCTGGTAAAGAGAACATGGTTGCGGCTTTACGTCGTCTACAAACCATGCAGCCTGGTGAACTACCAGATCAAATGGCGGCATTTGGTATCTCTGCCAAGAAGTCATCGTTCGGTGATCTATTCAAGTCTCACCCAGACTTACAAGATCGTATTGATGCGCTTCAAGCGACACCGCAAGAGAAGTTAAAAGTAGCGTAATTTTTACCCAACTTTCGCTTAATAAAAAGCCCCGTTAGGATTGATGCCTAGCGGGGCTTTTTTGTTGGGTAAATCAAATGAAATAGTCTATTCTTTAAGTTGAACTGAAAAAATAGAATGGTTATAAGGGTTTTCTCAATGGCAAATAAATGGAATATTCCTGATTGGCTTGAAAAAGATGTACGTGAGCGGGATAAGGTTTGCGTCTATTGTTCTTGTGAATTCACAGAATATAAAATTTGTAGAAAAACCTCTGCTAGTTGGGAACACATCATTAATGATGTAAAAATTATAACGCCAGAAAATATAGCCTTGTGTTGTTGTGGTTGTAACGCAAGCAAAGGACAAAAGCAGCTTTCTGTTTGGCTTCAAACGCCTTATTGCAAAGAGCGAGGTATTTCTCAAGATACTGTTGCACAAGTTGTAATGCAAGCCATTAAAAATGGGCAATAGTTGTATTCTTCGTGCTTAGATTTTGAAGTCTTTAAAGCAGGGGGGGGGCACAAGGTTCTTGTTTTGGCTGGCTTCAAGTTCTTTTATTTACTTGTCGGTGGTATGAAATAATTGCCAATTAACCTTTAAGTAATATTTAAAGTATTGCTGTATGAAGTAAAAAAGAGTTAGTGAAGAGCTTTGTAATTCATTTTGATTTAATCTTGTGATGGGCTGATTCATTGACTCTACTATGTGTATATATTAGGATGCTTATTAATATTCAAACTGAAAAGGTAAAGCCATGTCTCAAAAAGATGTAGTCTCATATCTAGATGTTTCTGATAGTGCTTTGGTGCGGATTTCTGAGCTTATTGAAGACTATCGTGTAAATCAAGATTTGCCAAAATTGAAAAAGAAATATTCTACTTATTTAGCGGCTAAAGCCAAGCCAAGTAAACTTAAAATAAATTATAAGGCAGCCGTTAATGGTTTTAAAACGTTTGATATTGCCCCGACTGGTTCTTATTTTAGATATTTACATGTGGTAAAGAATACGAGTGATTTTGATGCTATTTATTCGGATTGGGAAGCAGTGGGCAATGATTTAAGTTCTGCATTTATAAAAGAAATTATTAACTATAAACAAGTAGAAAATAATAGTAATAATCAATAAGGTATTTTATGTCTAAAGAACCTCCACAGTCAGAAGTAACACGTGATATAAACCTTCAAGAAGTCCCAGAAGATTTATTAGTACAAGAAATGGAGAGAAGGATGGAGGAGATGTCTGGTGGTGAACGTGAACAAGTAATTCAAACAATTACTCATCAACAAGAATTTTCTGGCCCTCTTCCACCGCCTCCAACACTTCAAGACTATGAGCGTATTCAGCCTGGTTTTGCTAATAGAATTGTTTCAATGGCTGAAGTGCAGCAAAGTCATAGGCACAACCTTGAAAAGAAGTCAGTTGATGCGGCGATTGGAGTTGAAGCTAGGGGGCAGCATTACGCTTTAGCTGTATCAATATTAATTATATTAGGTTCTTTGTTTCTAATTGCTAATGGTAAAGAAATATCAGGCACTATACTTGCGGGTGGAACATTGACTGGATTAGCATATATTTTTATTACTGGGCGAAATAAAAAAGTTGAAGATGACCCTAATTAAAGCCTATTTTTAGGTTTCGAAGCCTTTCAAATAAGTGTATTCAAACGGTTCTTTTCTTATTTGGAAAAGGTGACGCTACCCTTTTTGGAGCTGTATCAGGTTTTGAAGCCTTTCAAATAGCTATATTCAAACGGTTCTTTTTTTAGTTGGCTTCAAGTTACTTTATTTGCTTGTCCAAATAAAGTAACCAAACAAACGACACCCAGCTTACTAAATCTATGTCACTAGGCTTGTTCGCTGAAATTTGCTCCCTCGCTCCGCTCAAACAACGCAAATTCTTAATCGCTCTCTTCATCAAGTTCCATGACGATTTATCCAGAAGGGGAGCTTCCCCAGCAATTAAGCCCTACGCAGTACAGTTTTTATAAATTTCAGTTTTCCAAAATAAGCAGGCCTGCTTATTTTCCAGAAGTTAAACCAGCGAAACAATTTCAGGTTTGCATGTTGAATGTCCCTTTGAAAAGCCTCGTTCGTTCCCTTAATGAAATGAACGATTAAAATATTGCGTTGTTTGAGCGAAGCGAGGGAGCAATATTCAGTGAATGAGTTTAGGGAACTTCGATGGTTTGAGCAGGGTTTGTTTTTTGGTTACTTTTTTGCCAAACAGCAAAAAGTAACATGGACGATAAAATGGTAATTAAGGTTAAAAAACAAACGTTAAAATCATCAATCAAAACAGGAAGTGATTGTTTTCTAATCAAGCAGGCCTGCTCCCTTTAGGTTACAGTAAATGGCAATTGGCGCATCACGTTTGAATTTAAAGATGGCAATGCTTATATATTAAAATTACGAGGATTATCACTAATGTCTATGTTCAACCCTCCACACCCAGGCGAATTTATTCAGTCGGTGTATTTAGAGCCTTTTGATATTAGCGTACGTTTTTTAGCTAAAAAGTTATCAGTTTCATCTTCTACTCTTAATCGAGTCGTTAAAGGCCAAAGTGCTGTTTCGCCAGAAATGGCATTACGTTTATCTAAAGCCATTGGAAGAACACCAGAAAGTTGGTTGGCGATGCAGGACAATTATGACCTGTGGCAAGCCAAGCAAACGTTAAATTTAAACCAAGTTGAAAGTGTCGATTTTGCTTTGCCTTAGCTTGCAAAAAGAAAAGGTGTTCTCTTTTATTGGGTAAGTAATGAAACAACATGCACGATGCATGATCAAAAGGTTTATTGTGGTTTATTTCTGCGCAAGCGGTCGCGATATTTGCCTTTGGCTAATTTCTGTAAGTCGTCAACGGTATCGGTTTCATCGACAATCTCTCGGCCAAGCATGGTTTCAATGGCATCTTCTAAGGTGACCAAGCCGGCTGTTTGGCCGTATTCATCTTCTACTAAAAACAGATGCTCTCGCTTTTTGATGGAGAGGTCGAGCATTTGTTGCACAGGTAAGCTTTCCGAGATTCGGGTAATGGGCCGCGTAAATTGACCGATTGGTTGATCGCCACCGCCGTCCCGATCAATCATTAGAAGTTCGACCTTGGTGACCAAGCCAGTGATATGGTCAAGGTCTTGTTCAAATACGGGGATGCGAGAAAATTCGCTGGTTCGCTCGTGGTCTAAGGCTTGTGCCACGGTGGTGTCTTTATTTAGGCAGTGCATGACCGTTCTTGGAGTCAGAATCTGTTCGCTTTTAATCTCTCGTAACTGTAAAACGTTGGTGAGGTAGTCGTTTTCTTGGCTGATCAGTGAGCCTTTTTTAAAGCCTAATGATGCCAAAGCAATGATCTCTTCTCGGGTAATTTCCTCCTGTCCTTTTTTGCGAAATACGCGAGTGATAAAGGTAGAAATCCAAATAAGTGGATAGACCAGTTTGGTTAACCAAAAGATCGTATGAGAAGCCGGGATTGCAAGCTGTCGCCAGTAGGTCGCACCAATGGTTTTGGGGATAATTTCAGAGAAGTATAAAATGGCTAAAGTCAGTAAGATGGCGATGAGAGTTTCCCATTCGGCGCCAAATACTTGCAGAGCTTGTGAGCCGACCCCGGCTGCGCCCATAGTGTGAGCAAAGGTATTGAGAATCAGTATGCCGGAGATGGATTCATCTAAGCGGGATTTGACTTTGTTGAGGACTTTGCCTTGTCGTGGTTTGCGTTGCGAGACCTGTTCAACATAGCTAGGGGTGATGGACAGCAATACCGCTTCTAAAATAGAGCAGATAAAGGAAACACCAATGGCAATCATCAGGTAGATCAGCAGTAAAGTCATAATTCTAAAAATTTAATGAATATGAACTTACTATAAAGCTTCCCCTCAATAAGACAATTCTTTATTACATTTCAGATGCTGCACTTTTTGGGAACAGAGGATTTGGTTTTTAGATTATGAGGCGATAACTTGACTAGGCCTGCTGGGTTTGATTTTAGAAACAAGCATAAAAAATCCCCAAAGTTAGTGTCTAACATTTGGGAGGCTCTTCAGTTTGCGGGGCTTTTTTATATTTGATTGGCCTGTCGATTAGGCGACGCGTTTGGCACCTTCGGCTTGAATGCGTTTAATCATGTGATATAAACCTGTTGAGCGGTTAGGGCTTAACTGTTGCAATAAGCCAATTTTTCCTAGAAATTCTAGCGGTGCAGTTGCCACTTCTTCTGGTGTGCGACCATTATAGATTTTTAGTAGCAGAGCGATTAGGCCAGATACAATAGCGGCGTCACTTTTGGCCTGCATATATAAACGTCCTTCGTGCTCTTCAATATTGATCCAGACTTGTGACTGACAGCCATGAATTCGGTTCTCTTCAGTTTGAAAAGATTCGTCCATATTTTGCAGTTGTTTACCCATGTCAATCAGATATTTATAACGATCCTTTGGGTTGGCAAAGTGGGTAAAGCGTTTGATTAAATCTGCTTGTACTTCTTCAATCGTCTGGCTTGGAAGTGTGAAATCCATACTAAATAGCTCGGTTATTCTTTAAAGGCGCACATGATACCATTTTTAAATCGATTTTGAGGGGCTTTTATTGTTTGTTTGACAAGCTAAGTGGTTAGTTTAATTGATAGTTTACCGGAACTTTGATCTTCCAATTAGAACGGTTGATTTCTTTAGGGAACTTTAGAAAACGGTTCTGCATACGTTCTTGAATGATTGATGTGGCGGCCTGATCTAAAAGTCTTTGACCAGAACTTTTAATCATCGCCAGCTGGGTAATATTGCCGTTTGGTAAAAGAGTGAATTCAATAGTAACAATGCCTTCAATATGACGGCGTTTGGCTCGACGAGGGTAGGTGCTTTGAGCATGCATCACAATTTCATCACGCAAAGCAGAGAGGTATTGTTGCTCGGCTGTCGCGACTTGTGACGCACTGTATAAAGGTGGTTCCGGCTTCAGTTCTGGTTTTGGTTCCGGCTTTGGTTCTGGTTTTGGTTCTGGTTTTGGTTCTGGTTTTGGTTCTGGTTTTGGTTCTGGTTTTGGTTCTGGTTTTGGTTCTG
>JAYENR010000215.1:0-6328 GCA_034722175.1 Pseudomonadota bacterium | reverse complement strand
TTGCAGCGGTGATGCGTAAATTACTTCATATTGTGTTTGCCATTTTAAAGAGTGGCAAACCTTTTGATCCAGAATATAAAATCCGTGCTTGACCTTGTGGTTTAAACACGGTATCTGTTCAGTTTGAAAAATCTAAAAAACGGCTCTCAATTGAGCGAATAACCACCCTTTAATTAGATAATTTAAATATAGATATTTATTTAGTACCGTTTGTGGCAAATAATTCAAATCACACTAAAACCTCACGTAGAAGTTTTGTCATAACCAGTTTACGGTGTCCATCTTGTTTTATTGAATCAACTTCAATCTTAAAACCACAACGTTCCCCTAAAGGCGTAATAACCGTCAGATCGTTCATGTCTGCTGCTGATGCCATTGTATGACGACTATACTCCGGTCCATACTGACGCGCAGGCAACTTAGTATTAATTAACGCTTCAATCGCTTGCACTCCCTGTATGTCACCAAACGGTGAAGCGGTTGACCAGATTGCATCAGGGTGAAACAGTTTTGCTGCGGCTTGACCATCACGCCGATCAACACAATCTAAAAACTGCATTAATAGCAGCCGCTTAGACTGCCTTGCTGCATAACTTGTATGCAGCAAGGCATGGGCTTGCGTTGAGTTAGGCGACTTCAATTCGGTTGCATACAATTTTTGCACATCAGGGTTTTCATAAGAACGTCGTCTAGGCGAACCTTTATCTATTTCGTAAATCGCTTGCATGCGCTTTTGCAAAATTTGTGAATCCATTGACTTCGGCTCACCCCCACCACCTAAACAACCGCCCACACAAGCCATCACTTCAATAGCAACAAACTCCTCTTTCCAGCTATCCGTTTCCAGTAAACGTTGTGCGACGGCAATGCCATTACAAATGGCTACCCGACCAATTCCTGGAACGTCAGCGGTTTTAATCCCTTGGCTTACACCACGCAGTGCGTGCCAATCCAAAGGTAAGTTATGTTCAGAGCCTATAAAATGAGTAGCCGTTCGCACCATCGCTTCCATCACGCCACCAGAAGCACCAAAAATCTGTCCCGCTCCGGTACTTTCACCCAGTGGGTTATCAAAACTCGCCTCTTCCGATAATGATCCAAACGCAATACCACGTGCCTTAATCATTCTGGCAAGCTCTCGGGTTGTCAGAACATGATCAACATCTCCCGACACGCCGGGTCTAACCGATTCATCCTTTTTAGCGGTACACGGCATCACACTGACGACATAAGGCTCATCCCCCACTTCGGCAAACGACGAACCAAATGTGCGTGCAAACTCTCCCCTTTTTGTTAGGGCACCATGCATTTGCTGCGGCGATTTGGTGGTACTTAAATGTGGCAAGATATCAGGTCGATTGATCTCGACCCAGTTCACCCAACCTGGACAACAAGAGGTAAAAATGGGCAAGTTTGACTGTTTTTTAAGACGAGCGAGTAACTCAGTTCCCTCTTCCATAATGGTTAGATCGGCTGCAAAATTAGTATCAAATACATAATCAAACCCCAACTGTCTCAACGCATTGATCATTCTTCCAGTACTGACTGTTCCCGGTTTCATACCAAACTCTTCACTAATCGCAATCCGTGTAGCTGGCGCTACCTGCACCGCCGTTTTCCGTCTGCGCGCATCCAAAATATGCAGTACGTCGTGCCAGTGCGGGGTTTCAATCAAAGCACCAACTGGGCACACCAATGTACATTGACCGCAAGAAATACAGTTGGTTTCAGATAACGGCTTATCAAACACCGTTACCGGCAAGCGTGCCGATCCGCGTTCGGCAAAGCCAATAACATGCTGTTGCTGTCCAGCTTCCCCGCAAGCTTCAACACACAAACCACATTCAACGCATTTAGATAAGTCCTGCCAAATACTCGGAGAAGTATGATCCGTCAATTTATGTTCAGGGTGAGCTTGCGAACCTCTTGGCACCTTTTCCCACCAATCGTCCAACTGATTTTCATAGACAAAACTCTGTAACTTACACGATCCATTGACTTCACAGCGCATGCAATCATTCGGGTGACGAGACAGTAACCACTCCGCATTGGTTGTACGGAACGCTAATAGAGCCTCCGAATCCGTACAAATATCATCCCCCTCTTTAGCCTGGGTCACACAGGCGGGTTGTGGATCCTTTTCACCTTTAACCTCCACCAAACACATTCGGCAAACAGCGTGAGAAGGCAAACAGGGGTAATGGCACAGGGTTGGAATATAGACCCCCGCTTCTTTAGCAGCATCCAGCAGAGTTGAATCATCATTTAACTCAACAACTCTGCCATTAACGGCAAGTTTGATCATTGTATGCTCCTAAACGGTTTAGTGCAGTTAACTGAAATTACATTAACTCGATCTTAAACAGGTCAATAAAAGGAATTCATTTAAGTCACTTAACTATAGCGAATTTTTAATAAGAAGGAGTCAATTAAAATGTAAGTTCTGAGTGATTAACACAAACCAAGAAGTGAACAGGCCTGATCAATTTAGATAGTTAATTAAAGAAAATAGACAGTGACGATTTAAAAAAGAAGCCAATTTAATGACTGTGTTTGGCAACAGATTCGGCGAGTTTCGGCAGCATATCATTATCAATACCACCCAACTTTGGTATTGCATCCAGGGGCACCCAATACAACTCAAAAATAATGGGATCCAGCCCTTCATGCGAGTCTAATTCAGTATGCTTCCATTTTTTAGGCGTTGAATCACTTGATTCTAAATGAAAAAACCACGCTTTAATTGTCTCATCCCTGCCAATAGCTTGTAAGTCCTGAGTAAATGAACCCAAGAAAGATACAACTTTTAAACGACTAAGCCCCGTTTCCTCTTGCGCCTCACGCAGAGCCGCTTCTTCAGGAGACTCGCCAGACTCAATCGTACCACCAGGAATTTGCGGCTCCAGATAAGAGTGATCAACGTAATCAAGAACAAGCAGCTTTGACCCCTGAGTGATGTAGGTAAACACACGATTGCGCATTAGATTTATGTTCCTTTGGTAACGACTTGTATTTACAGTCCTTTTAAAGGTGTTTGCTAGGTTTCTTGTGTTTCTAAACCAAGTTTTCTATGAAATGGTTTCAATTATTTTTAGAAAGATCCAATCATTTACATAACAATTGAACTAAGGGTAAATTGTAGAAGTTCAGATTAAGTTGAAACTTTTACAGGTAAATCCCACTTTAAAGTGCATAACATTCAAACTAAGCGGCTGCGCTTTAGCGCAGTCGGCTTGAGTGATTTGTTAGACAAACTTTAAAAGAACGCTTGCGATAATTTTACGACCAAAGTTCGATGTTTCATTGTCGCTAACTGGATAGCGATTATACAGACAAGTACGCAACTTACAAAATGCGTGCTTTCTAAACTGAGCAGGCCTGCTCAGTTTGAAATAGAGTTTTGATGAACTATAAAGCAGGTGTTGTTTAGATCCTATCATTTAACAAAACCTAGAAGTCAGTCACCATTGATTCTCCTGCTCCAAATCCTAATACCTATGTTATTAAACCAAGTATAGTAAGATATCATCGGTTAAATCAAACAGAGAGAAGGAGAACATAATGGTCGTTAACACCATTCAGTGCGGTATCAATCAGAACACAGTGACTCTTTGTAAGGAGCTTCTAACATGCATTTAATAGCTCACTACCAAAATGGCGGATTCGAGTCTGTCGCTGATGGCGTCATGGACTTCTTTGAGCGACGTATTGACTTACAGCGACCGGGTGCAGCCTTTGGTTCTGGCGACAGCAACTCAGAACCTTCCAAGGTATCAACAGATATCAGCCTGGTGGCGATCAGCCGTTCTGATCCCGAGGAATTCGCACTTGCAGATATCATCATGCGAGGTGTTTCAGCAGGCCTAGAACGCTACCTACAAGAGCGACCACTATTCCGTTACGTCTGCCCAGAGCAAGAGTTGTTTGTCATGCCAATATTCAACATACAGCATTACGCTCCCGGAGAAGGCTTCCGACAATGGCACTGCGACTGGACAATTAGTGACGAAGCCACCGAGCCGGGCAACCGAGTGCTGGCCTGGATTTTGTACTGCAATACTGTTGAAGAAGCTGGCACGGAATTCCACTGGCAGGAGCATCATGAGGAAGCAGTAAAAGGTAAACTGGTCATTTTTCCGGCCGGCCCGTCGCACATTCATCGTGGTCGAGTCAATTCCGAACACAGCAAAACCATCGCCACTGGCTGGATTAACGCGGGTTCACGTGAAGCTTTCATAAAGCGTCTGACAAGCTAAGGTCAAGTTACAGATTAATTGCGGTCATATTAACTTGAAGCGTTAGCGCAAGCATTGTTAGAAAAATAAAGAAATGTGTTGGCAAACTGAGCAGGCCTGCTCAGTTTGAAATAGAATGTTGTTTTAAGTAATGAAATACGTGATGTTTTCTATTGATACGTTGAGCCATTGTGCTTAAGCCAGCCACCTACATGTCCACCTCTAGGGTCATGATGTCTCCAATGCACGACACCGCCTTTGGCATTCCATTCATACTCACCATAAAACTCAACCGTATCCCCTTTGCTCAACGAGTTCAGTCTAGGGGCTAAATCGATGTTATGCGAAATGAGTAAAGTTTGACCTGTAGAAAGTTTCAGTATAAATTTTTGGTGTCAGCTTCCAATGTTGTCGTCTAGTAACGTTCGAATAACAACGCCCGTTCCGCAAACCTGAACATCACTTTTACGGCTCTTAAAGGCACGTTCAACAGCAGAATCACTTGCCGTGCTTTGCTGCTTTGCAAATGACGACATAAAATTAGGGTTAGCATCTAAAACCCCATACAACATGCCAGCTATAACAATTAATATTATTATTTTCTTCATCGTTCTGCGTCTTTTTGACTATGAATATCGCTCCAACGCTCCTGCTTAAGAATGGATGCTCACTTAAAACTGATTCTATTTTTCAATTACGAACAGGTCTGCTTAGTTTTAAAATAGGCTGATAAATTATCCAGATTGATTGGCTCTGCCCTCTTTTTCTTTTCGTTATATCAGTGGTAAGAGATTAGAGAACGGTTTCAACCCCTAGAGCAATAACGCCCGCAAGCGCTAATAAGGTTAAAACCTTCCAGGTAACCACAGAGCCTTCTAAAGATGCTATTCGGTCTTCTAAAGAAGCAGATGAAACTGATTTACCTTCAGCTTTATTTTGGCTAGTGTTACTACCTTCTATCGGAGTTACAGAATCGGCCTGAGGGCCTTTAGCTGATTCTTTACTCACAAACTCAACAGCCAAATCCAAACGGATAGGCCCATTGCCGTTCCATGCACTTTTGTGAAAAAAGAAGTCTTCACCACTTTCGTCGTCAACAATAAATCCAAAACCTTTTCGGAAGTCAAAACGCTTAATAATGCCTGTGGCCATATTTTTACTCTTTTTTATGTGTAATAACTTAATTAAATTAAAAAAATTAAAAGGGGACGTTACCCTTTTTTAGGTCTTCCAATTGGCTTATAACTTAAATCTCTTTTCGAGAGTTGTTCCAAGTTTTCAATAAACTCAGCATTACCGCAAGGTAAACCTTTCTCTATATTACGCGTGATTATATCTATTGATTCTTTGGCACTCTGTTCATTTAGGTACGTATGCCATTGTTCTACCGAGCTTGGTGCGTGGCTACTTGGTATAGATGTCAGCATTTCACTCGATGCTAATCCAAGATGTGCTCTCGCACTGGACCAAATATACTCTGATGCATCCTTAACCATTCCAGCCCTTACTGGGTTCTGCTCAACATAACGTATAGCAGAATAAGTATAAGCCTCATCCAAAGCCGATGAAAAATACCGCCCTTGCCATAAATGACCTTTCCAGCCCATTTTTTTATTGATGTATTGTGCATAACGCATGTGTAATGGCTTAAGCACTTGTTGCAAACCTTTATCCGTTGAAGGCTTCAAGATAAGGTGGATATGATTTGTCATTAGGCAATAAGCCCAAACCTCAACCCTGAATTTTTTGGCGTATTCTTGTAACGTCTTTAAATAAAATTCACGGTCTTCATCATCAAAAAACACATCATCACGTCGATTACCACGCTGGGTAATATGATAAGGAATATTGGGAATCACAACTCGGGCTAATCTAGGCATAGTTTGAGAATAACATTTATTTTAGGGATAAAAAAGGGTAGCGTCCCCCTTTTTCTAGGGATAAAAAAGGGTAGCGTCCCCCTTTTCCCCCTTTTTCTATAGGTTCGAGTCAGACCTTTTGTCCTAATTAAAGAGCGATACTCAAGTACCTCAACATCTGTGAGACTCTCAATATCGAATTTCCAAAAATCATCATCGTCTATTTGAAATTCA
>JAYENR010000214.1:0-6331 GCA_034722175.1 Pseudomonadota bacterium | reverse complement strand
AAGTAAGCTACGCTGTTTAAGAAAACTTTACAGATTTGGAAAAGATATGGAACAAAGCATTCAGTTTGATCAAGACCTGATTAAGCGTTATAACCAGACCGGGCCTCGTTATACTTCGTACCCAACAGCGATTCAGTTTGATGAAAGCTTTGGGATTGATGACTATAAATTGGCGGCGGCACGCAGTAATGAATCTGAGCGTGGTCTGTCTTTGTATTACCATATTCCGTTTTGCGACACGGTCTGTTTCTTTTGTGCTTGTAATAAAGTGTGGACACGTGATCGTTCTAAAACAACGCCTTATTTAGACCGTCTGTTTAAAGAGATTGAGATGCAATCGGAGTTGTTTGATTCTTCCCGCAAAGTTGAACAGTTGCATTTAGGGGGGGGGACACCAACCTTTATTAATAATGATGAAATGTCTCAGTTGATGGAGAAAACCCGTCAACACTTTAATTTATATGACGATGATTCTGGTGAGTATTCGATTGAGATTGATCCGCGTGAAGCGAACCGTGAATCGGTCAAGCTATTGCGTGAACTTGGCTTTAACCGTATGAGTTTAGGGGTTCAAGATTTTGATCCTGCGGTACAAAAAGCGGTTAATCGCATCCAAACTCAGGCAGAAACCTTTGAGGTATTAGAAGGCGCGCGCGAAGCAGGCTTTATGTCGGTGAATGTTGATCTAATCTACGGTTTACCTTTGCAAACTGAAAAAGGTTTTATCAATACCTTAGATAGAGTGTTAGAGGCAGAGCCAGATCGTTTTTCTATCTTTAATTACGCCCATATGCCAAGCATGTTCCCAACCCAGAAAAAGCTTAACGAAGCCGATATGCCCTCTGCGGATGAGAAATTAGCGATTTTGCATGCCTCAACCGAACGCTTGTTAGAGGCGGGCTATGTCTATATTGGTATGGATCACTTTGCAAAACCCGATGATGAGTTAGCGGTGGCGCAACGAGAAGAGAACTTGTATCGAAACTTTCAAGGCTATTCAACGCATGCGGATTGCGACTTGGTGGGAATGGGGGCAACCTCTATCTCGTTAATTAATAACACCTATGCACAAAATCGCAAGGGCTTGGATGAGTATTATGCTGCCATTGATGCGGGTGAATTAGCGGTTTTCCGCGGTGTTGAACTGTCAGAAGATGATGAGTTGCGTCGTGATGTGATTACCCGACTGATCAGTCACTTCCATCTGAATTTCGACAAAATTGATCAGCAATGGAATATTCGATTTAAAGAGTACTTTGCAAAAGAGCTAAGCAATTTGGCTCCGATGATTGAAGATGGTCTTATTAGCATGACGGATGATGATATTTATGTGTCTGCTAAAGGGCGTTTATTGATTCGTAATATCTGCATGGTGTTTGATGCTTATATTAAAGAAGGTATGCAAAACCGCTTCTCAAAAGTGATTTAACGGTTAACTGCTTATTAATGCCCTCTAAATAAGCCGGACTCGTTCCGGTTTTTTTGTACTTTTAAAAACTGAACAGGCCTGGTTGGATCGTTGCAATGGATTTATAAATGGGTTTTTTATCCATTTATGATGGAGTGCTTACTTGAAACTACGGATTTCAATCTTATATTTAAGGTAGTTAAGAATTTTAGATGGAGGTAATCCAACCATGATGGATAAGTTTACGACCCAGTTTCAATCTGTTCTAGGACAGGCACAATCACTTGCAGTCGGGCAAGATAATCAGTTTATTGAACCGGTACATATTCTGTCAGCACTTATTGAAGAGCAGGCACAGTTATTACAGTTGGCACAAATCAATGTGACGGCACTGCGTCAAGATGTTCAGCAGAAGTTGACGACCTTGCCAAAGGTAACGGGGGCGGCGGGTGATGTGCAGCTTTCACAAAAGTCTGCTCAAATTATTAATCTGATGGATAAAGCCGCTCAGCAAAAGGGCGATGCCTATATTGCCAGTGAACTGTTCTTTTTAGCGGCATTGGAGTCGAATGATGCGGTTGCAGATTTGCTAAAAAAAGCAGGCGCAAACAAAAATAGTATTGAACAAGCCATTCAACAAGTACGCGGGGGTGAAAACGTAATGGATCAAAACGCAGAAGAGACCAGACAAGCCTTAGATAAATATACCATTGATCTGACCGAGCAAGCGGAATCAGGAAAGTTGGATCCGGTCATCGGTCGTGATGATGAAATTCGTCGTGCGATTCAAGTTTTGCAACGTCGTACCAAAAACAACCCCGTATTAATTGGTGAACCCGGTGTTGGTAAAACGGCGATTGTTGAAGGCTTAGCACAGAGAATCATTAATGGTGAAGTGCCTGAAGGCTTACGTAATAAACGTGTCTTGTCGCTTGATTTAGGCGCATTATTAGCAGGTGCTAAATACCGTGGTGAGTTTGAAGAGCGTCTGAAAGCGGTATTGAGTGATCTAGCTAAAAATGAAGGTCAGATCATTCTGTTTATTGATGAGATTCATACCATGGTTGGAGCGGGTAAATCGGACGGCGCGATGGATGCGGGTAATATGCTGAAACCAGCACTAGCGCGTGGTGAGTTACACTGTTTGGGTGCCACCACCCTAGATGAGTATCGTCAGTATATCGAGAAAGACGCGGCTTTAGAGCGCCGTTTCCAGAAGGTCCAAGTGGATGAACCGACTGAAGAAGATACTGTGGCGATTCTACGTGGTCTGAAAGAGCGTTACGAAGTACACCACGGGGTTGATATTACCGATCCGGCAATTGTTGCTGCAGTGCAGTTATCGCAACGTTATATTACGGATCGTCAGTTACCCGATAAAGCGATTGATTTGATCGATGAAGCGGCTTCACGTATTCGTATGGAGATCGACTCTAAGCCAGAAGAGATGGATAAGTTGGATCGTCGTCTTATTCAGTTAAAGATTGAACGTGAAGCGTTGAAAAAAGAGAAAGATGCCGCTTCTAAAAAACGTCTACAAGACCTGAAAGATCAAATTAAAAGTTTAGAAAAAGAGTACTCTGATTTTGATGAGATCTGGAAAAAAGACAAAGCCGCACTGCAAGGTACACAGCAATTTAAAGAAGCCTTAGATCAAGCCCGTATTGAGATGGAAGCGGCTCGTCGTGAAGGTAACTTGGCAAAAATGTCTGAGTTACAATACGGCACGATTCCTGAGTTGGAAACTAAAATAAAAGACGCTGAACTGGCAGAAGTGACGGAAGAGGGTGATGCGTTACATCTGTTACGTAACAAGGTAACTGAAGAAGAGATTGCTGAAGTTGTCGCTCGTTGGACAGGTATCCCAGTTTCACGCATGTTAGAAGGTGAGCGTGAAAAACTGTTAAAAATGGAAGAGGTTATCCAGAAAAAGGTAGTCGGGCAAGCTGAGGCAGTGAGCGCGGTTTCAGATGCGATTCGTCGTTCTCGAGCTGGCCTGTCTGACCCTAATCGTCCAAATGGTTCCTTTCTATTTTTAGGGCCAACAGGGGTCGGTAAAACAGAATTAACCAAAGCATTGGCAGATTTCTTATTTGATACTCAAGATGCGATCGTTCGTATTGATATGTCAGAGTTTATGGAAAAGCACTCTGTGGCACGTTTAATTGGGGCACCTCCAGGTTATGTGGGCTATGAACAAGGTGGTTACTTAACTGAGGCGGTGCGTCGTAAACCTTATTCTGTGATCTTGTTGGATGAGGTGGAGAAAGCACACCCTGATGTTTTCAATATCTTATTGCAAGTGTTGGATGATGGACGTTTAACGGATGGACAAGGTCGTACTGTGGACTTTAAAAATACGGTGATTGTCATGACTTCTAACTTAGGTTCTCAGATCATTCAGGAGAAAGCAGGTGTTGCTAGCTACGATGAGATGAAAACAGATGTTATGGAGGTGGTGGGTAGCCACTTCCGTCCAGAATTTGTCAATCGTATTGACGAAATTGTGGTTTTCCACCCGTTAGGTCGTGAGCAGATCCGCCAGATTACTGGGATTCAATTACAGAATTTGCATAAACGTTTACAGGATGCTGATCTGAATTTAGAGATCAGTGATAACGCATTGGATTTATTAGGAGAAGCAGGGTTTGATCCTGTGTATGGTGCTCGACCATTAAAGCGTGCGATTCAACAAAAAGTAGAAAACCCATTGGCTCAAAAAATACTCAAAGGCGAGTTCTTAAGTAATGCCACTATTTGTATAGATGCTGAAGATAACGCTTTGATATTTAAATAGAGTATTGAATTTTTTTATACCCATGTCAGCCCTTTTTATCTAAAAAAGGGTTTTTTGTACCCATCTATAAAACCCTATAAAATAGATTGATACCATATAACTGATTGATATGCCTATAAATATAACTTTATAGTGTTAAGTACTAGCCTGTTACTGCTTATAAAGCATACATATTAGTGTTTTCTGAAAAAAAGAAACTCTATGCAGAGCAAGTTCTTTTGATTAGTAATTTCTACCTGCTTCCTTAGAATACATCCTCGAACAGTTTATATAAGTCAAGATAGCTATTTTTTAGGTATCTAAAACAAAAAAGAGGGAGTTTCTAGTATGAAACTAAAGGGTCTTTTATTAGCAGTAGGAATGGTTGTACTTCCAGCTGTTTCTTATTCTGCGACAATCACAAATGCTGAAATGTCAGCAACAACTTGTTTTGCTTGCCACGGTCCAGAAGGTAAGTATGTGGGAGGGACAATTCCTCCACTAGCAGGTTACCCTGCGTCTGTTATGGAGACTCAGTTATTGGCGTATAAAAATGGCACTCGTCAAGGGACTGTAATGAAGCGTCACATGAAAGGTTATACTGACCAAGAAATCAAAGACATTGCTAACTACTTCGGTACTTTGAAGCCATAAGGGAGACATAATAAAATGATGAATCGTAGAACACTTATTAAAGCAATGGCCGCTGCCGGCGTTGCAACTCCTTTAGTCTCTTCTTTGACAGGTTGTGCAACGGCACCGCGTGCTGTTGCAAACCCGTCTACTGGTAAGCCACGTGTGGTGGTTATCGGTGGTGGTTTTGGTGGTGCAACGGCTGCTAAGTACCTAAAGCGTTTTGATAAAAATATCGACGTAACTCTGGTAGAGAAGAAAGAAACATACATGACTTGCCCTGGGTCTAACTGGTATTTAGCTGGTTTGATTGACGGTGAAAAGATTACTCATGACTATAAAGCCCTTGCAAACAAGCATGGTGTTAAAGTTATTCACGATACAGTAACAGGTATCGCTGCTGGTTCTAAAGAAGTTGAGCTAGCTGGTGGTGTGGTTCTTGGTTACGACCGTTTGATCGTGTCTCCTGGTATTGACTTTAAGTATGAAGAGATTCCTGGTTACAGTGCAGAAGTTGCTAAGAAGATTCCTCACGCTTACCAAGCGGGTCCACAGACAGAATTGCTATATAAGCAGCTTCGTGAAATGAAGCAGGGAGGAACATTTGTAATGGTTCCTCCAGGTAACCCATTCCGTTGTCCTCCTGGGCCATACGAGCGTCTTTCTTTGGTGGCTGAATTCTTTAAAAAGAACAACCCTAAAGCTCGAATCGTTTGTCTTGACCGTAAGAACAAGTTCTCTAAATTTGGTTTGTTCAAAGAAGGTTGGGAAACGTTATATGGTGATATGATTGAGTGGATTCCAGCTATCGACGGTGGTAAGGTCACAAAACTTGATCCTGATACTATGACTGTTTACTCTGATTTTGAAGACATTAAAGCAGATGTTCTTAACATCATCCCTAGTCAGAAAGCTGGGAAGTTAGCATTTGATACAGGCCTAACAGATAAGTCTGGTTGGTGTCCTGTCAACCAAGAAACCTTCGAATCTAAGATTCACGCTGGTATATACGTTATTGGTGATGCTTCAATCGCTGGTAAAATGCCTAAGTCTGGTCACTCTGCAGCTTCACAAGCTAAGATGTGTGCGGCTGGTATTGTTTCTTCAATACACAACACTGCGATGCCTCGTCCTAAAAATACGAATACTTGTTATTCACTTGTTGGTGATAACTACGGTATCACAGTTGTTGCAGTCTATGAGATGCAAGATGGTAAGATCGGGAAAGTTAAAGGGTCTGGTGGTGTTAGCCCAACAGGTGCTAGTGCAGCTCACCGTAAAATGGAAGCGAACTACGCACGTGGTTGGTATACCAGCATTGCAGCAGATATTTGGAACAGCTAATCTAGCTTAACAAGTATTGTTGCTTGAATGAAAAAGCCTGCTTAATGAAGTGACCCCCAAATGTTGGACACCAACCTTGGGGGTTTTTTCATGTCCAAATACAATCGAGAATTTAAACTGGCGATTGCCAAGCAATACCTCTGTCATGAATCCAGTCGTTCGATTTCCAA
>JAYENR010000213.1:0-6359 GCA_034722175.1 Pseudomonadota bacterium | reverse complement strand
GCCGATTTTTGATCAAAAAAATCGGCTGCTTACCAATAAAAATATCTGAATCGCTCAAAATCACCTTCCTAACACCATACAAAAACCTAATGACCTGCTATAAATAAACCATATAGACCAATAAAAGCCCTATAGGTCAAACACTTACAGGCAATCATTCTTTCAGAATACGCTAAATAATCTAGACAGACTAGATTACATGGCCACTAAACACAGCTTATTGACAGACCGATTCATAAGGTTCAATCAACGCTTTAAAGCCTTTAAGCGAAAATTCATATTTCTGAGTACCGATTGCACCACTCTCAACAGTGATTTCTACATTTTCGCCCGATTTAAAACTGTTTAGCAGGGCTGCATAACCTTGATTCATAACGGATAAAGAACGAATTTTGTCCGGTTCAAGCTCTAAACGAATTTTATTAGAGTACTCCTCAAAGGTATCAACAGGTTTTAAAATACCTTGCAACTTTGGAGCCTCTTTCGGCTTTTGACCATCAATCAAATAGCTGGCACGTAAAAAACGTGGCATTTCTGATACCACGTCATCATTAAACAGTAACACCTGAACCAAAGGGAAAGGCGACATTGAAGAGCAGGTCACCCCAAAAAACACCTCATGCCTTTCTTGTTTTGTAAACAGCTCAATATCCGACACTAACCCCTGCTGATCACTGTAAATCGTTAAATGGTAATGCCCTTCAACCTGTTGCTGGGGAGCTGCCATCACTTTAAAATTCAACACTCCTAACAATAGAATTGCAACAACCACTTTACTCATTTTTTATTCCTATTTAGATGAACCCATATGAAAACGATCTACCGTCTTAAATATCTCTCAATACTTTTGTCACAATAAATTAATGACTGGATAAGCAAATCCCTCTTCCAAATCAGGGAATTCTTATATATACTTTTTTCTGAATTACTTTTTTGAAATTAATAGCGAATTCTACGCTCCTTTAATCCAAAAAAGTAGCGCTGTTACGCCAAACTTATTGTGAAATAAGGACGGAAAACCATGGGTCTTAAAAGCTATAAGATACTTTAAGATTGCCAGGCTGCAAAATAAGCAACCTAACCACCCTGGCATTCCATTTGCTTATTCCTTTCTTATTAAATACCTAGCTTGCCCTAACGGTTAACTTGAACAAAATCATGTACTAAACCTCATAAGGGTTAATCACAATAAACATGGATGTTTACCACCCAAATTAAGGATGAAAGTTATGCGTAATAATGGTTCAGTCACTCAAAAAGAGTACCCGTTAGCAGATGGCATTACCATCGTGTCTCGTACAGATCTACACGGTAATATTATAGAGGCCAATGAGGCTTTTATTGAAGCCAGTGGTTACGATTGGAAAGAACTGGTCGGTCAACCACACAATCTTTTACGCCACCCTGATGTACCAGCTGCTGTCTTTAAAGACTTTTGGCAGACGCTACAAGCGGGTAAACCTTGGTCACAGGTCGTTAAAAACCGCCGTAAGAACGGTGACCATTACTGGGTCGTTGCCAATGCCACACCTATTTTCGAAAAGGGTGAGATTACTGGCTATATGTCGGTTCGTGCCCCCGCCAGTGAGGAACAAAAACGCTCGGCAGAAGCCGCCTACAAAGCCATTGATTCCGGCTCTATCAAACTTATCAATGGGGAAGTTGATTCTCTTAAAGATCGCATCAATATCCTCAACCACGTGAATCTCAGTCAAATTATTTACGTACTCTCTTTACTGCTGCTCGGCTCCACGGTGATTCCATTACAATTCAATACCGGTATCCCCGATATTGTTTTTGAAACTCTCAATGTATTGTTAATCCTGCCTATTTGGGTCGCCGCCTATCTGAATGGCAAACGCATGAAAACACTGGCTCGTCATATTACCTCCATCTCCGAGGGGCGCTTTGATAATGCCATCCAAACTCAAGGTAATAGTTTAAGCAGTCAAATAAATGGGCGATTAAAGTCCATGCAAATCAAGCTGGGTGCAGACTTTGATGACGTTCAAGCAGCATTAAACAGTGCTAAACGCATTGAAAGTGCCTTAGATGCCGCCTCTTCCAATATCATGGTAACTGACCGCTTTCGTAGCATTATTTTCATGAACCAATCGGTTCGTACCATGTTAAAAGAGATTGAACCGGAAGTTCAAAAATCACTTCCAAATTTTGATGCCGACAATTTAATCCGCCAAAGCATCGATGTATTCCACCAAAATCCTCATCATCAACAATCGATTATTGATGATTTAACCACCACCCATAATGCACGTATCAAATTAGGCAAAGAAACAGTGGATCTCATTGTTGATCCTATCTTTGATGATCAAGGAAATCGCATTGGAACGGTAGCAGAGTGGAAACGTATGACGGCACAACTTGCGATTGAAGAAGATATTTCTAATATTGTAGGTTACGCTGCTAAAGGCGGATTAAGTGAACGTATTCATACAGAGAAATTAACCGGATTTGAAAAGAAACTGTCCATATCTATTAATCAATTAATGGATAGCTTTGGCAATATTAGCCAAGATCTAAATAAAATCTTATCTAAAATGAGTGCAGGTGACCTAACTCAACGAATGGAAGGAGAGTTAGAGGGTGAACTTCTAGCGATGAAAGTTGCGGTGAACAATGCGCTCTCTAATATTGCTCTGACATTTGGAAAAGTAAAACAAGGTTCTCAAGAGATAGGTAATATGTCTAAAGAAGTGGCCGTTGCCAGTGATGATTTATCAGGTCGCACACAACAACAAGCCGCCTTCTTAGAACAAACAGCAGCCAGCATGGAACAACTCACTTCTAGCATTCAACTATCTTCGGAACACACTGATAAAGCCAATGAGCTGTCACACGGCACTGCAGAACAAGCTGAAAACGGCATAGCAGTCATGCAAAAAACCATGGATGCCATCAACGGAATCAACAGTCTAAGTAAACAAATTGGGGAGATTACCAATGTTATTGACAGTATTGCTTTCCAAACCAACCTACTGGCTCTTAATGCCGCCGTTGAAGCAGCACGAGCAGGAGAGCATGGAAGAGGTTTTGCGGTTGTAGCCAGTGAAGTCAGAAACTTAGCGCAAAAATCAGCTGCGTCTTCTAAAGAGATTTCAACTCTTATTAACTCTGCTTCTGCTCAAATTGAGTCAGGTGCAGAGCTAGCCAATCAAACTGACACGGTATTCAGAGAGATGGTCAATAGAATTCATGAGGTTGAAAAGCTGGTTTCTGATGTATCAACGACCACTGCTGAACAAGCCAAGGGCGTTTCAGAAGTGAACGATGCGCTCAATAATCTAGACCAGATGACCCAACAGAATGCCGCGCTTGTTGAAGAATTATCAGCCACGGCTGCTAATATGAGTGATCAAGCAACCATACAAGCTGAATTCGTGGATCGCTTTAAACTTGGCGACATCCCATTAAGTAGCCAACTTTTAAGTGAAACAGCTGACTTTGCGGATGCAAAAATGAAACACCTTGCATGGAATGTAAAACTCGAAAGACTACTCGCTGGTCAAGAAACCAGCATTGACCGAGATAGCGCACGCCAAGACAAGAGCTGCCCTTTAGGACAGTGGCTCTATACAACAGGGAAAAAATACAGTGACCTAAATTCAATGCAAAATCTGATACAGATTCATCGAGAGTTCCATAGTACAGTTGGTCGAGTGTTTGACGCTCAAGACATTGGGGATTTGGACTTAGCCAAACAGGAAAAAAATCGAGCCGAAACTCTGTCAGAGCAGATCATTCAAGCTATAGACCAGGTTAAAGAGGAAGTTGGTGACAATAGAGAGACACCTTTCAAAACAACCATCAATCTTCCAGAGCAAACTGCTCCTTCAAGAGTCTCTTTGCCATCAAGCGTGAATCAAAATACTCCAATCTCTAACAACCAAAAGGATGATTGGAGTGAGTTTTAGGGTATCGAATAAAAAATAGCCTTACTTAAAACTCAACAGGCCTGCTTAATTACTATTAAGCAGGCCTGTTCATCTCTAAACTTAAACATCATTCAAAACAAACAATGCTTTCTACCTAGAGTTATAAAGCCCTAACCCTCCTAAACTTCGGCCAGGTCTCCTTTATCTTCTAACCACGCCTTACGATCTGGGGCACGTTTTTTATTCAGTAACATGTCCATGGTTTCATCATTGCGTTGCATCGGGTCAAGTTGCAGCTGGATTAAACGCCTGGTTTCACGCATCATGGTGGTTTCACGCAACTGTTTTGGATTCATTTCACCCAACCCTTTGAATCGAGTCACCTGAACTTTACCTGGCATCTTTTCCGCTTCAATGCGGTCTAAAATACCTTGGCGTTCGTGTTCATCTAAGGCGTAAAAGACTTTTTTACCCACATCGACACGATACAGTGGAGGCATCGATACATAAATATGACCCTCTTCAACCAGCTTTGGAAAGTGGCGAACAAATAACGCACAGATTAAAGTCGCAATGTGTGCACCATCGGAATCGGCATCCGCCAAAATGCATACTTTACCGTAACGTAACCCAGAAATATCTTCTGCACCTGGATCCACCCCAATCGCCACACTGATATCGTGAATCTCTTGAGAGGCTAAGACTTGCCCAACATCGACTTCCCAGGTATTTAAGATTTTGCCTCGTAACGGCATAATGGCTTGAAAGTTTTTATCACGTGCCTGTTTTGCCGAACCACCCGCAGAATCCCCCTCCACTAAAAACAACTCAGTTAAGGTGAGGTCGGTTTCAGTACAGTCGGCTAATTTACCTGGCAATGCAGGGCCTGATGTAATTTTTTTACGAGTAATTTTTTTGGCTTTTCGACTACGATTACTGGCGTTTTGTATCACCAGATCCGCAATTTTTTCAGCCACCTCAGTATGCTGATTTAACCACAGGCTTAAGGCATCCTTAACCACACCAGAAATAAACGGCACACATTCACGCGATGATAAACGCTCTTTGGTTTGCCCTGCAAACTGCGGTTCATGCACTTTGGCCGACAATACAAACGCCACATTCTGCCAGGCATCTTCAGGGGTAATCTTCACACCACGTGGAATCAAATTACGAAACTCACAAAATTCTCGAATCGCATCAGTGACCCCTGCACGTAAACCATTAACATGGGTTCCACCTTGCGGAGTAGGAATCAAATTTACATAACTTTCGATTAAAGTTTCACTTGGTTCTTCTAACCAGGTAATGGCCCAAGAAACGCCTTCATGATCAGTTTGAGTCTCCCCAATAAATCCTTCTAACGGTACTCTTTCCAATCCATCTAACGAAGAGTTTAAATAATCTTGTAAGCCATTTTGGTAGTGCCAAACTTCGGTTTCGTTATTGGTTTCATCAATAAAGGTGACTTTTAACCCAGGAGCTAACACCGCTTTGGCACGTAACAGGTGTTTTAACTTACCAATTGCATACTTAGGCGAGTCAAAGAAAGAGGCATCTGGCCAAAAACGCACAAAAGTACCGGTATTTTTCTTGCCAACTTTACCAGTGACCTCTAATGGCTCAACCACCGCACCATTCGCAAAGGTAATTTGGTGCATTTTGCTTTCACGGCGAATCTGAATTTCGACTTTATTCGACAAAGCATTAACAACCGAAATCCCAACCCCATGTAGACCGCCCGAGAACTGATAGGCTTTATTGGAGAATTTTCCCCCTGCGTGTAGACGGGTCATAATCACCTCAACACCGGGCACCCCCTCTTCAGGGTGAATATCCACCGGCATGCCTCGTCCATTATCCAACACACTCATTGAGCCATCGGCATAATGCGTCACGGTAATATCACTGGCAAACCCGGCAATCGCCTCATCGACACTGTTATCAATGACCTCTTGAGCCAAGTGATTCGGTCGAGTGGTATCGGTATACATCCCAGGACGTTTGCGTACAGGATCGAGTCCGGTTAATACTTCAATTTCCGATGCATTATAGTTTTCGCTCACTGAGAGAACTCCTAGTGCTAAAATGGTGTGAATACAATTATTTCAAAATCATATCATAGAATTATGCCAAATCGAGACTACCATGAAGAACGACGTGATTATCAGTTTGCACAACTGAATCGCCGTGACTTAAACAACAATCCTTTCGCCCAATTTTCTCAATGGATGGACCAAGCCATTCAGCAGAAAATCATGGATCCAACTGCCATGTCGATTTCAACTGTGGATGCATCAGGTCAGCCGCACAGTCGTATCGTGTTGTTAAAAGCCTTTGAAGCCGATGGCTTTGTGTTTTATACACACTATGACAGTGCTAAGGGCGCAGAGATTGAAGACAGTCAAAAAGTGGCTTTGCTGTTTTTCTGGCCAGAGATGGATCGTCAAGTACGCATTGAAGGCA
>JAYENR010000212.1:0-6389 GCA_034722175.1 Pseudomonadota bacterium | reverse complement strand
GTTTATGAAAACCATTTTAGCCATTGAAACTTCAACTTCAGCATGCTCGGTCGCCTTGAGTTATAAAGGTGAAGTGCATCAAGTATTTGAGATATTGCCGCAAAAACACGCAATCCGAGTATTGGAAATGGTTGATGAGTTGCTTTCGCAGCATCAAGTCACTGAAGCTGAGATTGATTATTTGGCGTTTGGAGAAGGGCCAGGGGCTTTTACAGGAATTCGCATTGCGACGGGTGTGGTGCAAGGCTTAGCGCTTGGATGGAATAAACCTGTTATTGCTGTTTCTTCATTAGAGGCGTTAGCTTTCTCTGGTTTAGAATCTGAACATTTATTAACTCGAGATGGGCCTCTAGAGTGGATCTCATTGATGGATGCTCGCATGCAGGAGATCTATATGCAAACGGGTTCGTATGACAGTACTAAACAGAAATGGAAAGCAAATGCACCTCAATTACTGACGGAGCAAGCAATTAAAGACTCACTTAATAAAAGTGATACGGTTGTTTTTGGGGATGTTCAATCGGCTTATCCAGATTTGGTTGATGAGATTACAAATTGGCATCAAGGTTTACCATCTGCAAAAGCGGTCGCACAGTTGGCATTAATGAAAACTACAGCGGCAAAAACACTGCAAGAGCAGGTACCTTTGCCTGTCTATTTACGGAACAATGTGGCTGAAACCATTGCCGAACGTAAGGCAAAAAAAGCGTTAAATTAGCAACTGCTTATTTTTTAATCAGATGAAGAGAAGGTTAAGACTTTATTACATTTTTTCGGTTTTAACATTGCTTACGCACAATCTTATCCACAGCAAATGTGGAAAAGCTAACAACCTAAATTTGGGTGGGGGAATATAAGTTATGCATCACTATCAATCGATTTTAGTCGCGGTAGATTTTTCTGATTCTAGCGATAAAGCATTGGCTCGTGCAGTACAATTAGCGAGCTTTTATAAAGCATCCATCAAAGTGGTTCATGTAATGGAATTACCCACCTATCCTGTGCTTGAAGATGTTGCTGTAATGGGTTTGCCAGGTGTTTGGGATCCAGAACTAACGGAGCAGATTCAAAAAGTATCAGTTGAACGCTTAAATAAGCTTTTAACTGAGTCTGGATTAAATGAATCCCATGGTAAGTTACTAATCGGGGCAGCTAGTAATGAGATTCTTGAATACGCTCATCAGATGAGTGCGGAATTGATTGTCATGGGGAGACATGGTAGCTCTGGTTGGAAAAGCTTATTGGGTTCAACAACGGATACGGTATTGCATCAAGCAAGCTGTGATGTCTTAGCAATAAATTTAGAAAAATAGTAAGAGTGTTATGAGTTTTTTAAGCAAAATGAATCGAGTAAAGCAAACAGGCCTGTTCATTGTTTTAACCATGTTTGTATTTGTTAATGCCCATGCAAAGAAGTTTTCTGTTGGTGAAACGGTATTTGTGGCTTTTCCTGCTACCAATATTAAAGATGATGCATTTATTATTGGTAAGGTGACTCAGATCACTGAGAAAGGTGACTACCAAGTTGCGGTGATAGATTATGTAGAAGGGCACGATTATGGCTCTTCATGTGTACCAATCAGCAAAAACGCCAGTCAAGATCAAGGCTTAGGTGCGGGTTGGGAGTTATGGCAAGACACTACTAAGCTCGATACTCAAAACTTAGAGTACGTTGTGGCCAAAGAGACGGTCTTAAAGTTGGATTATGGAAAACTCTATTTTGTTGAACGTAATAATGTGTTTATTGTATTTGGTCGTTGGAAGTCAGATGCACCGATGTTGACGGTGGAACGTATGGATCGTGCCGTTCGAGAAGCCAAAACAGCAGGGTTGGATGAAATGGAACCCGCTTTTGAATTGGCCAAGTTGCATCGTCAAAGCTATTATGGCGATTTTGGCCGACCACTGTTGGCATTTGAAACCATTGCACCACTTAATACCGCTGTAGAAGCCGTACTGACCCTGTTTACAGAAGATACCAAGCTTGAGTCACTATGGCGGGCAAATCCCCGTGACTGGGAACAAATTGGTAAGACAAGCCGCCACTACTTTTTGGTTGAAGCAGTTGATAAAATTGTTGAGGATGCCAGGGCTCAGTTTTATGAAGATGGGTTAGAAAGTGCGGATCAGAAGGTTTTACAGAGTTTAAAACAGAATTTAGAAAAATTAAAACGCTAATATTGATTCTGCAGATAGAAAGAGGGGTTTATAACCCCTCTTTTTTATTGGAGCAAACCAATGGTTATTTTGGGTGGTGGTAATACTCTTGGTTTAGATAGTCGGCTAACTGTGCCACTTCATCTTCCCAGAAACCCGTGTTTAAGTTATCGTTACAAAATTGAACGGCCTTAACCAGTTTAGGGAATGAATCTGATTTTTTTGGGTCATAAGGTTGGGCAGCATGGCATTTCATACAATCTGCTTGATCATGGAACGCTTTTCCAGGATGATCGTCTGCTGCTAAAACTGTCTGACTGGTTAAAACAGTTATGGCAAAGCTTGTAGCCAATAAAGAAAGTGGTTTTTTCATAAAAACTCCATCAAGTTTAGTTGTGTGCACCATGCTATTCTACTGGTTTGTTTGCCATTGCAACTTTAAAAGAATTTATTCAATAATAATAAAATTTATATCGTCAAATAATAATATCAACAGAAGGAACTGGATACCATGAGTGAAGTCACCTATATCAAAGGTAAGGATGCCTGCTTAGAAGAGTCGATAGAGCGTATGCAAAACATTCTCAAGCAGGCAGGCTTTGAAATTACTGAGGCCTCTTGGTTAAACCCCGTTCCTAGTGTGTTCTCGTTACATATACATGACTTAAACTGCCCAGGCCTATTTACAAATGGTAAGGGGACAAGCCGTAAATCAACCCTTGCAAGTGCATTAGGTGAATTTTTAGAACGTCTCTCAAGTAATTATTTTTTCTCAGATTATTGGTTAGAGAGTCATGCTCAGGCCAGTGATTCTACTTGGCTATATTATCCAGATGAAAAGCAGTTTGCATTAGACGAATTTCAGCAGTGCTTAACACCAGAGTTATGGTCATTTTATGATACTAATCAAGAGTATCAGCCAGAAGACTTATTGAGTTTAAATGATGGTTCAGAGTTTATTCGTGCACTGCGTTTAATTGAACAAAAAACAGGCAATGCTGTCTATTTTCCAATGAGTCTGTTCAGTAATATCTATGCAAGTAATGGATTGTCGGCGGGTAATACCTTTTTGGAAGCTCAGGTTCAGGGGTTATCTGAAGTCTTTGAACGCTGGGTTAAAAATAGAATCATGCGTGAAAACCTCTGTTTACCAGAAGTGCCAGAAACGATTATTAATCAATTCCATGATGTCGTTGCCGCAAGAGATGCGCTAATTAAAGAGGGGATTGAGCTGTCTATTCGAGATGCTTCATTGGGAGGTCAATTCCCTGTCATCAATGTAAACTTGTTTGAACAGAAAACAGGCCGTTGTTTTGCATCATTTGGGGCACACCCAATCTTTGAAGTGGCTTTAGAGCGCACATTAACAGAATCACTACAAGGTCGTCAGCTAGGTGATTTAGATGGGTTTCAGACGCCGGTCTTTGATGAAGGTGCGGTAGCTGAAGATGAAAATATTGAGAACCACTTTATTGATTCAAGTGGCTTGATTCACGCCCGATTTGTCTCAACTGATTATGATTACGAATTTCACCATTGGGACTTTTCGGGCACAACTGAACAGCAGTGGCAAAAGCTTTTAGGGTTAGTTCACCAACAAGGTACGGATGTGTATGTCGGCCAGTATGGTCATTACGATTTTCCAGCAGTACGTTTGATTGTACCCGGCATGTCTGAAATTTATCCATGTGAAGAGGTCGTTGAAAGCAATCAGAACATAGGTCGTGAGTTAAGAAATTATCTATTAAATATGGATGCTAGTTCAGACTTTAACGAGAAGCTTAATGACATCGATGCTTTAGGTTTGAGTGAGCATCAAGGGGTGGCCTCTTTAATCGGTTTAATGCCTGATCCAGGCAGTTTCTGGTCGCAAATTCAAGTATCTGACTTACGGTTCTGGATCGCTTTAGCTGCTCAGAATCACGAAGCTGCATTAGAAGCATTGCAAGAAGCATTGTACTTTGTGGATGCAACCAGTGAACGTGGGGTGCGTTACAAAGCGTTTGAATATGCTTTAGAGATGGTTCTGTCTGAACAGGTTTGTGAAGCTTCTTTAGTGAAACTATTTGGTGAAGAGTTAAGCAGTAAAGTTTGGCAAAATGTAAAAGGACAAGAACTGTTTTTTGATGCAGAAATAGGCTTGAGCATCTTTAAACAATCGCAAAGACATCAGGCGATGTTATCTATCTATGAAATGAGTCGTGAAGTTAAGGCAAGAGTTGCTTAATAATGGCTAAAACTATTCTGACCAGGCCTGGTCAGAATAGAAAAACAATCTTAGAAATCGTAAATGATTGTTAACGTTGTTTGTGTGTCCACCTCTTCAATACCTGGAGCAACATCACTGCTTGTGCGGTATTTAAAACCTGCTTTAAGATTTAAGTCTTCAGCCATGCTCACTTTTAGACCTGTGTTTGCTTCCAACTTGGTCTGCTCTGCACCACCTGTAATAATCGCATCTTGAGAGAAAGCAACCTGCTCATTGATCTGGTAAGTGTAATCACCTTTTAGGCGCGCAACCACTTGATCTGTGTCGTCTGCCGTAATGTAGTTGATTGTCTGGTAACCGACACCAGCTTCAGCTTTAAACGTACGAACGTCATCTTTGATAAACGTTTTACCCATACCCAGTGAGTAAAGTGAATCAAGGTCTAAGTCAGCAAATTCATCGGTTTCAAAACGTGCTTGTACAAAGCTGTAATAGCTTTTGTCATCCGAATAGAAGCGATTATATTGAAGATCCGCTACATAACGCTCTTGAGTCTGCACATCGTCTTCAGACTTGTTATTCACTTCAAACGCGGTTTTAACTTCATAAACTGGCTGAATATAATCTAATTTAATTGCACCAACAACGGCCGTACTTTCAGTGTTCCCTGTATTATTGGTATAACCAAACTCTCCAGAACCCTTTAATCCTGTGTCGTCTGCCTGGGTGTTTAAGCTCAGTGCTGCAATCAGTCCAGCAGAAGCTAATAAAACAGTCTGTTTTTTCATCGCTTTATTCTCTTTAAATTTAATGTGAATCGAATTAATTTTGCGCGCATTATAGTGTAAACAGACATTAAATGTCTGAATTTACACAAATTAACCAGGCCTGCTTAAATTTAAATTAAAGCAATAAATTATTGATGCGGATTTACACCTTGCTTAGAAGGTAAATAGTTGACGTATAATCCGCATAATGAAAGTAAGTTTGCTAAAATGTGGAGTTACTTCGTAGTTGATTTGATAATGGAATTAAAACATGAAATTAGACTTTTTAGATTTTGAACAGCCAATTGCTGAACTGGAAGCCAAAATTGACGAACTTCGTCATCTTGACGGCGGTGGGATGGACCTTATCCAGGAACTAACCGCCCTAGAAGACAAAAGTAAAAGTCTAACAGAGTCTATTTTCAAGAATTTGACGGATGTACAGATTGCTCAGTTGGCTCGTCACTCTCAACGCCCTTATACCTTAGACTACATTAAAGAAATTTTTACCGACTTTAAAGAGTTACATGGTGACCGTGCCTTTGCAGATGATATTGCAATTGTTGGTGGCTTAGCGAGAATTGATGGTCAATCAGTAATGGTGATTGGTCAAGAGAAGGGCCGTGACACTAAAGAGAAGATCCGACGTAATTTTGGTATGCCTCGTCCAGAAGGCTACCGTAAAGCACTGCGTTTAATGAAAACTGCTGAACGTTTTGGTTTACCGATTGTCACCTTTATCGATACGCCTGGTGCTTATCCAGGAATTGATGCAGAAGAGCGTGGTCAGAGTGAAGCGATAGCTCGCAACTTGATTGAGATGGCTGAGCTTAAGGTGCCTGTTATCTGTACGGTCATTGGAGAAGGTGGGTCTGGCGGTGCTTTAGCGATTGGTGTCGGGGACGTCACCATGATGATGCAGTACAGCACTTATTCTGTTATTTCACCAGAGGGCTGTGCATCAATCTTATGGAAAAATGCAGCCAATGCAAAAGATGCGGCAGAAGCATTAGGTATTACAGCAGCACGTTTACATGACTTAGGCTTGGTAGAACAGATTATTCCAGAACCATTAGGTGGTGCACATCGCGATCCTAAACAGGCCGCTGAAAACTTGAAGCAGGCACTTAAAGTACAACTTGCGCAGTTAGCTGAGAAGCCGATAGATGATCTATTAGACAGTCGTTACCAACGTTATATGAGTTTCGGTAACTTTGATGAGTCTTAAATAAAGTCCGTTAACTTTCTAACTTAAA
>JAYENR010000211.1:0-6571 GCA_034722175.1 Pseudomonadota bacterium | reverse complement strand
AATGTCGGGGAATCGGTTATGGAGATTCTTAAGGTGGCAAACTTTAACCAGTTATTTAATATTCAGCCTAAAAAAGGGTGATCTCAAGTCAGCGCCAAAATTGGGATTAAAAAACGTAACTATGCCAACCTATTCCCAAAAATTGAAATTCAAAACTCTTAAAAAATTTAATAGCTAAATTTTAGATACAAAAAAGCACGCTTAAAGCGTGCTTTTTTCGTTTAACTGACCAAGCCTTTTTAACCCCTTGCGGAATATGGCCTGCTTGAGATCACCCTTTTTTAGGCTGAATATTAAATAACTGGTTAAAGTTTGCCACCTTAAGAATCTCCATAACCGATTCCCCGACATTCACCAGCATCACTCTTGAACGCTCTCCACCCGTACGATCTCTCAGCAACAGCAACATGCCCAAAGCTGAACTATCCATATAAGTGGTTTGCTCCATATCGATGACAAAGATGTTATTAGACGGACTCAGATAAGCCCGATACGAATCATTAAACTGTTCGTAACAGCTAATATCAAAACTTCCCGTAACCGTAATGGTAATCACATTTTCAGAAACCTGAACGTCTACACTCACAAACACAAACCTCAACTTTATACGGCTAATTGCCTATTTATAGCGGCCATAATAAAGCACTTCTTAAAAGCATGCAATCAAGCAGCGTAAAACCACGTACCTTAACCGTCAAGATCGCCTCAATAACAGGCCTAACCACTCGAAATTTAATATTTAAATCTGCATATTAATACACAACAAGCCACACAAAATAGCTATAATAACGGGTCGGATTTTAACTGAACAAAACAACACTGTCTTGTTGTAAACGCTTTATTATAAGTGGTGCAGCAAGATTCAAATTATTTGATACATAGATCACGGATTCTTTACACGATGTCTGAAAACACAGCACCTAGAAAAATTTTAATCACCAGTGCCCTGCCTTATGCAAACGGCCCAATCCATTTAGGACACTTGGTTGAATATATTCAAACAGACATCTGGTCACGTTTTCAAAAAATGCGTGGCAACCACTGTACCTATGTTTGTGCAGACGATGCTCATGGTACTCCGATTATGTTACGTGCTGAAGCAGAAGGCATTACACCGGAACAGTTAATTGCAAAATCGTCAGAAGAACACCAAGCGGACTTCGCTGGTTTCAATGTCAATTTTGACCATTATCACAGCACCAACTCTGAAGAGAACAAAGCATTAGCGGAACACATCTATACCGAATTAAAAAACAAAGGTTATATCTCACGTAAAACCATCACTCAATCTTACGACCCTGAAAAAGAGATGTTTCTACCAGACCGTTTTGTCAAAGGTACTTGCCCAAAATGTAAGGCAGAAGATCAATACGGCGATAATTGTGAAGTGTGCGGTGCTACTTACAGCCCAACCGATCTGCTAAACCCAAAGTCAGCCGTTTCAGGTGCGACCCCAATTGAAAAAGAGACTGATCACCTATTCTTTGAACTGGGTCAATTTGAAGACATGCTTAAAGAATGGACCCGCGCCGGTCACCTACAAGATCAAATTGCCAACAAGTTAGACGAATGGCTAGAGAGCGGCTTACGTGGTTGGGATATCTCACGTGACGCACCCTATTTTGGATTCCAAATTCCAGGTGAAAAAGACAAATACTTCTACGTCTGGCTAGACGCGCCAATCGGTTATATGTCGAGCTTTAAAGCCTACTGTGACAAATCCGGTTTAGATTTTGATGAATATTGGAAAAAAGACTCTAAAGCCGAGTTATATCACTTTATCGGTAAAGACATTATTAACTTTCACGCCCTATTCTGGCCAGCAATGTTAGACGGTGCGGGCTTTAGAACCCCTGATGCGGTATTTGCGCATGGTTTCTTAACGGTTGACGGACAAAAAATGTCTAAGTCGCGTGGCACCTTCATTATGGCTAAGACCTATCTTGAGCACCTGAACCCAGAATATTTACGTTACTACTATGCGGCCAAATTAAGTGGTCGTATTGACGATATCGACCTGAACCTTGAAGATTTTGCACAACGTGTTAACTCTGACTTAGTCGGTAAAGTGGTCAATATCGCCAGCCGTTGCGCTGGTTTTGTGGTTAAAAAGTTTGACGGTAAACTGGCTACTGAGTGGTCAACTGAAGCGCAAGCGCTGTACTCTAGCTTTGCAAATGAAGCTGAGATGATTGCCAAACTGTATGAAACCCGTGAATACGGTCACGCCATGCGTGAAATCATGGCATTAGCAGATAAGGCCAACGAGTACATTGCCGAAACTGCACCTTGGGTGTTAGCCAAAGAGGAAGGCAAAGAGAAAGAACTGCATGAATCCGTCAGTGTTGGAATCAACCTGTTCCGTGTATTAATGACTTATTTAGCCCCGGTTATTCCGGCAACCGCAGACAAAGCCAAAGCCTTTTTAAACCTGAATGAGTGGGTATGGTCTGATGTTCAACAGCCATTAATGGGTCATGAAATCACTAAATTTAAAGCGTTATTAACTCGCTTAGAGATGGCATCCATTGACAAAATGGTTGCGGCCTCTGCAGACTCTTTAGCCAATGCCTCTTCGACTCCAGATGGCAAAAAAGGCGATAAAAAACCAAAGCAAAATAAACAAACCGAAACGACTGAAAAACCAGAATTTGATGCCTTAGCCGAGCAAATCACCATTGATGACTTTGCTAAAATCGATCTACGGATTGCCAAGATCGTCAATGCAGAAGCGGTGCCGGAAGCTAAAAAATTGCTAAAACTGACTTTAGATATTGGGTTTGAGCAACGCCAAGTGTTTGCAGGCATTAAATCAGCCTACGAACCCGAGCAGTTGATTGGTAAATTAACCGTCATGGTCGCTAATCTAGCACCACGTAAAATGCGTTTTGGAATGTCCGAAGGCATGGTATTAGCGGCTGGCCCAGGTGGTAGTGATCTATACGTTTTATCACCAGATGATGGTGCAAAACCTGGGATGCGAGTTAAATAGTAAGTTCATTCTTTCACTTTGCTACCCAACAACTTATCGCATAAAACTTAACTGAGAATAGAGAAGTAGAAACCTATGCAAGAGTACATGCTAATCCTAATCAGTACCGTACTGGTTAATAACTTTGTTCTGGTTAAGTTTTTAGGTCTGTGCCCGTTTATGGGCGTTTCCAAAAAAACCGACGCCGCATTGGGAATGGGATTAGCCACGACGTTTGTGATGACACTGTCTTCGGTTCTGAGTTACATCATCTATACCTATCTGCTCCACCCATTTGGTTTGGAATATCTGCAAACTATCGGCTTTATTTTGGCTATCGCTGCTGTGGTAGGCTTCACCGAAATGGCAATCCATAAAACCAGTCCATCTCTATATCAAGTATTAGGAATCTACCTGCCTTTGATTACCACTAACTGCGCGGTATTAGGGGTGGCCTTGTTAAATGTTGGCGAAAAGAACGACTTTATCGAATCCGCCGTTTACGGTTTTGGAGCCGCGATTGGTTTCACCCTAGTTATGGTTCTGTTCGCATCGATTCGTGAACGTGTTGATGCTTCAGATGTACCCGTACCCTTTAAAGGTGCTCCGATCGCGTTAATTACGGCAGGTCTGATGTCGATGGCCTTTATGGGCTTTGGTGGGTTAGTTTAATGATTGAAGCAATTTTAATCTTTTTGGGGTTAGCCGTGCTATTTGGTCTGCTGCTGGGTTATGCCTCGGTGCGTTTCAAGGTAGAAGGCAATCCAATGGCTGAGCAGATTGATAAAATCCTGCCTCAGACTCAATGTGGACAATGCGGTTTTCCGGGCTGCAAACCCTACGCCGAAGCTTTAGCCAATGGCGAAACAGAGGTCAATCTATGTATTCCAGGCGGTAATGAAGTGATGTATAAAATCGCTGAAATTACCGGCATGGAACCCAAAGAGATGGATGAAGCAGACATCGAAGACAAACCCAAAGAGACCGCTTACATTGACGAAGATCTCTGTATTGGTTGTGTTTTATGCATTAAGGAGTGTCCGGTTGATGCGATTTTAGGCGCCACTAAAATGATGCATACCGTAATCCAACAAGAGTGTACTGGGTGTGAAAAATGTGTGCCTGTCTGCCCAGTAGATTGCATTGAAATGCTGCCGCAAAATGTTACGCCTAAAAATTGGAAATGGCCTGAACCGATTGTAGTGCAGGAGAGTTCTAAATGAGTCTGTTTAGACCTTTAATCCAACAAGTTGCCAAAATCTATCCAACGGCTAAACGCTTTCTACATGAGTTTCATGGTGGCGTATTTCCTCAATACAATAAAGGCCTGTCTGCAAATCAGCCCGTTAGAGATCAATTAATTCCAGAAAAGCTAATTTTACCTCTACAACAACAAGTGGGCTTGCCAGCTGATGTATTGGTTAAAGTTGGCGATACCGTAAAAAAGAATCAACTGCTGGCACAGTCTTCTAAAGACCCTAAACTAGCCTTAGTTGTACCGGTGCATGCACCAACTTCTGGTGAAATTATTGCTATTGAGGCAACGACTCTACCCCATCCTTCTGGTTTACAGGACATGGCGATCATTTTAAAACCAGATGGTAAAAATGAAGCTATTGATAATGTTTTAAACACAGGTCAAAAAACCATTCAAAGCCCTGATGAATTGAAAGAGATTCTACTGAAAGCTGGCATTATCGGAATGGGTGGAGCCGGTTTCCCAACCTATGCCAAAATCCCAAGTAAACCGGGTCAAATTCATACCTTGTTGATGAATGGTGCGGAGTGCGAACCCTTCATCACTTGTGACGATCTATTAATGCAAACTCAAGCAGAAGAGATTGTGCAAGGTGCGTTGATCACCGCCAAGGCATTGGGAGCTAAAAAAGCGATCTGTGGAATCGAAACCAACAAACCCGTCGCTATCAAAGCCATGCAAAAAGCGGCTAAAGATACCTTGGTCGAAATTGCTGAAGTAGAAACCGTTTATCCGATGGGTGGTCAAAAGCAACTTACTCTAGAGTTGACCGGCATTGAAATGCCACATAAAGCACATGCGGTTGATATGGGGTTATTAATGATGAATGTTGCGACTTACGCATCCATCTATCGTGCCGCTACCCTGGGAGAACCTTTAACCTCTCGTATGGTCACGGTTTCTGGTTTAGGTTTAAATCAGCCATTTAATATTCAGGCGATGATTGGAACCCCATTCTCAGAATTAGCCAATGCCGCAAAACCAAAAGGCAATTTAGACTATCCACTGGTCATGGGTGGACCGATGATGGGCTTTAAGGTTCTGAATAATGATGTCCCAGTGATTAAAACCACCAACTGTATTTTAGCCAACCCTCCAGAACCGGTTGAAATGCAAATGCCGTGTATTCGCTGCGGTGAGTGTATGGATGCCTGCCCAGTTAATCTATTGCCACAACAGATGTATTTTTATTCTCAAGCACACGAATTTGATAAGGTTGAAAAACTCAATGTATTTGACTGTATTGAGTGCGGTTGTTGTAGTTTTGTCTGCCCAAGTCACATCCCGTTAGTTCAGTACTATCGTCACGCAAAGTCTGAAATCAAAGAGATGCATGCCGAAGAAAAAGCCGTGGAACTCGCTAAAGAACGTCATGAATTTAAAATGGCTCGAATTGAACGTGAAAAACAAGAGCGTGAAGCGCGTTTAAAAGCCAAAAAAGAAGCGGTTAAAAAACAGGCCGCCAAAAAAACATCTGACGCTGCAACAACAGAGAAGAAAAAACCAGGTGCAGCAGCAGCGGCCGCCGCCAGAGCGGCAGCTGCCAAACGTGCCGCTAAAGCTAAACAAGGTGATACATCATCACCGGAGCGGAATATTCCTCCTGCTCGTTTAAAGGCGATTGAAGCCGCTAAAAAAGCTGCCCAGAAATCTGAAGACAACACGGCTGACGCTAAAAAAACCTCTGATCCAAAAGCAGCAGCACGCAACGCAGCGATGCAAGCAGCCAAAAAACGGGCTCAAGCCAAGGCGGCTGAAAAGAATGAATCTCAAACATTACCTAAAGAGAAGGAAACGGCTAAAAAAGATCCTAAACAGGCAGCTAAAGCAGCGGCCATGAAAGCCGCTCAAAAACGTGCTAAAGCCAAGCAAGCAACCGAGTCAGGTGTCGAACAATCTAATTCGGTAGAAACGCCTTCTGAAACAGGTGTCCCTGAAGCGGTCGACTTAACTGAAAACACAGTAGAAACTGCAGCCTCTAAAAAGGAAGCCGCTCGTAAAGCGGCCATGCAAGCAGCGAAAGAGGCTGCTAAAAAACGAGCCGATGCGGCCAAACAAGCCAAACAGAATTCAGAAACTCCAGCGGAAACCGCTAAGATGGATACCGTAGAAGATAAACGCAAAAAAGCCATGGATGCCGCACGCCAACGTGCCGCTTTACGAAAAGCTCAACAAAACCCGAGCACTGACGAACAGGAGTCCTCTTAAGTGAGTCAACCGGCCCTTTCCTCTTCCCCTTTTGCACACAATAATCAAAGTGTTCGTAAGGTGATGCTGCAAGTTCAAATTGCGGCCTTTCCTGCTTTGTTGGCACATGTTTACCTGTTTGGTTACGGACTTGT
>JAYENR010000210.1:24123-33301 GCA_034722175.1 Pseudomonadota bacterium | reverse complement strand
ATCTCTTCTAACTGATTTGTTTATCGGGAGAGAAAATCTAGCTACCAGATAGGCGGCCAATGTGTTTTGTTATTTCTTTAATAAAAGTTGGTCTAGCTGATTGGCAAAGGTTTGGCGATCTTTTTGACTCATGCTTGATGGGCCGCCAGTATCGACACCGCTATTGCGCATGGTTTCCATAAAATCACGCATACTTAACCGAGCTTTGATATTGTTGGTGGTCATCAGTTCGCCACGAGTACTCAATACCGTTGCTCCTTCATCAATGGCTTCTGAGGCTAAAGGGATGTCGTTGGTGATGACTAAGTCACCACTCTTTAAACGCTGAACAATCTCATTGTCCGCAACATCAAACCCTTTATTAACTTGTAAGAAATTTATCAGTTTAGAAGGTGGGATTTGTAATGTGTGGTTTGCGACTAAAGTCATCTCTGTTTGGGTGCGTTCTGCAGCTCTAAATAGAATCTCTTTAATGACAATCGGACAAGCATCTGCATCCACCCAAATTTTCATGTTATTTTTCTTTCCATTTTAAGTAGCCACCAAACAGCACTCTCACGTTTTCAAAGCCAGCAACAGAAAGTGCAAAGTGGGCTTTAGAAGAGAGCAGGCCTGTGTCGCAGTACAATACCACGGTTTTGTCGGTCGGCACTTCATCTTTTCGAGATAATAGTTCACGCCACTCGATATTAATGGCATTGGCAATATGACCTGATTCATATTGTTGAGCGTTACGAGCGTCGATATAGGCAATCGTTTCTGGTTCTAACTTCTCTAATTGCTCTTTAAAGATGGTTCCACCACTGTATTGTGCAAAATCAAAATAGTCTTGCATCGCTTCAATGGCAGCAGGGTTTTCATCCTCAGCATAACTAGAGGTAACAAAACCATAAGAAAAAACGTTAAAAGTAATGAATATTGAAAGCCATTTTTTCATGTTACTAACTCATATTTGAAGGAATGGCACTATCCTATCTCTGATGGCGAGATGGGTCAATTTATCAAAGGGTCAATATTGCTTTTATTTATAGAACTTAAATGCGCTCTGCATAGTAATTGGCAAGCGCTTGCTGAAAGCTACGGTAATTCAAGATAAATCAGCCAGGCACTCTAAGCAAACTGATTGTGTCATAAAATTTTAAACTCTCTATATAGGCGTTATTTTTATAATGACGGGAAGTCATTCATTAAGAGCTCCGCCATGCCTCATACCATCGTAGCAGAAAATTGTATGCAGTTACCCCAGTTGCTGAAAGCATTAACTCATCTTAAACAGAGAATTCTCGTTGAAACCGAGCAGGAAATAGCCAAACTGGAACTAACGCATACTTCTAAGTCAGCGTTATATAGCATTTTAAATGTCTTGAATTACGTGGTCATGCGTCGTGAAGAATTGCATCCTTTACAATCTAGCTTGGCGCAAGCTGGGTTATCCTCACTCGGACGAGTGGAACCGCATGTCATGACAAATATTGATTCGGTATTGGAAATATTATCTAAAGCGGTTTCTTGTGAATCTTTTCCAATCTCAGAGAGTCAAGTGTGCGTGGATTACGAAGGCGGTTATCGTCAGCTTCAGCAGCGTGCAGAGCGTTTGTTTGGTAGACCTCCAAAAGGGCGTTCTGAATATATTATGGTGACCATGCCGACTGAAGCGGCAAATCAACCCGAGCTTATTGAATCATTTCTTGAAGCAGGCATGAACAATGCACGTATTAACTGTGCCCATGATGATGCAGAAACTTGGTTAGCAATGATTGAAAATATTCGTTCTTCATCTAATCGGTTAGGGCGTGATTGTCGGATTTTAATGGATTTGGCAGGGCATAAAATTCGCACAGGTGAAATCATCGCCTCAAAGCGCAAACAGGAAAAACATAAAAATAAAAAAACACAAAAACCTCCACGCGTTCTGATGGGGGATTGGATACTACTATGTAAATCGCTGCCCAATCCCAGCGATTCTTTTAAACAGTTTGAAATTTCAGTTGATGTGTTGGTTACCTGTACCTATGCGGATGTGATTGACTTAGTTAAGTGCGAAGAATCGGTTTGGTTTGATGACGGTAAAATTGGGACGGTTATTAAGCAGGTCACGGATCAAGCTTTGTTGCTACAAGTGACGCATGTTGGACCAAAAGGCGCTCGACTTAAAACACAAAAGGGAATTAACTTTCCACAAACGGCGTTGAACTTACCCACCTTAAGTCACAAAGATTGTTCTGATCTTGACTTTGTCAGTCAGCATTCAGATATGGTTGGCTTGTCATTTGCAGAGTCTGCTGAAGATGTTCTTTATCTTCAAAATAAGCTGATTGAACTAGGGCGGAGCGACCTGCCTATTTTGGCAAAAATTGAAACGGCGGATGCCGTGCAGAATTTACCGAATATATTGGTTAAATCATTAGCCAAAAACATAGATATTGGCATTATGATCGCACGTGGAGATCTGGCTGTTGAACTGGGCAGTGTGCGCATGGCTGAAATTCAGGATGAGATTTTACGTCTGTGTGAATCCGCGCACGTTCCTGTGATTTGGGCGACCCAAGTGTTGGAATCTTTAGCCAAGGAAGGCACCATATCGAGGCCTGAAATTAGCGATGCCGCTATGTCTCAACGAGCAGAGTGTGTGATGCTAAATAAAGGACCTTACATCACCGATGCGGTTCATATTTTAAGCGAGGTTTTGCAAAAAATGGAGGCGCACCAATTTAAGAGCCATACCCATTTTAGGGCGTTGCATTGGTAATCGCTACAATGAAATGGCTGCCCCTGTTTAAAGATAAGGATCTATTCTGTTAGGGTAAAAGCAACCAATCTAATTGGTTTGCAAAGTTTTGGCGATCTTTTTGGCTCATCGCTGCGGGTTCACCAATATCTTCGCCACTGAAACTCATGGTTTCCATAACGTCTGGCATGTTTAATCGTGCTTTGATATTGTTAGCGATCATCAGTTCGCCACGGATGCTTAACACTGTTGCCACTTGGTCAATGGCCACTGATGCGAGAGGAATATCATTGCTAATAATTTATACTTAATCCCTTTTTAATAGGGTGGTACACCCTATAGGTAATGAGATATTGGGTTAATTAATCAAAAGTACAATTTTGTTGTTATTAAGTGGAACTTAAATGACCTCTTCATAGTAATTGTTTGGCAGTTGCTGTAAGCTACGGGAAAATTTAAATCCATGGCAAATTCTAGGAACGGTTACTTGCAGTCACTTGATGTGCAAGAAGGGTTCTATTCGTAATTCTTTGCCATACAGCAAAGAGACTAATTTATGAGTTTTGACTCCCTCGGTTTATCCTCCCTAATTCTAAAAGCGATTGAAGAGAAAGGCTACAGCGAACCTTCGCCTATTCAAGCACAAGCGATTCCTGCGATCATTGAAGGCAAAGATGTCATGGCAGCGGCACAAACTGGAACCGGTAAAACGGCAGGTTTTACTTTGCCACTGTTGCACCGTTTATCGAAAGGTAACTTGGCTAAATCAAATCAGGCACGTGCGCTTATTTTAACGCCGACTCGTGAACTGGCTGCTCAGGTTCACCAAAGTGTTGAAGACTACAGTAAGCATTTGGCATTAAAATCGGTGGTGGTGTTTGGTGGTGTTAAAATCAATCCGCAAATGATGAAGTTGAGAAAAGGAGCCGATGTACTGGTGGCGACACCTGGTCGTCTATTAGATCTTTATAGTCAGAATGCGGTTCGTTTTGATAACTTAGAAGTCCTGATTTTGGATGAAGCAGACCGCATGTTGGACATGGGCTTTATCCGTGATTTGAAAAAGATTATGGCGTTTCTACCTAAAAACCGTCAGAACTTACTTTTCTCTGCCACTTTCTCTCCTGAAATTCGTAAGTTGGCTAAAGGTTTGGTGAATAATCCAGTAGAGGTTTCAGTTGCCCCGGCAAATACCACCGCCGCTAAAGTTGAACAGTGGATCTATCCTGTCGATAAAAAACAGAAACCGGCTTTGCTGACTAAATTGATTGCCGATAACCGTTGGGAGCAGGTTCTAGTCTTCACTAAAACTAAACATGGTGCGAACAAGTTAACCAAGTATTTAGAACAGTACGGGATTAAAGCGGCGGCCATTCACGGTAATAAAAGCCAGGGTGCAAGAACCCGTGCTTTAGCGGAGTTTAAAGCCGGAGAAGTACGAGCCTTGGTAGCAACGGACATTGCAGCACGTGGTTTAGATATTGAACAGTTACCACATGTTGTGAACTACGAATTGCCAAACGTACCAGAAGATTATGTTCATCGTATCGGTCGAACAGGGCGTGCTGGAGCCAGTGGTGAAGCGATCTCTTTAGTGACCTCTGAAGAAGCAAAGCTGTTGTTTGATGTTGAGCGTTTGATTGGTAAGGTGTTAAGACGTGAAGAGATGGAAGGCTTCAAGCCGGTTCACCCGCTTGCAGCGTCGCGTTTAGGTAAGCCGAAAAAGCCAAAGAAACCGAAAAAGCCAAAAGCAGAGCATCATGATGGTCAGCGCTCTGGTGAGAATGCACAGGGTCATCAGCACAATGCAGCGGGTAAACCTAATCCAGGAAACAATAATCGTTCTAGAAATAGAAACAACGCCAATAACCGTAACCGTTCGGGTGGAAAGCCTAGCGGTTCGTAACGCTTGAAAGTTTCAAACTGACAGCGAGTTAAAAAATTAAGCAGGCTCTGGTGCCTGCTTTTTTGTAGCTATCTATAAATGAAGCTATTAGAGCGAGTTGCGATTAGGCCTCAAGTTTTAGCTAATGTTTGTGGTTTAGTTCATTCTGTTGGCTGAGTTTAATGATCACAGGTGATAAGACTAACAAGGCAATTAGGTTAGGAATTGCCATCAGTGCATTCAATACATCCGCTAGGATTAATACGGTATTAAAGTAATCGGAGAGCGCGGCACCTGCAAACACGGCGATTACCCACAGAATACGATATGCGGTAATCACTTTTATTCCCGCCACATACTCTGCACAACGTTCACCATAATAACTCCAACCTAGTAAAGTGGTGAAAGCAAAAATCGCTAAACCAATTGCGACTACCACCGCACCCCAGTCAGAACCCAGTCCAGTACTAAACGCTAATGCGGTTAAAGGCGAACCGGTTTCACCACTTTGCCAAACACCGGTTACCATAATCACCAAAGCCGTCATAGTACACAAAATAATAGTATCAATAAATGTCCCTAACATCGCGATATGGACTTGTTCAACGGGGTCTTTGGTTTTGGCCGCAGCGTGAGCAATCGGTGCGGTACCCAGGCCTGCTTCGTTTGAAAACACGCCACGTGCCACGCCAAACTGAATTGCTAGGATAATTGTGGCTCCAGCAAACCCACCTGCGGCCGCACTGCCAGTAAAGGCACTTTCTACAATGGTCATAAGTGCGGCTGGTAGTTGATCAGAATAGATTGCTAAAATGTATAAAGCAAAGCCAATATAGAGAGTCGCCATAATGGGGACTAAAGCGGTGGCGGTATGAGCGATGCGTTTTATGCCGCCAAAAAGAACCAAACCAACTAAAGTCATTAAGACGGTGCCCGTCAGTTGATTGTTAAAACCAAAGGCGCTTTCCATTGCACCCGCAACCGCATTGGCTTGAACCATATTACCGATTCCAAACGCAGCGATGGTTCCAAACAACGCAAATGCAAAGGCCAGTGGTTGCCATTTTTTTCCCATACCGTTTTTGATGTAATACATAGGTCCACCCACATGACGACCATCTTCATCGACTTCTCGATATTTAACCGCCAATACGGCTTCACCATATTTGGTGGCCATTCCAACAAGAGCGGTCATCCACATCCAAAAAATGGCACCAGGCCCTCCAATAAATAGGGCGGCCGCAACACCTGCGATATTCCCTGTTCCAACTGTTGCGGCCATCGCCGTCATTAAGGCGCTAAATGGGCTAATATCACCTTCTTCTTTTGATTTTCGACCTTTCCAAAGCAGGGTGAAAGCGTAAAACAGATTTCTCATCGGTAAAAAACGTAACCGAATTGTTAAATACAACCCCGTTCCTAATAACAATATCAGCATTACAGGGCCCCAAGCCCAACTGCTGGCGGTCGATAATATCTGATTTAATGTTTCCATAAAGGTTCTCTAAGTTGGGGTTAGGGTCATGAAAGTAACGTGTATGTTAAACACGCCATTTTTAAAGTTAGATTATGCCATTAACGGGATTAAAAGGCGGTGGGTTATGTTTATTAGCATATTAAATACGGTTATCTACTAGCATCTTTAAATAATTTAAAACAGATGGAAAAGCTTCAAAACAGACTGACCAGGCCTGGTCAGTTCAAAAACGTTTTGGAAGTTTATACGGACTGTTTTTTAGGTTTTAATAAGTCTTTCAAGTTGTCGATTATGCAATCTAGCAAACACGACTAGCGTCGTGATTGCACCTAATAGTGCCCAGCCCATATCCGATTGAGTATCCCAAATATAACCTTGAGTGCCTAGAAAGGCTTCGGCGCTCTCTTCTGAAATCAACGCTGTCCACCATTCGATTAACTCATAAAATGCACTGAAAGCGAGACAGATCGAAACGACAAATAGGTTTAACCAGGCAGATCCGTTAACGACTTGTTTACGGATTAGAATTTCTCTTGCAACCAGTGCGGGAACTAAACCTTGAAAGAAGTGGCCTAGCTTGTCGTAATTGTTGCGTTCAAAGTCAAAGACCAGTCTTAAGGTGTCAAACAAAGGTACTTCGGCGTAGGTGTAGTGAGCGCCGACCATTAAAATAATGCAGTGCATTAATATAAAAATATAGAGTAGAGGGGTTAATCGGAATGAGTTATAGGTCATAAGCATTAATATGCCAGCAATAATGGCTGGGCCCGCTTCTAAAAACCAGATCGTCATGTCTTTAGGGCTAATGGCAGACCATACTAAGACACTTAGATAGATAAAAATCCAGACGAACCTCAACATACTCACTCCAACTGACAGAATTGAAGGTTAATCTTACTGCTTTATAACTCAGTAGCAAACTTCAAAACAAACTGATCAAGCCTGTATAGTTTAAAGTTAAACAGGATCTATCTATATTTATTTGTTATAAATAAGTATTTATAAGAATAAAAGAGATCTATTTGTTTTAAAATCAATGCTAAATATTTAACAATGTTCGGAGCAGAGTAATGAGTCTATCTTCTATCAATTTAAGTGATATAGAAAACGCGTTTGACGATTTCTATAAAATTATGATGGGGTCAGAGCATTTTAGAGTATTTTTTGAAGGTCAGGATCAGGTTGATGCTTTAATCAAAAGGCAGGCAGATAACTTTTATCAAAGCCTCTCGATGTCTGATTTTGAGTTTAAGCAAAATTATCTTCAGCTGGGTTTAATGCACGCCAAGATGAAACTGCCTTTTGAAGATATGGTCGCCGCTTTGAGTATGGTGCGCGATAATCTCTTAAAAAATACGCCTATTGAAGCCAGTGAAATTTACCACATTATTGAGAAGATGGAACGTTATTTAGCGAAAGGCTATTTAGTCTATCAATTTGAAGATGTGATCAGTCAGTTAGAGCTTTCACTGGAAAATGTGGAAGGCGCTTATGCTGAAGCAGATCAAGATATTGTGAGCAGACCATTAAACTGGCTTAAACGAATAGTGACTGGCTTCCAAAATAATGACCATATTGAACATGAAGATATCTTAACCGCTGATTTATGTCCTTTAACAACGATGATTCATGGTTTAGACGTTGAAATGGACCTAAAGCAACGTATTTTAATGTCGCACACAGAGCAACACTCTTTAGCATTAAGTATGGCATTTTTCTTTAGAGATGAAGACTATATGTTGGCCAGCTTTATGTTTGCTAAGCTGTTTGCGATTACGGTCTCCCTAAGTAGTCAAATCGGTTTGGCAGTGTCGCATCAAGCCATTGAAGAGTTGCATTATGACTCTTTGACAGGGCTTTTGTTACGTCACTCTCTAGAGGGGAAGTTAAAAGAGAGCATCAATAAATGTAAGCTCACTAATCAAACCGTAGCGGTGATGATGTTAGATTTAGATCACTTTAAAAATATCAATGACACTTGGGGGCATCAAGCGGGTGATAAAGTGCTTAAGGCATTAGGTGAGTTAGTTCAGTTCAATCAGCGAGAACATGATCTGTCATTTCGTTATGGTGGAGAGGAGTTTTTACTGTTTGTCACCAAAGTGACTTTAGAGAATGCAGAAAGTGTAGCCGAGCGTATTCGTCGTCAAGTTGAAACTTTGGTGGTTGAGTGGGAGGGGACTCAAATTCCGTTGACTATGAGTGTCGGTGCCTTGGTGATCACACCGGAAAACCTGACAAAATCGATCGAAACCTATATTGATAAAGCCGATCAAAATCTTTACCAAGCCAAAGACACAGGTCGAAACAGAGTGGTGATTTCGATGTTTGAAAGTGACGAAGAAGTTTAACTTTAAACTGAATTAATAGACATGAGAAGAGCTAACCAAACCAAACGAATTTGATTGGCTCAGTCAATAAAGTTTAAACCCTTAAGGTTGCCTTCAAGCGATTCGGTTTTTCAATATATGAAAAGACATCCATCACTGATTTACACACAATGTCTGCTGACATTAACGCATCCATACACAATCCCTCATCTTGAATCAACGCGATGCCCACAATACTTTGTTTTAATAAGTCGCTGTCATTAAAACCATTACCCACACTTAATGTATTCTCTTTACCTAAATAAGCTAAATAGTCGGTTTTGGTTTTGTAATTTTCCGATTTAGAAAGATTAACCACTTGGCAGTTTACACCTTCTAACTCTCTTTCAGCCGTGCCATAGGTGTCGGCTGTCACCACATGAAAGTTCATTACAGCAGAGAAATGGTTGATTTTTTCAATCACGCCTTCAATGACTTTGCCATCAAGCGCAATCGTGCCGTTGTAATCAAATATGATGTGTTTTATATCAAGTGTATGACGGTCAGGGATGTCAATAATCAAGTTGGGTTTCCTTGCATGATTGTTTTTCAGTAGAGCTAAGAGTGAAGCTCTAGTGTATTACAGACTATGTTAGAAAGAGAAGCTTTGCACTTAATTAACGGGTTAATGATAAAAAGTGGTGGTCTATTATCCATTTCGTTTTTTTAGTGGTGATTCCTTAGGCAGATATTACAAAGCCGTTGTATGATACTCAAAA
>JAYENR010000210.1:0-24113 GCA_034722175.1 Pseudomonadota bacterium | reverse complement strand
AATCAGATTAGCGTTGTCGCTGAGTAGTATTAAGGAATAAATATGCAAACGATTGAAACATTAGAGCAACTGGATGAGTTAAAGCAGTCGCAGGATGCATTGATGATTTTGTTTGGTGGTAAAAACTGTAATGTTTGCCATGTGATTAAGCCGCAAATTGTCGAGTTGGTAGAAGCCGAGTACCCAAAAATTAAAATGGTCTATGTTGATTGTCACATTACCACCGATGTCTGTTCACAAAACGGTGTATTGAGTTTGCCTACCCTGCAGGTGTTCTTTACTGGTCAACGATTTATTGAAGAGGTGAGAACTTTTAGTTTGCAAAAAGTCATGCAAGATCTAGAGCGACCTTATTCAATGGTGTTTGACGATTAGCGTTTACCGTCACCGCCAGCTTTAATTAACAGTGCATCTAACCAGCGATTTGGTAGCAGTCGTTTTAGATAAGCGAACACCACGGTTGGCACTGTGACTCGGTAACGGATTTTGGCTTGTTCCTTTTGTAAAGCATGAATTACACACTTGCTGACGGCTTCTGGCCCTAAGGTAAATGGGGCGCTTGGGCCGACGGTTTCTAGGCGGTCAATCATTGCCTGATAACTCTTCTGGTGAGCACTGTTTTCTAAAGTGATCCATGTCTTAAATTGCTCGAAAGCATTTTTTCTAAAGTTAGACAGGATTGGGCCTGGTTCAATCAAGCTGACTTGAATATTGTCCTGTTTGAGTTCAATTCGTAGGGTATCAGCAAAGCCTTCAATGGCAAATTTACTGGCGTTATAAGCGCCACGATATTGCATTGCGGCAAAACCTAAAATAGAACTGTTATAGATGATCTTGCCGTATCCTTGCTTACGCATCAGTTTAACCACCTTATTGGTTAACTCTTGTGTGCCAAACACATTGGTCTGAAACTGAAATTCCATCGCTGCACGGCTTAAATCTTCCACTGCACCTGGTAAACCAAACGCTCCGTTATTAAATAGAGCATCGATCTTGCCATTAGTTTCTATTTTGATCTGATCTAAGGCAAAATCGATGCAATCACTGCACGCTAAATCAAGTTGAAAACAGCTTAAACCTTCTTCGTTTAAGCGATTCACATCTTCTTGTTTACGGCAGGTCGCAATCACGGTATAGCCTAAATCTTTTAGAGTGTGAGCGGTGTGGTAACCAATCCCGGTAGAACAGCCGGTAATCAGGATTGTGCTAGGTGGCAAAAGTTGACGTTTCATTAGGTGGGCGTTTCCATTTTAGTGGTTGGCCTTAGTCTAAATTAAAAACGGGATAACGCCAATCTTTGATTTATGGATTGTCTGTTTTGTACGGCATAACTATTGCTTTGGTTTGATGAATGCAATTACTGATTAAATAAGTGGAATGAAAATGGTTTCTAAGAGTTTAATTTCGGCAGGTCTGTTGAGTGTGGCAACGAGTGTCATACTGTCAGGTTGCAATATGGCAAACAGTGGGGATGAAGCCTCAGAACCAACGAATTTAGCTACGCCAACGGCTGATTTAACGATTGTGAGTAGTTCGCGTTCCGCTAACGACCAGGAGCAGTATTTTGAGAATACGACTTTAAGAGTCGATGCGGCTGCCATTGGTTCTATGGGATCGACCGTAAGTTGTGTCACAACCTTTGATTATAAAGCCTCTGCAAATACGGATTTTGTTACCAAGGAAACCTTTAATAGTTGTGAAGCTTATGATTTTAACTTGTATAGCGGCTCTGGAATTTATCGCTTCAAGTTGACCGCGACCGATGCGAATACACTGGTTGCAGAAGATCAGCTGTTTGCCATTGCGATTGCTGATGATGGGAGTGATATTTATCAAGAGTCAGACCCTATGGCCTTGGTAGAGGTGATCGGGAGTTCAAAAGAACCAAATTCAAGTGGTTATTATTTTGAAGATACTACCGTTACGGTGAGTACCGAGGCGGCGGGGTCTTTAGGATCGGATATTACTTGTTCTATTGATCTGGGTTATAACGATGGAACTGCAGCGGAGTTTACCGTGTTGCAAACCGTAACAGGCTGTGGGGTTAAAGATTTTAATCTGTATAGCGGTGTGGGAACCTATCAGATGAAATTAACGGCTACAGATACCAATACTAAGGTAGCAGAAGATCAAAAATTTGTGATTACGATTCCTACAGAGTTAGCCGATACGGTTTATTTGAATGCTGACTTTGAAACCACCGTATCCACCGATGATGGTAGTTTATTTGATGTCTTTTTAGATGCAAGGTCTTCAAGCGAAGGAACAGGAGGTGATATCGCCACCTATAGTTGGGAAGTGTTCTTAAAAGAGGAAGACGAAATTACAGAGACAGCCGTTGAAACGGTTTCTGATGTAGCAAGCCCAACCACAACCGTTGTGGTTGACCGTGATGGAGTCTATGTTGCACGCCTCACCATTGTCGATGCCTCAGAAGCTAAGGCGATTACTGAAAAAATGTTTATGGTCAGTGGCACAGGCGCCACTTTAATTGCGGACTTTACCGTGACGATCCCCGCAAATGCTCCCGTTAATATCGAAGTGGATGCGTCTGCGAGTACGGTTGATGCTGGCATAGATCACTATGAGTGGGAAGTTTTTAGCACGATGGGCGATAGTACACCTACTTATCAGTTGACGGTTGAATCTGCTACAACGGTATTACCGATTGCTGTCACTGGCACTTATTTAGTACGTTTAACCGTAATTGATATTGACGGTAATGAGCATGAAATTACCCGTATAATTTCAGTTCCATAACTCTATTTTAGATTGACGCTAGACAGTCTTTGTTTAGCTGAACGATTTCTCAGTTTTTTTATTAGTCAGCCTGTTTTGAGCAGGCCTGTCTAAATAGGGAAACGGTCATTTATTTCTTATCTTGTTTTTATCTCTTTACAGTATCAAATTACCTTTGATTTCTTTATAATATCGCGTTTGGTCTCTATGTATTAACAGGGGATGCCTCGTGGCTATCTTTAAGCGTTATCTGATTGCAGGACTTTTGGTTTGGTTACCTTTAGGTGTGACCATTGCGGCACTCATTTTTCTAGTGAACTTTTTTGATAAAAGTTTGTTGCTGTTGCCTCCTGAATATCGCCCTGAAGCCTTATTAGGGTTTAGTATTCCAGGGTTAGGGATTCTACTGTCGTTAAGCATGATTTGGCTAACGGGTATGCTGGTTGCCAATTTTTTAGGAACGAGGTTAATCGCCTTTTGGGAGTCTTTTTTAGATCAGATTCCATTGGTTCGTTCGATCTATAAAGCGGTTAAACAGATTGCAGAAGCGGTGTTTGGTAGTGATGACCAGACATTTCAAAAAGCCTTTCTGGTTCAGTACCCTAGAAATGGCTTATGGACATTAGCCTTTCAAACCAGTACTCAACAAGGTGAAGCACAGGCTAAAACAGGCATTAACGAAGTTGTGAACCTGTTTGTTCCAACCACGCCAAACCCTACGTCAGGATTTTTTATTATGGCGTCAAGAAACGAAGTGATTGAACTTGAGTTGAATGTGGATGACGCTCTAAAAATGGTGATTTCAGGGGGGGTAGTTGTGCCACCTTGGAATCCTGATAAGAAAGCACAAGAGAGTGATTCGGTTGAACAGCCTATTGAAAGGCCTGCTGTTCCCGTTTCTGAAAAATAGAATTTAAAAAAACTAAATGAGCAGTTCTGAATAGACCTGGTCATTTTATTAATCGTTTGAAAAAGGTAATTAGTATTATGCGTACACATTATTGTGGGCAAGTAACAGAAGCATTAGTTGATCAGCAAGTCACAGTAGCAGGATGGGTTCACCGTCGTCGTGACCACGGAGGGGTTATTTTCATCGACTTACGTGACCGTGAAGGGTTGGTTCAGATTGTTGTCAATCCAGATACTGCTGAGATCTTTAGCAAAGCTGAACGTTTACGTGCGGAGTGTGTACTTAAAATTACCGGTAATGTGATTCACCGTACAGAAGGTACCATTAACCCGAATATGACGACGGGTAAAATTGAAGTGGTTGCCATGGATATTGATGTGTTAAGCATGGCTGAACCAATTCCGTTCCAGCTGGACGAGAAGAATGTGGGTGAAGAGACGCGCTTGAAGTATCGTTATATCGATCTTCGTCGTGAAGAGATGCAAGAAACGATGATGTTACGTTATAAAGTGACACGTTCAATGCGCCGTTACCTTGATGATAATAACTTTATGGATATGGAAACGCCAATCCTGACTAAGTCGACTCCTGAAGGTGCACGTGATTACTTGGTTCCAAGCCGTACTCACCAGAATAAATTTTTTGCTTTGCCTCAGTCTCCTCAGCTGTTTAAACAGCTTTTAATGATGTCTGGTTTTGACCGCTATTATCAAATTACACGCTGTTTCCGTGATGAAGATTTACGTGCCGATCGTCAGCCAGAATTCACTCAGTTAGATATCGAGACCTCTTTTATGGAAGAAGAAGCGGTCATGGATATGATGGAGGGGCTAACTAAAACGATCTTTAAGGATAGCATCGGGGTTGAATTTGATTATGACTTCCCGCGTATGGCCTATTCAGAAGCGATTCAGCGTTTTGGTATTGACCGTCCGGATCTGCGTATCGATATGGAACTGGTGGATGTCGCTGACCTATTACAAGATATCGACTTTAAAGTATTTGCAGGGCCTGCTAAAGATCCTAAGGGCCGCGTAGCAGCATTGAAAGTACCGGGTGCCGGCTCGATGAGTCGTAAAGATATTGATGCTTACACTAAGTTTGTGGGTATTTATGGTGCTAAAGGTTTGGCTTACATTAAGGTGAATGACCTTTCTGCAGGTATCGAAGGTCTTCAGTCGCCAATAGTTAAATTCTTCCCTGATCAGGTGATGGAGATCATGGCACGTGTTGAAGCCAAGGATGGTGACATCGTGTTCTTTGGTGCGGATAAAGCCAAGATTGTAAACGAAGCATTAGGTGCGTTACGTTGTAAGATTGGTGAAGACCTTGGCATGCTAAATGGTAAGTTTAAGCCGGTATGGGTTGTTGATTTCCCTATGTTTGAAGAGGACGAAAAAACAGCACGTATGACGGCGATTCACCACCCATTTACTCAGCCTAAAGCTACAACAGAAGAGATTCTAAATCACGACGAACCTCATCAGATGCTATCAAAAGCGTATGACTTGGTTATCAACGGCCTTGAAGTTGGGGGTGGTTCGGTTCGTATTCACGATACCCATATGCAGGCGGCGGTATTCAAGTTATTGGGTATTTCTGATGAAGAGGCACAAGATAAATTCGGTTTCTTGTTAGATGCCTTGAAATATGGTTGTCCTCCTCATGCGGGTATGGCGTTCGGTTTAGATCGTTTGGTGATGATTTTAGGAGACATCGCTTCCATTCGTGACGTAATTGCCTTCCCTAAAACGCAGTCTGCGGCTTGCCCTTTAACTGAAGCACCAGGACTGGTTGATGATGCGCAGTTAGCGGATTTGGCACTAAGATTTAGAAAGTTTGCGGAAGAGAAAGCGTAATTTTTTCAAATAAAATTTTCAAAAGATGGGAGCCTTCGGGCCCCTTCATCAAGAGAAACTGTGAGTGATATGATGTCTACACAATCTTATGATATTCCAGTGAGTCTGAATAACCGTATTCAGAAACTTGCCGCAACGGCCAAACCTCATCCTATCTTTGACGAAGCTGAAAAAAAGATCCTTAAAGAAAAAGTTAAGCAGTTGCTTAAGCAACATAATGCTCAGCTGATTGTGCACTATTATGTGGATGATGATTTGCAAGCTTTGGCGGAAGAGACCGGTGGGGTGGTTGCAGATTCTTTAGAGATGGCTAATTTTGGCGCACATTCTACTGCGGATGAGTTGGTGGTGTGTGGCGTGCGCTTTATGGGTGAGACGGCTAAGTTATTGAGCCCTGAAAAAACAGTTTTAATGCCTGATTTAAACGCAACCTGCTCTTTAGACGTAGGCTGTCTTGCCAAAGAATTTGGTGAGTTCTGTGCGCAACACCCTGATCATACCGTTGTGGTGTATGCCAATACCAGTGCCGAAGTTAAAGCATTAGCAGACTGGGTGGTGACGTCAGGCAATGCTCTGCAGATCGTTTCCCATCTGAAAGAGAAGGGCGAGAAAATTATCTGGGCGCCGGATCGTCATCTGGGTGACTGGATTGAACAGCAAACCGGTATTGAGATGATTCGTTGGCAAGGGCACTGTATAGTGCATGATGAATTTAAAGCCTATGAGTTGGAACAGTTGATTAAGCAACATCCAGACGCCAAGGTATTGGTGCACCCTGAATCGCCTGCGGATGTGGTTGCGCTTGCAGATGTGGTTGGCTCTACCAAAGTCATGCTGAATGCGGTAATCTCCATGCCGGATGATACCTTTATTGTGGCGACCGATTATGGGTTGTTCTATAAAATGAAACAGGCGGCGCCTAGAAAACAGTTGATTGTGGCGCCCACGGGGGATAGAGAGCATCAGTGTGTCAGCTGTGCACACTGTCCGTGGATGGCAATGAACGATTTGCAAAATCTAGCGGATTGTCTGGAAAAGCAGACGGGTGAAGTTTTTATTTCCGACGAGGTACAGGTTAAGGCATTGCAATCAGTCGAACGCATGTTAACCTTTTCACGCGAGCAAGGCTTGGTGACTACCGGTCGGGTTGAATAAAGCTTCTTAATTTATCACTCAACACGCTCTGGATTAACCAGGCCTGTTGGGTTTTACAGAACTTGAGAGTTGGTATTGAGCGCCATAAAACGTGTGTTAGGAATTGATCCCGGTTCTCGCAAAACCGGCTTTGGCTTGATTGAATCGGGGCGTTATAACCCAAGTTATCTGGTCAGTGGTGTAGTGCGTGTTGAAAAATACTCTGGCGCTGAGCGTTTAAAAATTATTTTTGAGTCGGTTTGTCAGATTATTGATCAATACCAGCCAAGTGTGATGGCGATAGAGAAGGTGTTTGTACATAAGAACCCTAATTCCGCCATTAAACTGGGGCAGGCACGTGGGGTGATTTTATGTGCGGCGGCCATTAAAAATGTGCCGATTATGGAATATACCCCAACTCAAATTAAAAGTACCGTTGTTGGGCAGGGACATGCTGGAAAATCCCAAGTTCAATTTATGGTTCAGAACCTATTGAAGTTGACCGATACGCCGCAAGAAGATGCCGCTGATGCCTTAGCGTGTGCTTTGTGCCATGATCGTTATATGACATTAGGCATTGATCCTGAAGCCATTTCTAAAGGCACTAAATTTTAGCCCTAACCGCAAACCCAAAAAAGTAATGAGTAAGGAAAACGGATGATTGGATTTTTAAGAGGCACCTTAGTTCAAAAGCAGCCGCCGATGTTGTTATTGGATGTCCAAGGTGTTGGGTATGAAGTTGAAGCACCGATGTCGACTTTTTATCAGCTTGAAAATTCTGATGAAGCGGTGACTATCCTCACTCATATGCATGTTCGTGAAGATGCGATGTTGTTGTTTGGATTTGCCTCAGAGTCCGAGCGTGTTCTATTTAAAACCTTAATCAAAGTGAACGGTGTCGGTGCCAAAATGGCACTGGGTATTTTATCTGCAATGTCTGTGAATGAATTTTGCAGTTTTGTGGATTCCGCTGATATTGCCGCTTTGACTCGTATTCCTGGTGTGGGTAAGAAGACCGCTGAACGTCTACAAATAGAGATGCGTGACCGCCTAAAACCGGTTATTGAATCTGGAATGTTAGCCTATGAACCAATCAGTTCAAACACCACTTCTGAGTCTATCCAATCAAGAATTATGACCTCTATTCAACAATCTGCTTGTGATGCATTAACGGCATTGGGTTATAAACCGCCGCAAGCCGAAAAAATGGTGAAATCGGTGTTTGATGAAAGTCTGTCTCTAGAAGAGGTCATTAAACAAGCCCTTCAGGGAGTCAAAGTTTAGATGATTGAAACAGACCGCATTGTTGGCAATCAAGAGACTGAGGATGATATTTATATCCAACCGTCGGTTCGTCCAACCCAGATACATGAATACATTGGCCAAAAAGCGGTGCGCGAACAGCTTCAGTTGTCAATGGATGCCGCAAAGATGCGTGGTGAACAATTGGATCACGTATTACTTTATGGGCCACCAGGCCTAGGTAAAACTACTTTATCTAATATTGTTGCTCAAGAGATGGGGGTGACCTTACGCCAGACATCTGGGCCAATATTAGAAAAGGCAGGAGATTTAGCGGCGATTTTGACTCGTCTAGAACCGCATGATGTCTTGTTTATTGACGAGATACACCGTTTAAGTCCGATTGTTGAAGAAGTTCTTTATCCTGCGATGGAGGACTTTCAAATTGATATCTTGATTGGTGAAGGCCCAGCCGCACAGAGTGTCAAAATTGATATTCCACCGTTTACATTGGTGGGTGCCACTACTCGAGCAGGCCTGTTGACTTCCCCATTGCGTGATCGTTTTGGCTTGGTTCAGCGTTTAGAGTTTTACAGTGATGAAGAGTTGACGCAAATCGTGACTCGTTCTGCCAATATCTTAGGCATGCATTCGGAATTAACAGGGTCGCAGGAGGTTGCTAGACGGTCTCGTGGAACACCTCGTATTGCCAATCGTTTATTAAGACGTGTGAGGGACTTTGCACAAGTGCGTGGTGACGGTATCATTACCTCAAAGATTGCCGATGCCGCTTTAACCTTATTAGAAGTTGATCCGTTGGGGTTAGATAAGATGGACACTCGTTATCTTGAAAACTTAATTGATAAGTTTGACGGTGGGCCTGTTGGAATAGACAGTTTAGCGACGGCTTTGGGTGAAGAGCGTGGCACCATTGAAGATGTGATTGAACCGTTTTTGGTACAACAAGGATTTTTAGTGCGCAGTCCGAGAGGTCGAATCGCTTCTCGTCGCGCTTATGAACATTTAGGTAAGGTATTTATTCAAGACTAAGGTTTTAATAAGTACGTAATAATTTTCCATAAAGGAATTAGAAAATGATGAATAGTGACTTAATTGATCTAGTATTAATGGCCAGCCCGGTAGTTCAGGCGGTAATGGTTATTTTGGCTATTATGTCCATTGCTGCATGGGCGGTGGCGATTGCGAAGTCTCATCAAGTTCGTAAAGCTGAAAAGTTGGCTAAGACGTTTGATCAAACGTTTTGGAACACTCAAGAGTTAACCACGCTGTTTAATGATGTGGTTCGTAATGGTGACAGTGAACGCGGAATGGCGAAAATTTTTGAATCGGGCTTTAGAGAGTTTGTCCGCTTAAAGAAACAGGGTGTGGTGCACACAGCAGATTTAATGGCGGGAACGCAACGTGCCATGAAAATCGCCTTCTCTAAAGAAGCGGATCAACTCGAAAACCGATTATCGCTATTAGCAACCGTTGGTTCTTCAGCGCCTTATATCGGGCTTTTTGGTACCGTTTGGGGGGTGATGCACGCATTTCAATCGTTGGGTAACGTTCAGCACGCAACCTTAGCGGCCGTGGCACCAGGTATCTCTGAAGCCTTGATCGCAACAGCAATTGGGCTATTTGCGGCGATCCCTGCGGTTATTGCCTATAACCGTTTATCAAATAAAGTAGATCGTCTGTTAAATGAATATGAAAATTTCGCAGAGGGCTTCTTAACCATTATGCAAAGACAAGCACACAGTTTAGAGAAGGCTCCGACCTCTTCGCAAACCAACGCTTAATGGGATCAAGCTAATGAATACTGGATTTCGTAGCAATCGACAGAAGCGCCGTTTAATGGCAGAAATTAATGTTGTCCCTTATATCGATGTCACCTTGGTTCTGTTGATTATCTTTATGGTGACGGCTCCGATTGTACAGCAGGCAGTAAGCGTGGAGCTACCGCAGACACCACAAGTGGTAGAGAAAAAAACCACTCAAACTCAAGGCCAAGAGCCGACTCCTTTTGTCATTACCGTGACCGCTGATGGTTCTTATAAAACTTCAGAACAACCAAACGTGGTATTAAGTAATAAAGAGTTAACAGGCTTGGTGACAGAGGTGGTTGCTCGCAGTCAAATCAATGCCAAACAACCGATCTATATTCAAGGGGATCGTGCTGCGCCTTACGGTAAAGTGGTGCATCTGTTTTCGGTGTTGAAAGTTAATGGTGTCGATAATGTCTCACTAATGACCGAACCAGAAGCAGGAGAACAATAATGTTGAATTTCCTGATTAAACACCCTGTTGCCGTATCTTTTGCTATCGTCTTACATGTCGTGGTGGCCATCGCTGTCGCTTATCAATGGCATTCAACCCCTATGACAATCAAAATGGCGAGTCAAGATGACAGCTCAAAAACCACCCAAGCGGTGAATCAAATCCAGCCAATGAAAACCTTTACCGTTGATTCAGCAGCGGTGCAACAACAGATTGCACGGATTAAAGAGGAAGAGGCCGAAAAGTTAGCCACTCAAAAGCAACTGGAAGCAAAGTCTGCCAAAGAGAGGGAAAAACTAGCTGAGTTAAAGAAAAAACAGCAGATCGAAGCTAAAAAAGCCGAACAAGCTAAAAAGAATGCAATCGCTGAAAAACGTAAAGCCGATGCTGAAAAACGTAAAGCAGCTGAAGCGAAACAGATGGCAGATAAACAAAAGCAGCGCGTGGAAGCTGAGAAAAAACGTGCCTTAGCTGAAAAAGCTAAAGCGGATAGAGCCAAAAAAGAAGCGGCACTGGCTGAAAAGAAAAAAGCCGATGCCAAAGCACAAATGGTTAAAGTCGAAAAACAGCGTAAGGCAGAAGAAGCTAGGAAAAAAGCGTTAGAGCAAGAGATTGCTAATAAGGCGGTTGAAAAGCAGAAATTAGAAGAAGATGCGCTACAAGCGATGTTAGAAAAAGAGCGTGCCGAAGAGAAAGCGGCCTATCAGAAGTTACAGGCTGCTGCCGATGCTAAGAAACGTCAACAGCAAAAACAACAGCAGTTGTTATCGTTAAAAGAGACCTATATCTCTTCTATCGCGGCTAAAGTAAAAGATAATTGGCGCACTCCGGCACGTATCTCTGATCAAGCACAGTGTGAATTGGATATTACTCAATCACCTGGTGGAAATGTCACCAGTGTTAAAGTTGTGAACTGTAATCAGTTTGCTAGTGAGCAGTTTAAGAAAGCTGCTGAGAAAGCGGTGTATCGTTCAGAGCCTTTACCAAAACCTCCGGTTGCGGAACTGTTTGAACGTAATATTAAGTTTGTATTTAAACCTTAAAGGACCTATTAAGTAACTAGGGTGGTAAGCCTGTTATTTAATAAATAGAGAGATTCTATGAGATTAATTCAAAAAAGTTTGATTAAGAAACGTTTCTCAATTTGGGCTGGCCTGCTTGTTTTGAGTTTACTGTCATTTAATGCTAACGCTCAGTTGACGATAGAGATCAATGAAAGCTATGAAAACGCGTTGCCGATTGCGATTGTGCCATTAGCATGGAAAGGTTCGTCAGCCCAAGCCCCAGAAGATATCTCTAATGTCATTCGTCAAAACTTAAGACGCAGCGGTAAATTTAATCCAGTTGCCACATCACGTCTGCCTGCTTTGCCAAGTACGGTTGAAGGCGTTAACTTTAATCAGTGGCGTCAACTGGATGTCGATAATGTGTTAATTGGGCAGATTAGTGATCAAGGTAATGGTCGTTACCAAATAGAGATGCGTTTTATGGATGTATTACGTAAGTCGCAAGTGATTGGTAAGCGTTGGAATAACATTCCTAAAAAACAACTTCGTCAGATTGCACACATTATGAGTGATTTGATTTTTGAGGAGTTAACAGGGGTGAAGGGCGCGTTTAATACTCAGATTGCCTATGTGACCTTACAGACAAAGGGTAAAAAACGTAATTACACGCTAGAAGTTGCCGATGCCGATGGTTACAATCCTCAGCCAATTTTACGTTCACCACAACCGATTATGTCGCCAGCTTGGTCACCAGACAGCAAAAAGTTGGCGTATGTCTCGTTTGAAAAGGGCAGATCGCACATTATTGTGCAGAGTTTAGATGGTAAATATCGTGAAACGTTAGCACAGTTTAAAGGCATTAATGGCGCACCAGCCTTTTCACCTGATGGAAAGAAAATGGCAATGACCCTGTCAAAAGGGGGGAGCGCGGATATTTATGTGATGGATTTAGCGACTCGTAAGTTAAAGCGTTTGACTAAAAATTGGTCGATTGAAACGGAAGCGGCTTGGGCTGCTGATGGTCGATCTTTGTTCTTTAACTCTGATCGTCGCGGTAAACCCCAAATCTTCCAAGTATTTTTAGATACCGGTGAAATTCAACGTGTGACGTTTGAAGGTCGCTATAACGCCAACCCTGAAGTGTCGCCGGATGGTCGTTATATTGCGGTTGTTCATAGTCGAGGTGGCTTCCATATTGGCTTACAAGATCTGATGACCGGTGAGTTTAATGTCTTAACCCAAACATTCTTAGATGAGTCACCGACTTTTGCCCCTAATGGTGAGATGATTTTATATGCGATGAACCAAGGTGGAATCGGTAAGTTAGCTGTGGTCTCTTTAGATGGCACCTCCTCACAAACCTTAAGTGTTAAAAACGGTCAGGTACGTGAACCAGCTTGGGGTCCATACTTGCAGCGTTAAAATAATAAACTGTGTTGCACATGTTCAAGTGTACTGCTGAGAGGTGTATGGGTTGCTCATAGTCAGACCTCTCAAAATGAAATGAGTTAAAAAAGGATAATCACAATGTTCCAATTAAAGTCTCTATTTGCTATCGCTTTGGTAGCAAGTTTAAGTGCTTGTAGCACGACATCTGATATTGATCGTTCAAATAATACCGATTTAGATCCCTTAGCGGGTGGCGATGCACAATCTGTACAAAAAGGTGAAGACTTAGATCTAGGTGTCGAGATTATTGGTGTTGAGCAGGGTGGCAAGTCGTTATCAGGTGATATTCTAGGTGCTGATGCCGCAGCTGCCAATGCTGCAATGGCAGGCTATGAGCCGGTTGTCTATTTTGGGTTTGATCAGTCTGATCTAAGTGATGAAAATACCGCTTTGGTCAAATATTACGCACAGATTTTATTGGAAAACCCTGAAAAAACAGTCGTATTGAAAGGTCACACAGATGAACGTGGTACGCCTGAATACAATTTAGCGTTAGGTGAGCGTCGTGCTAAATCCGTTGAGCAAGTGATGATGTTATTTGGTGTGGCCCAATCGCGCATTGAAAACATCAGTTTTGGTGAAGAACAGCCTGCAGAGTTTGATCACACTGAAGAAGCTTGGGAAAAGAACCGCCGTGTTGAAATCAATCTTCAGTAAAATTTAGACTTAGTTGAATTTAGCTAACAAGTGTATAGGCAATTTAGATGATCAAAAACCAGTTTAAAATTTCAATGTTAGCGATGCTGATTATTCCATTATCGATTCAATCAGTCTCGGCCGCTTCGACTGAAGAACGTTTACAGCGTTTAGAGCGTATGGCGGATAATCCTGTATTATTGCAATTAAGTCAACGTGTTGCAGAACAGCAGCGTGAAATTCAAGCACTGCAAGATGAGATGGATCGTCTGCTGAAAACCCATAAGTTTTCAATCCAACAGAGCACAAAGCGTTATGCTGAAACAGATCAGCGTATCAGTGTGTTAGAGCAAAAGCAGAAATTATCCGCTCAAACTCCACGACCAATTGCACCGATTGTGGCACCAGTCCCTGTTTCACCGATTGTGCCGACAACGCCTATTCAAGGTCAAGAAACGACTCAAGTGATAGAGCCAGCAATGGCTGAAACAAAGGTGGTGGAGGTTCACCCAGCAACGGCTGAAGAAAACACGCAATACCAACAAGCATTTGCATTGATGCGTGGTTCTAAATATGACGAATCCATTAAAGCATTTGAAGCGTTCTTAGTAGCAAGTCCGACCAGTAGTTTAGCAAGCAATGCCAGTTATTGGGCGGGTGAAGGGTATTTGATTCGTAAGAACTATGAACAAGCGTTAAAGTCTTTTGAATTAGTTCTGGATCGTTACCCGTCATCTTCTAAGGTGCCAGATGCACTACTACGTGCTGCAGATAGTTTGAAGTCTTTAAAAAGAACTGAAGAAGCACGAGTCTTTTATCAAAAATTAATTGATACCTACCCAGACACTCGTGCAGCAAAAAGTGCAAAAAAACGCATAAAGTAAACAGTTTCAGCACATCGAATTGATAGTTTATAGGTGCTGTGAAAAAGAGAATAAGAATTAATGCAGAAAAAAGCCGTTATTTTATTATCAGGTGGATTGGATTCGGCAACGGTATTGGCCATTGCACGCTCAAAAGGTTATGAGTGCCATACAATAAGTTTTGACTATGGACAGAGAACGCGTTCAGAACTTGATGCCGCCAAAGCTCTGTCTAAATCAATGGGGGCAAAGTCGCATCGAGTGGTGAATGTTGATATGGCACCTATCGGTGGTTCGGCCTTAACGGATACCTCTATAGATGTGCCTGTGTCGGGGGTTGAAAAAAATGAAATTCCTGTCACCTACGTTCCAGCTCGCAATACCGTATTTTTATCTTATGCGTTAGCGTTGGCAGAGGTATTAGGTGCAGATGATCTTTTTATTGGTGTGAATGCGGTTGATTACTCAGGTTATCCAGATTGTCGTCCTGAGTATATTGATGCCTTTGAAAAAATGGCCAATCTAGCCACTAAGGTTGGTGTCGAGGGGCATGCTTTACATATTCAAACCCCGCTGATTGATTTAACTAAAGCGCAAATTATTCAAGCAGGTACTGAGTTGGGTGTCGATTATGCTTTGACGGTCTCTTGTTATCAGGCGGACGAACAAGGTCGAGCCTGTGGAGTCTGTGACTCTTGTCGTTTACGTAAACAAGGGTTTAAAGACGCAGGAACGCTAGACCCAACGCGATATCAAGCTTAAGTAATTGATATTGCAAGCGGGCTTTACAATCGAATGAAAGCTTAGCCGGTGTGAGAGCAAAAAAACTGTAAAAATTCTGTAAAAAGCCTTGCACAGTTGAACCATACTTGTATAATACGCCACATTCCAGCGAGGGTCGTTAGCTCAGTTGGTAGAGCAGTTGGCTTTTAACCAATTGGTCGAGCGTTCGAATCGCTCACGACCCACCATTTTACTTAAGTTTGATGGCGCATAATTTCGGAATACTCTATCAGGGTCGTTAGCTCAGTTGGTAGAGCAGTTGGCTTTTAACCAATTGGTCGAGCGTTCGAATCGCTCACGACCCACCATATTTTAAACCCCGCACAGTCTTGTACTCTGCGGGGTTTTTTATTGCCAGAAACAGATAGATCAATATTGATCACAGATTTAAAGTAACCTGGCCTGTTCAGTCTATTTTTCACCAAATTTTAGAGATTAAAAAAGCCCGTTAACAGTTTGCTGTTAACGGGCTATATGCTTTTTGAGGTTATAGAAAAGACTATTTAACGTATTTGTTAAAAATCTCTCTTAATTTAGTCACCTCAAGACCAGCTTCATCTGCAAAACCGATTGCACGTGTTAAGCGGGCTGGCGCAGAGCGTCCCATACACCCGTGTTGTAAATCGCCGTTAATCGCTTCAATTAAGCCCGTCATTAAACGTTCACGATCGTTTTTATCATTGGTTAACCAATCTTGAATATCCAGTACATCAGTGGCTACGGCATTCATAACCATTGCATGCTCATTCATTAAACCTTCAACGTTGCCGCCTACTTCTAAACCAGCAATATTGGTGGTTAGAATATAAAGGTTTTTACGAACCAGTTCATAAGTCAGCTCTGCTTCACTGTCTACTAGGAAGCTTGGGATATCTAAGCTTGCTAATGCATTAAATACTAAGCGGCTGTTAGCACCAAATATAGGTGATGGCAGAACAACTTTACTGTCCATGCCTTTTTTCTTTTCAAACCAGACCGAAATGACAGTTGGTTCTATAATATTGGCAGCCTGCCAGTCACGTGGTAGCAGTTCGTTCTGTAGCAGGATCAATTTATCTTTCCAAGCATCGGGGCAGGTTGCTAACACATTGGCAATATCGGCTTCTCCAACTGCAACCAATACCGCTTTTGGGTTTGGGTAAGTGTTAGCGACAGATTGGGTATCCATGTCACGTGTGACCGGAAATACTGGATGACCTGTTTTAAGAAAACCACGAGCAAAAACGCTGCCTAGCTCACCTAAACCAATCACAATAATAGGATCTTTCATTTATATGACCTTCAATTGGGAGTGTATTGCACAAAACCTGAGCAGCTAGAATGTTTATGACATCATTTTTAAAGATGGGTTAATAGACCTCTATTAACTCTGTTTTGAAAGATGAAATGTAGCAATTATTTTATTATTCTATTAGGCTCGGTTGATTAAAATACACTCGATAAATTATTTGCACCAAAACGGAAAATTGTCTTCCCTTTAATGGGCTGTTTACTGATAAAATATGTGAAAAATTATTAGCAGGAATATTAGCAGTGAAAGCAGAAAAAGCAAAATTTACTTGGCACTATTATGGCATGGCTTTTGGGGCTTTAATGGCGATGTTAGCGGGAACGGTTGGATCAATAGGCGGGATTGTTTCAGGAATCGCCTTTGCGATTCTTTGTCATCCTGTAATTAAGTTTCAAGGTGTTGGACGATTTGTGTTTTTAGTATTGTTTGCAATTTTGTATGTGTTTGCATTCCCAGAGCCTGATGTGGTTCGTGAAATGATGGCGGGTACTGAGTAACGATGGCTTCTAAGGCGCTTGAAGACTATCTGAAAATAATCTATAAATTAGAGGGCCGTACCCCAGAAGATAAAGGAGTACAGACTTCTGCTATTGCTGAACGTTTAGCGATCTCTCAGGCTTCGGTCTCTAATATGCTAAAAAAACTGGCCGAACAAAATTATATTGAATATGCCCCTTACTATGGTGTGAGTTTGACCGAATCTGGTCTTAAAATTGCCTTAAATATGGTAAGAAAGCACCGAATCTTAGAGCAATATTTGGTTGAACGATTAGGTTACTCTTGGGATGAGGTGGATGAAGAGGCCGAGGTTTTAGAGCACTCGATCTCCAATAAATTAGCAGATCGTATGTGGGAAGATCTAGATCGCCCAACCCATGATCCTCATGGATCACCAATTCCATCAGCAGAAGGGGTGGTTGAAGTCCATGACTGGGTTCCATTGACAGAGATCGGGTTAGATCAATCAGTCGAAGTTAAACGTATTAAAAATCGTAGCCCAGAAGAGTTACGTTACCTCGCATCAATTGGCTTAACAACAGGTGTGAAGGTCATAATCAAAAACATGGCTCCATTAAATGGACCTTTATTGGTAGAGGTCGATAAGCTCGAGTTACACGCTATCGACTACCGTTTATCTTTAGCCTTAATGGTGAGTAAAATAGATGAATGAACAGTGCTTGAATGACCTTTTAGATGGTTTAACCTCGGCGGTTATCTGGATTGATTCCGATGAGAAAATTAGTTACATGAATATTGCGGCTGGTGAACTGTTTCAAAGCAGCACCAAACGCATTGTCGGAACCGACTGGAAAGCGATATTACCAGGCCTAGTTGATGATTTACATAAGGCAGATCAAAAGAAAATAACAGTTCATGAATATTCGGTTTCTTTGGCGGACTTCTCAAAAGTCAGAGTTAGCTGTACTTTATCTCATTATGAAGTTAATAAGGAGCAGGGCTGGTTAGTTGAGCTGTTCAATACTGAAAGACATCATCGTATTGTTGAGGAAGACGAACGATGGCACCAGTATGAAGCAGGGAATTTATTGGTTAAAACCTTAGCTCACGAAATTAAAAACCCACTTGCTGGAATTTTGGGCGCGACTCAACTATTACAGAAACGCCATGACCCTGACGATAAAGACCAGGCCTTTTTGGATATTATTGGTAAAGAGGTACTGCGTCTTAAAAACTTAGTTGATCGAATGCTTGGGCCTGAAAAATCGGCAGTCCGAGAACCCCATAATATACATGAACTGATTCGTTATGTTTTGCAGATTATAGAGGGTGAAAAACAGGGTAATATTTATATTAAATTGGATTATGACCCAAGTATCCCTGAAATAATGATGGATTTTGAAGCAATGGTTCAAGCTTTGTTGAATGTTATCAAAAATGCCATTCAGGCGATGGAAAAACATGGAGGTGTATTAACGCTTAAAACCCGTGTTGCTCGAAAGTTTACGTTAGGAGCGGTGACTTTTCCTCTTGTGGCAGTCATTAGCGTGATTGACGAAGGAGTGGGGATTCCTGAAGAGGTGTTTGACTCCATTTTTTACCCAATGGTCAGCAGTAAAAAAGAGGGCACAGGACTTGGATTGCCTGTTTCTCAAAACGTATTACGCCAACATGGCGGTTTGATTGTGGCAAACAGCGAACCAGGCCACACCGTATTTAATATCTATTTGCCTTTGAAATTGAAGGATTAGTACATGCTATCAGAAGAAGAAATGAACCCCGTCGTTTGGATTGTTGATGACGATGCCTCTATTCGTTGGGTATTAGAAGCCGCTTTAGAAGACAAACCTTACGATATTAGAGCGTTTGATTCTCCTCTACTCGCTTTAAAGGCGTTTGAAGAGATGCCTCCTACAGTCATAGTCAGTGATGTACGTATGCCGGATATGGATGGTCTGACCTTTATGGAAGCGATTCACGAGCTTGATAACTCGATTCCGGTCATTATTATGACCGCACACGCTGATTTAGGCACTGCGGTTAAATCTTTCCAGAGCAAGGCGTTTGAATACCTACCAAAGCCATTTGATATTGATGAAGCCACTGGTTTGGTTGATCGTGCGATTAAGCGCAGATTGTCTGGTGGTGGTAAAAAATCACGCCGTAAACGTACTCAAGAGAAACAACCTCTAAATATCATTGGTGCTGCACCTGCTATGCAGGAAGTATTCCGTGTCCTTGGACGTGTTTCCCAGTTAGATGTCACCGTTTTAATTAATGGTGAAACCGGTACAGGTAAAGAGTTAGTCGCACAAGCATTACATGAATTGAGTCCGAGAGCGGACAAGCCATTTGTGGCGTTAAACACAGCTGCGATTCCGCGAGAGTTATTAGAGTCCGAGCTGTTTGGGCATGAAAAAGGCTCTTTTACGGGGGCACACTCACAACGTGTTGGGCGTTTTGAACAGGCCAATGGTGGAACCCTGTTTTTAGATGAGATTGGTGATATGCCAGTTGATCTGCAAACTCGTCTGTTACGAGTCTTAAACGATGGTAGTTTCTTTCGTGTCGGGGGTAAGAATGCCATTAAAACCGATGTGCGAATTGTTGCGGCTACTCACCAAAATATGGAGCAGATGGTGCGTGATGGACTGTTCCGTGAAGATCTGTTGTATCGACTGAATATTATTCGTATTAAAGTTCCAGCCTTAAGAGAGCGTGCTGAAGATGTCCCGTTATTGCTACGTTTTTATTTAGATAGAGAGTCAAAAGATCTCGGTTTAGAAGAGAAGACGCTGAGTAAAGAGGTCGAGAAATTTTTATCTAATCTACCGTGGCCTGGGAATGTACGCCAGTTACGCAGCTTATGTACTTGGTTAACCATTATGGCACCGGATAAAATCGTCCATATGGAAGACCTACCGTTAGAGCTGCGTAATCCAGCAGAACGTTCAATTGTTGAATCGGAGGGGGATGATTGGGAAACGCCGCTTAGGCTTTGGGCAGAAGCTTTTTTACAAGCGGGTAAAGAGGGGTTGCATACAGAGGCGGAACCGATGTTTGAAAAAGTATTGATTGAAGAAGCCTTAAAATCCAGTCATAACCATCGACAAAAAGCCGCTAAGTTATTAGGCTGGGGTCGTAATACCTTAACTCGTAAAACCCAGTCTTTAGGGTTGGACGAATAAACTGCATCAATAACTAACTAGGCCTGGTAAGAATTTATTGTGATCTGGGAATTTTGGCAATACATCACAACTTCCGCTTCAAAAGAGGTTAAACAAATGGGCTATTTACATGAGTCCATTGCCATGGCTTCTCGCTCTCAACGCTGTGCTCAGCAGTGGGGCGAACATTATCAGCACTGTCAGAACACCATTATTCAAGCGATCGACAAATGTAGTGATTTTCATACCGCTATTATCTTTGGAGCAGGTTCGTTACGAGATGTTCCGTTAGAAGTCTTGTCACAACGTTTTAACCAAGTCCTGCTAGTCGATCTGGTTTTTCTTAAATCAGCTCGTCATAAGGTTAAATCCTTTAGCAATATCAGCTTGATAGAAACCGATGTGACTGAAAACATCGAAACTTTATTCAAAGGTGAGTCCACACTCACCACTTCTCAGCGTTGGTTAGATGATTCAAATGTTAGCTTGGTTGTCTCTTTAAACTTAATTACTCAATTGCCGCTGCTACCTGCTAAATGGCTAATGAGACGGTATCAAGTAAAGGAACAACTGATTGACCAAATAAGTAAACAAATGATTCAACAACATCTCGATTATCTTCAAGCATTCTCAGGTGTAAAGTGTCTAATTGCCGATCGCTGGGATACCGAGTTTGATGTTTACGGAAAGATAACAGATGAATTTGATCCTTGGTGGGGTATTGACCAGCCTAAGACCGTCAAAGAGTGGGATTGGGAGCTGGTACCAATTGGTGAAGGCAAAATGAACTTAGGCCAAAAAAACCGAGTTGGCGTGTCGTTCCTATAAAGCAATCAGACCTGATTACTTTTTTAATTCATCAAATTTTTTGCGGATTTCAATCAGTTTGTTTTGATAGTCTTCGTAGTCACCATATTCTAAAAAATTATGGTAATGGCTATGCATTGTTTTGAGTTTTGCTGCGTGTTTAATTGGACACCAATACTGTTCTGTTCGTGCAGAGATCTCTTGAACATAAGCAATTAACCCATTGAAATAACCACAATAAACACAATTCATTCGTTCAATGAAATTTAAATATTTCAGGTTCTGACGATCGATCACAATATAGTCGCTTCTTTTAACCTGTGGGATACCATAGAGCCTAAAGCAGGTGAATTGGTAAATAGAAACGACTAGATCCATAAACAGTGCGGGGAACAACCCAAACCAGATTATTGGCAGGGTAAGCATGTGTTTGAAAGGGGTTTCTGATAGATAGACAAATAGGTTGGTGGCTTTGATTTTATGTAGTTTTTGAGTGGTATCATCAAATATCACTTTTTTATCTTCGGTTCTATAAAAAAACTTTTTCTCTTGTTGTTGTATTTCCAATACTAACTCTGCTTCAAGTTTTTTGATTTCAGAAATTAAATCGTGTGCTTTGCTCATATTGGCTCATTTAAATAGGTAAAGAGGTTTTTTGTGAATTCATATTAACATTCAGCTTGGTGAGTACAACGTTAATTATCCAGCCTATTAATGAATTCCCCAGTATAAATAAATTGATTTAACTCAATTGAAACAAGTGAACGCTCTGTTTTTCTGCAAAAGTAGAGTCTATATATTGTTTATCGTGTTATTCTCAGAGCTACAGGGCTTAGATAGAATATATAAAATTTTCTCCCTCATTATTTTATGGAACTTTTGAGAGTTAAGTTATGAAAGTAGATGTAAAACACGTCACTCAAAACCTAGATGTTTTTAAGTTAGAAAAATCTAAGCTGTATCATGCTTGCGACCTTTCAGACTTGGCTTTTGCTAATACTGCTGAACTACCAGAATTAAGTGAGAATTTGGGTCAGTCTAGAGCTATGGAAGCTCTTAAATTCGGAGTAGGAATCAAGCATGAAGGCTATAACCTTTATGTTTTAGGCTCAACAGGGTTAGGAAAAAACACGGCTGTTAGAGAGTTGTTGGAAAAGGAGTCTAAGCAGGCTGAAGCCCCTTACGACTGGTGTTACGTAAATAATTTTGAATTTCCTGATAAACCAGCCGTTTTAAAGTTGCCGAAAGGGCGTGGTAAAGCATTACAAGAAGATGTACAGCAGTTTATTGCAGATTTACTTATAGCGATACCAGCGGCATTTGAAAGTGATCAATATCAGGCTGAACATCAATCTATTCGTGATTCCTATGTTAAACGTGAAGATTTAGGTTTACAGGAAATTGCAGCCAAAGCTGAAAGAAACAATATATTAATGCAACGCACACCTACTGGTTGGAATTTAGGACCCAAAAAAGGCGGTAAAGCATTGTCTCCAGAAGAATTTAAAAAACTTCCAGACGACGAGCAACAGGTGATTACTCGGGTTGTTGAAGAGCTTAGAGATGAGCTGAAGAAAATGTTGCTACAGATCCCCGTTTGGCAAAAAGAGATGCGTGAAAGTATTATGAAACTTAATCGTGATATTTCTTCTATGACAGTCACGCATTATGCAGAAGACTTGGAAGCAAATTATTCCGATTTAGATGATGTAACAAAATTTATTGAGGTTATTAAGCTGGACATTATTAATAATGTTAGTTTTTTCAGAAAGTACAGCGAAGAAAAAGAATCAAAAACGCACACAAACAATCAGCTACCAGATGACTTTAACAGTTATGAAGTGAATGTAATAGTAGACAATAGTGCCACTGAAGGCGCCCCTGTTATTTTTGAAGACAATCCAACCTATCAGAACTTAATCGGTCGAGTTGAACATATTGCCCAGTTTGGGACTTTATTAACCGACTTTTCATTGATCAAATCTGGCGCATTACACCAGGCTAATGGTGGTTATCTGGTGTTAGATGCACGTAAAGTACTGACGTTGCTCTATGCGTGGGAGGGATTAAAGCGTACCTTACGTTCACGTGTGATTAAAATTGAATCTCTAGAACAAATATTGAGCTTGGTCAGCACCACCTCTTTAAAGCCAGAACCCATTCCTATTGACGTAAAAGTCGTGCTAACTGGGAGTCGTTTACTGTATTACTTGTTAAAACAATATGATCCTGAATTCAGCTTATTGTTTAAAGTGGCTGCTGATTTTTCAGAAGATATGGATCGTGATCCAGAAAGTATGCAGCTTTATGCACAAATGGTTGCAACTTTGCAGCAAAAAAATAATCTATTGCCATTAAGTAAAGCAGCAGTAGAACGAGTAATTGAGCATTGTTCAAGAATGGCTGAAGATGGTGAAAAAGTTTCGCTGCATATGGGAAATTTGGTGGATCTATTAAAGGAATCCGATTACTTTACACAACAAAATAAGCGCGATTTTATTGATCGAGATGATGTTCAACAAGTGATCGACAGCCGTCTCTATCGTATGGGGCAGTTGCGGGAACGTGTCCAAGAATCTATTTTACGTGGTACGCATTTAATTAATACCAGTGGTGAAAAAGTTGCTCAGGTGAATGGTTTAAGTGTCATTCAGTTAGATGATAATGCCTTTGGCCGACCGTCACGAATTACCGCCACCGCACGATTGGGAAGTGGCAAGGTGATAGATATTGAACGAGAGGTTGAACTCGGCGGAGCGATACATTCTAAAGGGGTGATGATTTTGTCTTCTTATCTTGCCTATCGTTATGCAAAGGAACAGCCCTTAGCGTTATCTGCCAGTTTAGTGTTTGAACAATCTTATGGCCAAATAGAGGGGGACAGTGCTTCTGCAGCTGAACTATGTGCGTTGCTTTCTGCCATTGCTGATATCCCATTAAAACAAAATTTGTCGGTGACTGGGTCAGTAAACCAGCATGGTGAAATTCAAGCCATTGGTGGTGTAAATGAAAAGATAGAAGGGTTCTTTGATCTATGTGAGCAAAGAGGGTTAACAGGAGAGCAGGGGGTCATTATTCCATCTTCTAATATTAAACATCTGATGTTAAAAGAAAGCGTTATACAAGCCGTTGAAGCGGAAAAGTTTAGTGTCTATGCGGTTGAAAGTATCGATCAAATGATGGCGCTTTTAACGGGCTTAGAAATCGGTCAGGCAGATAAAAAAGGTCAATATCCAGCAAATAGCCTGAATGGAATCATTGAACAAAAAATCCAGGGTTTCACAGCGTTACGCGAACAGTTTTTAGATTCGAAAAAAATGTAATTAGTTACTTTGGGGTGTCAAACTTTTCAAATTTATAATTTTGGATTTTAGTACGCCAACATTATCTTCTGTTAAATATGGGGTTAAAAAACAAAAACACCGCTAAAAAGCGGCGTTTTTTGTGACTACTCAGTAAAAAGCGCTATAACCAAAACGCTTTTTAC
>JAYENR010000209.1:2950-6614 GCA_034722175.1 Pseudomonadota bacterium | reverse complement strand
GTCACTTCATATATCTTTGCAGATATACGCGGTTTTTTATTGAGTTTGAACAATCAAACAATAAGAGTTAAATTCCCATCTCTTCTTTGATCTGCTCAACCCAGTCATCAACACGGCTTGCAGTCATCTCAGACTGCTGATCTTCATCAATACCCAGTCCAACAAAAAACTCTTCATCTTCTGTAATCGCTTTTGACTCATCGAATTCAAAGCCATCCGTTGAAGTATAGCCTGCTGGAATCGCACCATTTTCAATCGCAATATCGTGCATTAACCCCATAGCATCTAAAAAATACTCAGAATAATCGGCTTGGTCACCTAAACCAAAACAAGCCACTGTTTTACCTGTGAAGTCGATGCCTTTAAAATCTTCCCAAAAATCATCCCAACTGCTTTGCAACTCACCGTAATACCATGTTGGCTGACCTAAGATAATCTTATCGTATTTTGCAAAATCATCAGCACTGGCAGAAGCGATGTCGTGAACATCAACCATATCAGCCCCGATTTTATCTTTGATCATATCTGCAACACGTTCTGTATTACCTGTATCCGTTCCGTAGAATAGGCCAACTTTGCTCATGTATATATCCTTTTGAGAATAAAATTGAATTTTGTAAAATAGGGTTACTAAGCTATTTGATTAAATCTTAGTCATGTTACGTAAAGAAGTAACTATATTCTAATTTAATTCGTTTTTAAAAAAAACACTTTCATCAAACAAGCTTAAAATAAATTCAGCGCATAATAGCACACCCATTAAAATAATAACTTCACTATATTTTATAGCACCACATGAAAAAAACTAATTCAATAGATTGCTTTAAATGCCGTCACTTTTATATCACTTGGGATGCCAACCAACCACGTGGTTGCAAGGCATTTGGCTTTAAAACTCGTAACATGCCAAGTCAGGTGGTTTTTGAAACCTCTGGAGCAGACTGTCTAAAATTCTCACCTAAACCAGATAAAGAAGCCGATAAGCCTTCAGGTAAAAAGCGGGGTTGGATTGCCTAATTGACAAAACACATCCGTCAACCCGTTTAGTTTTCTCACCAAACTGGACCATTTATATGCCCTTTTTTGAACACAGAAAAGCTTACCTACAGAAAGAAATCTACATCTTTTTACTACCCTACTTATTTTTTATACGAAAAATTTCAACTTTTTTATTAAGGTTTTTATAATTTATACCATTTTGGTTCTGAACTTGCTATTCCACACCTGTTTTCAACAAAATAATAAGACGGCACCATGAGCAAACAAAGCCAACAAGATGACTACAAAACATTCATTCACTACCTACCAGATGTAAAAACCTATATTTCAGAACTTGAACTTCAAGATATCTGGTGGTCAACCGTTGGCATGGTTGGAAAAATCAATAATGAAAATATCGACTCTCAACTTTTAGAATCGATCGTTGAAACGCAAAAAGAGTTTCAAAACTTACGGGATATTATGATTAATGAATTGGTTAGTCGTTATATCAACCAAGCAAACAGTGAGATTATGCTAAAAGCACAAACCACTATTGATATATTAATTCGAAACTTATTTGAACGAACAGCGGACGTCGGCTTTTTAGCGACCGATGATGATCTTGTTGAATTCATGGCCAACAAGGAAAATGACGAAGAGCAATCTAACTTTATCTTTCAGCGTATTCAAGAATATGTAGCTAAATATTCCGTCTATGATGATATTCTACTTGTTGAGCCTTCTGGCAACGTCAAAGCCAAGCTTGACCAATCTAATTCAGTACAACACTCCACAGACCCACTTATACGTGAAGCACTTATTACAGATAAGGATTACATCGAGGTGTTCCGTCACTCAGATTTATTTCCAAATAAAACCAAAAGCTTAATTTATGCTAAAAAAATGGTTCGTCAAACCCAGCCAGGGCAATATGAAAATGTTGGCGTTTTATGCTTAAGTTTTAATTTTGACCAAGAAATGGAAGGAATATTCGCAACCTTAAATAAAGGAAGTGACTCTAACTTAATGCTACTAAACGATACTGGGGAAGTCATCGCATCAAGCAATCAAAAGCAGTTCCCACTCACAAAACAGTTAAAAACCCCTGATAACACCACCCAAACGGGTCAATCTGGTAAATCTATGTTTTTCTCCGCTAAAACAATGGGTTACCAAGACTTTTACGGCTTACCTTGGTACGGACATATCGATATTGAAAGAGATGTTGCCTTTAAGAAAAACAGAAATCAAAGAGTGTTGAATATCGAGATTCCAAAGGATTCTCCACTCTACTTGAAAGACTTAGAACAAATCAACCTTCGTGTTAGCACCATGTTGCTAACGGTGATTCTAAACGGAAAAATCATGTCTTTGAAACGAGACGTCAAATCGTTTCTACCTATCCTAGATAGATTCCATGAAATCAGTATTGAAATACAAAGTATCTTTGCCCGCTTTATTCAGCATATCCATCAGGTTTTACTGGATACCATTCAATCCAAAGTGGCATTTAGTGCGGCTTTGGCCGTTGAGGTCATGGACAGAAACCTTTACGAACGGGCTAATGATTGTCGTTGGTGGGCACTAAATAGCCAATTTCGTCAAATATTAACTGACCACAATACGACTGACGTTTTAAACCCAAAACAAACTCAAACCCTAACTGAAATTTTGACCTATATAAACAACCTGTATACGGTTTACACTAACCTCATAATTTATGATCAAGATGGAACCATTCTGGCCGTTTCAAACCCAGAAGAAGCTGGTTTAATCAATACGGTTATACCCAGAAAAGCTGATACATCACGTTGCTTAGGCTTAAACGACACTCAAGCCTATGTTGTTTCGGACTTCCATTTATCTGAACTCTATCACGATGAACATACCTATATTTATCACGCTGCAATCAAAAGTTGGCATAACGATAATGAAAATGTCGGTGGGATTGCTATCGTTTTTGATTCAAAACCCGAGTTTAAAGCGATGCTAAAGGAAACGGAACCTAAATACAGCAACGACGCTATTAATAAAACGACATTTAGTTTATTTATTGACCGAAATGGCAGCATTATTTCTTCAACAAACGAAGACATATTAGTTGGAGAAAACCTTGCCTTACCCAATGAGATTCTAACCGCAGAAAATGGTGAAAACGACACGATTGACTGGGTGTGGAATAGCACTAAATATCTGATTGGTTATAAAGTAAGCGAGGGATACCGTGAATATAAAAATGGAGACGGCTATGAAAATGATGTCATTGCCCTTGTTTTCACAGGGCTTTAACCAGCCCACCTAGATGAACTGTCACAAATGCAGTGTTTATGTCTTTGATAGGTATGAAGCCTATATTATTTTGGACGCCTCCCCCTAACAAACCAACTGATTATTTACTTATTAAAGCAGGAATTGATCGCACAGGTATTGACAAAGAGTGTAAAACGCTGTTCTCTTACTAACCTGAATTTTCCAACATACGATTTAGCGATTGCCACTGAAAAAACTCACCTGGATCCGTTTTGCGTCCCGGTGCAATATCACAGTGCCCTACCACTTGACGTTCATGCAAACTTGGATAGGCTTGCCACAAGCCTTGAATAAGTTCAGATAATACGTCATATTGAATCGACGTATAGCAAGTGTCATCAGTACCTTCCAACTCAATGCCAATCGAAAAATC
>JAYENR010000209.1:0-2940 GCA_034722175.1 Pseudomonadota bacterium | reverse complement strand
CCCCTGCATGCCAAGCACGCTCATGAAAAGGTACAAACTGCAGTAATGCACCGTCGCGACGAATCAAGGCGTGAGCTGACACTCTTAAATCTTTAATGGTTTCAAAATAAGGGTCTTCATTTGGGTCAAGTTGATTTGTAAATAGCTGGGTAATACCCTGCCCCCCAAATTGATTAGGTGGCAAACTGATACCATGCACCACAATTAGTTGCGGTTGTTCATTACCTGGACGGCTGTCGAAATTAGGACTTTCAATAAAATCTGCCTGCTTACACAACCCTGTTTCTGTATTAATTTGAAATGACACTCACCCTCTCCTAAGCCAATAATCAAGCAGTATTACGATTGTAAAATCATGACTGAGACCTTTTCAGGAAATCATAAACGATTAAAAACGGTTAAAATTTCACTGCTTTTCGTTCTAAAACTTGTCAATAGCTAGCTATTAACTGCATTTCAGGTCTCAATCAATAAAATTTTTCCTCATTTTTCTTTCGCTCATGACTCGTGCAAAGATCTCTACTGTATAATACGCGACTTCTTATTCTAGATGAACCTTGGTGACACAGCGAATGAATTATTTTGAAACGTTAAACACAACAGTTAAAAACGCATTAACTGAAGACATTCAAACTGGTGATTTAACCGCTGGACTTATTCCTGCAGAAAACCAAGCGACAGCAACCATCATTTGCCGTGAAGCGGCGATTGTCTGCGGTCGCCCTTGGTTTGATGAAACCATTCACCAAGTAGACCCGGCAATAGAAATTCACTGGAATGTAGAAGAGGGTCAGAAAGTTGAAGCAGATCAATTACTGTGCACTCTAAAAGGGTCAGCCAGAAATATTCTGACAGCCGAAAGAACCGCATTAAACTTTTTACAAACCCTGTCTGCCACTGCAACTGTTACGGCTAACTATATGAAAAAATTGGCAGGTTCCAACACCAAACTATTGGATACTCGTAAAACCTTGCCAAATTTGAGAATGGCACAAAAGTATGCGGTGAAATGTGGTGGCGGAACCAATCATCGTATTGGTTTATACGATGCTATCTTAATCAAAGAGAACCATATTATGGCAGCGGGTGGAATCAATAACGCAGTATCCACGGCCAAAAGCTTGCACCCTGATATTACAGTTGAAGTTGAAACTGAGAACTTAAATGAAGTGCAACAAGCGGTGGATGCTGGTGCAGATATTATCATGCTGGATAACTTCACAATAGAAGACATGTATAAAGCGGTTGAACTGGTCGATGGAAAAGCCAAATTAGAGGTATCGGGTAATGTAGAAATTGATCATTTAGCTGATTTAGCGAAAACAGGTGTCGACTTCATTTCAACCGGTGCCATTACCAAACATATTCAAGCAATTGACCTTTCAATGCGTTTTGTGAATCATTAATTACCGCAATCAATTTTTTCGTAATTTTACGATTAAAACTACTCTAAAACCTTGCAAAAACAGCATAATCTTTTAGAGTAGGTGTTATTAATTGAATTTATAGTCAAACACTTTACTCCCCCTTATTTTATAACGTTAAACTACCGAGGTTACTGTGCACGAACATCTGTTATTACAAATTGTTTTGCTTCTGGCATTGGCAGTCATAATAGTCTCCGTATCTCGTCGTCTACACTTTCCTCCAATCCTGAGCTATATCATTGTTGGGATTATTGTTGGTCCGTTCGGTTTTGCCTTTATTGAAAAAGAGGAGAACATCACTCTATTAGCCGAACTCGGAATTGTATTTCTGCTATTTTCCATCGGTTTAGAATTCTCTTTATCACAAATGATGGCGATGCGAAAACTGGTATTTGGACTTGGAAGTGTTCAGGTATTAACGACCTTTGCGGTTTTTTTCGGCCTTAGCAGCTTAATAGGGCTTGATACAACAACCAGTATTGTTGTGGCATCAGCCTTTGCCCTGTCCTCTACCGCAATCGTTATTAAACAGCTGACCGAACAGTCCGAGATTCAATCTCGTCACGGTCGTGCTGCGGTTGGAATTCTGATTTTCCAAGACATTATGGCCATCCCGTTATTGATTTTAATTCCCGCATTAGCGATGAGTGGTGGTGGCGGTGATGCACTCTCTACAACCCTTGCCATCGCCTTCTTAAAAGGGATTTTGATTGTTGTTATCATGCATTTTATTGGTCGTTATTTATTGCGCCCACTATTCCATGAGGTGGCCTCTGCAAAGTCATCTGAACTGTTTACCTTAACCGTGCTTCTAGTGGCTTTAAGTGCAGCCGCCATGACTGAAGAGATGGGACTCTCTATGACGCTAGGGGCATTTTTAGCGGGCATGATGCTAGGTGAAACCGAGTACCGTCATCAAATAGAGTCGGATATCCGTCCTTTCCAAGATATTTTATTAGGCCTGTTTTTTGTTACGGTTGGAATGTTAATCTCGCTGGATATATTGATTGAACATTTCTGGACTGTGATCGCGATTACCATCTCCATTATGATTCTAAAATTCTTGATTATCTTTGGTTCCGCCCGTCTGTTTAAAAAAGAGGCCGGGGTTGCAACTCGTACCGCCCTCTCTTTAGCTCAAGTAGGTGAATTTGGTCTAGTTCTAATGACCTTAGCTTTTACCTATAGTCTTCTTCCAAGTGAAGAAGGTAATATCCTGCTGACTGCCGCAGTCATCAGTATGGCTTTTGCCCCATTCTTAGTTAAATTTAACGGTAAAATCACCAAGGCAATTCATAAGAAAAGCTACACTCAAGGCCATACAGAGATTGAACAGACGATTGCTGAAGATAATGCCTATCTGTCTAATCATATTGTCTTATGTGGATTCGGCCGTGTAGGACAGACAGTGAGCCGCTTTCTTCATAACGCAAATAAACCTTTTATTGCATTGGATATGGATCCACTTCGTGTCTCTGAAGCCCACAATGCTGGGGAGCGTGTTTATTACGGC
>JAYENR010000208.1:0-6767 GCA_034722175.1 Pseudomonadota bacterium | reverse complement strand
TTTACCTGACATACAGCTATACACTTCAACGGTACGATCCAAGCCAATCCAGTCAGACTGAATATTTTTTGCACTATTGGTTACTTTTTCACAACCAGACAAACCTGCAAAAGCAATGCCTGCCAACGCCACCAAGGACGCTGCTTTGATAGATGATTTTAATCTCATGACCCTTTCCTATTACTCTTCTGCTAACTCTTTAGCTTTGGCATAACCTTCTTTACTGGTTTCAACCACCACATCAGCCGCGACACTCGCTCCTTCTTTAGTTACATCCCATGCCTTAGAAGCGTCTTCTTTGACATTGCTCCAAATCTCTTTAGCCGTTTCTTGATTGTCTTCATCATTCACTGCTTCTTTGGTGCCTTCAGCAAGTTCACTTGCGGCTTCTTTGGTCGCTTGCCAGCTCTCAGATGCCCCCTCTTTAATATCCTGCCAAACACTCGCTTGAACACTCATCGAAGCGCCCATCAAACCGGCGATCAATAAAGCGATTAATTGATGTTTCATCTAAACTCCATCTCTCATAGTCTTTTCATTGAACCGTTTTATAGGGTTAAACCACCATTTTTCAAGACTTAACACTTTGTCCAATACGATTTCTAGCCAAATTTAAGCCCAGTTTATCACGGCTATTCCAATCAAAAACCACTATACTATGACAAAAGTTTTAAGCACTGATACGGCAAAGATCATTTCAAACAAATATATGAAGAAAACCCTACTTATTATTGGCTATGTTTGGCCAGAACCGAACTCTTCTGCGGCTGGCACACGCATGATGCAGCTGATCAAATTGTTTCAGGCTAAGGATTGGCAAATCACCTTTGCCAGCCCTTCTAAATTAGGAGATCACCGTTTAGACCTCACTCAACTTGGTATTACCGAGCAGAACATAGAGCTGAACAATCAATCATTTGATGACTTCTTAGCCAAACTACAACCGAACGCCGTAATGTTTGACCGTTTTATGATGGAAGAGCAGTTTAGCTGGCGAGTTGAGAAATATGCTCCTGACGCTGTCAGAATTCTCAATACAGAGGACTTACACAGTTTACGAGAAGCACGTCAGCAACAGTTAAAAGCCCTGCAAAAACAGGAGAACGCATCTTTAGAAGTGCTGTGGAATCAATCAAGCACAAATTTGTTTAATTTGATGGCTAAATTAGACCTGGCGCAGCGTGAAATCGCCTCCATTTTGCGTTGCGATTTAACCTTAATGATCTCTAAGTTTGAAACTGAGTTATTACAAAAAGCGTTTAAGATTGATCCTGCTCTATTAATGACCTTGCCGTTTGTATATCAAGAAGTTAAGTCCCCATTACCCAATTTTGACCAAAGACAACACTTTGTTTTTATCGGCAACTTCCGTCACGCGCCAAATTGGGATTCCGTTTTATGGCTTAAAGAGAATATTTGGCCAGAGATTCGTAAACAAGTGCCGCTAGCCGAGCTACATATTTATGGGGCTTATCCCGCTAAAAAGGTCACCAATCTGCACAACCCTAAACAAGGGTTTATTGTAAAAGGCTGGGCAGAAGATGCGTTTAAGGTCATTTCCAACGCTCGCCTACTGCTCGCCCCTTTACGATTTGGCGCTGGCATTAAAGGTAAGTTAGCCGAAGCGATGCTTTGCGGTACACCCAGTATTACCACACCGGTTGGCAGTGAAGCCATGCTACCAGAATCAAGCTCTAATCTGGACTGGCCTGGTTATATTGGTGAAACGGAAAAAAATCTAATTAAACACGCCGTAGAACTTTATCAAGATTCAAAACTGTGGAACCAAGCCCAGCAACAAGGGCTAGAATTGGGTAACCAACAGTATCAACAAACTCAGCTCTCAGAAGAGTTTATAGAGAAATTATCGGACATTCAAAACAACTTAGAACGCCACCGCCAACAAAACTTTATGGGAAGCATGCTTAGACATCACCACCATAAAAGCACTCAATATATGGCACAATGGATTGAAGCTAAAAATAGGAAACTGGATTAATTATGAGCGATTCTAAACTGAACAGGCCTGTTGAGAATGAAAAGTCCGACAGACCCCGTCGAGATCAAGCAAATAACCCATTGCATGGCATCACTCTAAAAGAGATTGTGACTCAGCTAGAAGTACACTACGGCTGGGACGGCTTAGCTGAAAAAATCCCAGTAAACTGTTTCAAAAGTAATCCAAGCCTAAAATCCAGTCTAACCTTCCTAAGAAAAACCCCATGGGCAAGAGAGAAGGTAGAACAGTTATATATTCACTCTAAAAAGAACTGGGGGAAATATAAAAAGAAAAGCTAATGCTACAAATCACCGTATGACAAAAGGTGCAGAGTGAAGCGGCGCAGCTTTTAGAACACTAAGTGAATTTGCCTTATTAGGCGATTGTTTCTAGCTTGTCTCCATAATGAATTTAAGCCTTCGATAGCACAATTATTATGGCTACCAGAACACCCCCACCCAGTGCGACAAAACTGTATTTTTTATGTTCTTGCTCTGCTTTAGGTAAGAGATGCGTTGCTCCTACATAAATGAGAGCACCTGCTGATAGTGACAACAAAGCCCCTAGGGTTGATTTATCAATGTCACTGATCATTGGATATGAAATTAACATACCAAGCGGAGTGGTAAATGCGGCAGCTAAAAAAGCCAATATCATCGCATTTCGCTCTTTGAAGCCACCTTTTATTAATAACAGATAGGTGATTATCCCCTCTGGAAACTCATGTAATACCATCCCCGCTGTCGCAAGAAACCCTGTAAAAATACTCACCGTAAAAACAATAGAGTAGATAAACCCATCAATGAATGAGTGGAAGCCAATACCCAACATGGGTACAACGCCAATACCATACTGCTCTTTTTCAGGATTCTTGTGGCACACAAAAGCGGTAAAAAAACGATTGAATAAATGTAACCCAAAAAATCCAACTAGAAGATAGATAGAGGCGTTAGGATTCATCGACAAAGACTTGGGAATAATATGAAGAAATGAAGCAGAGATAAGCACACCTGCAGCAAAGCACATGAAATAGGTCATATTGCGCTGTCCCCAACCAACATATCTATGTATCGTATATATGCCTATTGAAGTAACCATCGCTGCCAAAGAGCTCGTGGCAAGTGCTGTCCAGAAAGTGTTTTCCATTATCTTGTCTCAACCTACTCTATTGTTTTCTTGCCTTTGTTTTCGAACAGCCTACTCCCATTTCATTGCGAGTAGCGCTTCCAATCAACTTCCAAGTTCAGCACTAAGCTAAAAATTAGCTTAGTGAGGAGAGCGAGAGTTTTTTTCTGCCTGCAAATATTCGAGTACTTCAGTTAAAAGATCGGCAATACTACCCGTTTTCTGAACTTGTCGAATTCCATCTGCTTCAAGCTCAGTCATAAATCGTTCTCCAAAACTACCCGCCACTAATAATTGTACATCTTGCTGGGTAAGGAAGCGTGCAACTTTTGGTGCCGCCCCCCGTTCCGCATCAATATAAGGATTGGAGAGGGATGCATGCAAACTGCCATCACTATGGTAGATTAAATAAAATGGTGCACGTGCTCCATGCTGCGAAACATCGGAATCAGGTGTAGCACCGGTTGAGGCAATAGCGATCTTCATGCTGGAATCCTTTTTAGTTACCATCTTATGGTTAATTTGAATCTTTATGCACCTCTTCAATTTTTTCCATAACTAAACCACTAATAATTGAAAACACAACTAAATAGCCAACCAATATCATGGTGTAGGTGAGACCAAAGTAGTGCACTAACAACGGTAATAAAGGTAGTTTTATGGCACGGCTATAGAGAAACACCGCTGCCAGTGAGGTCTTCATCCCCTGTTCTCGTAGATCACTAAGTAACGCATACCAGGGATAGACTGGACCTGTAGATAACATTCCGCCAACCATTGCTGCCAACCATCCAGTAAGACCGGAGCGACGGCCCAGGTACTTCTTAACCCAGACGGGTTCAAGAAATAAATTAATCATAAAAATCAGAATGAATACGATTAATAATACAGGCCATACTTTATCAAACAAGTGAATAAAAGAGGCTATTGCCTGCATGGCCAAATCCATATCAAGTAAAGCCGTCACACCATAGATCAATAATACGATCGCCAGGAATATCCAGCCACCTTTAGCATTCTTACCACTCTTTGTCGTTTCTTTCGGCTTATTTTTCAATGGAATAAACTTAATAACTGAAGTGAAAAAACGGTTAAGAATGCGATCGCAATCGCAAACAGGTAACTCATTAAGTTACGGTAAATCGCGAAACTTTTGCCTAATATCAAGGCTTCTGCTGGCAGCTGAACCACCCCCACTGTCACCCAGCTGACAATCAGGGCAGTCACAGCAAACAAACTGACACCTGAGGCAAGTAACTCACCACCAAACACATAACTAACCAGTGGGTGGCCTGCCGTTATGCCTCCAAATGTGGCGCCTAATAGAGCATCGAGAAAGTTATTTTGCCCAAACAACCCGTTTGCTACTTGTGCCGGAAAAGCCTTAACCACCAAACTTGTTAATAAGAGCATACCCAATACAATCGGCAATATATTTATAAAAGTTTGCAGCGTTTTCCTGGCGCTTCTCTTTAATTTATTGGACATAAATCCACCTGTTATCATTAATATGTTTTTTTTATATTAAGAGAAAAACATCGATGTGTGAATATTTTGGATTTGACCTTTTAAATTTCAGCCTAAATCAATAGGCTTAAAACAAAAAAAGGATTAGATCGAAACAATCTAATCCTTTTCTTTTAAAGTCGCTTCAAACTAATCTTAAAATTAAAACCCTGCAATATATTCCGATACGGCTGTAATGTCATCCGCACTCAAACCTTGAGCCATTGGAGCCATCATTGCCGTCATTGGACCGACCTGTTCACCCGCTTTATATTGGTTTAGTTTATCTGCTATCTCAGTTTCAGTCTGTCCTGCAAGTTTAGGGCCGACTCCACCTTCACCTGATGCACCATGACAACCGACACAAGAACCATAAACAGAGGCACCCGATGCTGATGCTGGAGCGGTCACAGCTGCAACGGCTTCTTCAACCTTAGTTTCGACCTCTTTCACCACTTCTTCTGCTTTCTCAACCACTGGCGCTGTTTCAACCACTGGAGCAGGTGCTGCAACCGGTTCCGGTTGTTTTACATCAGCTGCACTTGGCTGATCAACAGCAGGAGCAGAGACACCTGCACCACTATCAGAAGTTAACGGTTCTGATTTTTCTTCAGAACAACCTGCTAACCCAATCGCAAACACCGCTGCTAAACTTCCTACTAACAACGACTTTTTAAATTCAATATTTTTCAATGACATAACCCACTCCTTTAATGTACTACAAATTGGTACAACCTCATTATGCCGAAAAGCTGGTTAATTGGAAAATTAATTACCATTTAAAAAGACAATATTCAGTAACTCGTCAAGTTGTCTCAATAGTCTATTTACGCTATTAACCAGACTATTTCACAATAAAAATCGACCCCTAAACTTCATTTCATAGCTAACAATATTTTTCAATAGAAACAGCATGGCATTTACACTCTTTATGAGCCAATAAATTTTTATGATACACTTAACACCACAAAAAATCCTTTAAATAGAATATGTTACATAACATTAGTAGATTTTTTATTGACCATAAAAGTCCTAAATCCTTTTATCGCAAGGGCTAATAGGCTAGCAACCGCCCTAGTTTTAGGCGTTCATTTACTCATAAAATAATTAAGACTTTTACATTTAGAGACCTTTGCGCGAGTGGGGTGCGAAAGAAAAAATGAGGAAAAATTTGCCTGATTGCGACGGAAAGCGTAGTGAATAGCGGGCTATTCACTAGTTTTTCAACAAAAATCTGGTGAATTTTAACCATTTTTATTCGTGCATTCACTCGTGCAAAGGTCTCACTTAGTATGGAAGCCCAATATGACAAGCTCAATAACCAGACAAGCATATATAAGAAAAAAAGCACCTTTAACAGCTGCAATACCAAACTTTGTACTTAAAAAGCTATTTGCATCCACACTGGTTATCTCATCATCCATTCTAGTTTCTGCCTGCGGTGGCGGGGGCGGTTCAAGCAGTGAATCAGGAACGGATGGTACTAAAAGTCTAGTTAAACAAGAAATGCTAACAGTCGCTGTATTTGAAGGTGAAACTAAATCTGTAAACCTACTAGAAGAAGGCTGTAATGACAGTGTTACGAGCAACCTCACTTATAATGATAGCCAAACCCTACCCGAAAACTATAATTTTACCGACAATGTTTTAACAATCGATTTAACAACCACTAATATTGACGATGGCGCTGATACGACTGATCTCTTTGAGCTCACATGCTCAACTCATGTAACCAGTAAAAAAGGAAATTTAAGTGTTACTAAACAAGACTTAGATAGTGATGCTTTAATGACTCATGTTATTGATTTACCCATTGCCATTACGACTAGAGAACACTTTGCAGGATCCATCACGTTAACCGATACTGATATGCCAGATTCTGGTGTGTTAAATGATCGTTATACATTTGACATTATCGATACCTCTAATGAATCTTCAGTATTTAATGGAACAATGACGACTTTGACTGATGATTCTGAGTCAAGCAGAATCTATTCAATCAGTATCGATGTCGATCATTCTGACAGTCCAATCGATGCTGGCTCTTACCGTTTTCAAACTCAAGCAATTACCCCTGTCATAACGGGCTACGAAAACGAACAAAGCTATGAGTAATGGTGACATCGCTTTGTTCGTT
>JAYENR010000207.1:0-6801 GCA_034722175.1 Pseudomonadota bacterium | reverse complement strand
TCATCAAACTGCTGAATTTGTGAGTGCACACGCCAAGAAAATAACGCCAGCACGGATATTAGGATCAGCACCATGGTCATGGAAAATAAGACATTGAGTTTTTTGAAGCTCAAAGATTCCATTCTGTATGCCTTTGTTTATTAAGGATTAAATCAGTATACCCTTAATCAATATAGGTTTAAAACACTTTAAAAAAACAGGACTAAAATATTCAATCGATGCATTCAATCCGTTTTAACGCTTTATCGGTAAATTCATTTTTGGTTTTTAAAGCGACCTCATGCACCCACAAAGGCACATGCCCTGCTTGCCAAACCGGTCGATTTTTCATGACATTTAGAAAATAATCACTCTGCAAATGACACGCTAACCAGCTTTTTAAGTTGGGGTAATCGGCCTGTTCAAACCAAGGTTTATCCACATTCACAAATTGCCTAATAAAAGGGAAAATCGCTAAATCAGCCACGGTTAAGTGCTCACCCAATAAATAGGGATGCGCTTGTAAAGCCTGCTCAATGGCTGACAAAAATACCTCGCCCTGTTGGCGGTAATACGTTTGTGAGTTTTCGGGAAATCGATCAGAATACTTATATTGATCTAACCATATTTTAAACTCATCGTCATTACGATCAATCCATTGATTCATCTGCAACATTAACTCAGAATCTTGCGGAATCAGATCTGAACAGGCCTGCTCAGCTTGATTAAACGCCCAAATAAGAATATCACGACTCTCATCAATCACCTGTCCATCAGACAAAATCAATACCGGAACCGTCCCTTTCGGAGAAGCTTGTAACATGGGTTCAGGCTTATCCCAAAACACAATTTCTCGCTGTTCAACCGGAATGCCCGACAGATAAATACCGATACGAGCCCGCATCGCATAAGGACAACGACGATAGGAGTACAAAACTGGATGATTTTCCATAAAAATCCTTTTAAAAACCTAAAAAGAAAACACTTTATAAACTGAACAGGCCTGCTCACTTTATAAAACATTCAAGCACAAAAAAACCCGAACAAGTCGGGTTTTCTACAATAACGCTTCAAGCGAAATGAATTTTAGAACTGAGAGGTGCAGTTTTGCACTGGCTTCAAGGCGTGAATTTGACCCGAAGCGGACAACCACACGGATGTGGTTGTTAGAGCGAAGCAGGACGCCCGAGCCGAATGTACATAAAGTACATGAGCATCGGAAGCAAATTCACAACGCAGAAGACGGTGTGAAAATGCGCCTCTCAGACTAAAATTACATCATTCCACCACCACCCATTGCATTCATCGCATTCGCAGCAGAGATCGTTTCACCATCACCTTGAGGCGCAGATAAGTCAGCAATCGCAGCACCGGTCGTTAATACAAGACCCGCAACAGAAGCGGCATTTTGTAAAGCAGAACGCGTTACTTTAGCCGGATCAATGATTCCTGCTTCAATCATATCAACGTACTCTTCTTGAGCCGCGTCGAAACCAAAGTTACCTTCCATTTCCATTACCTTGTTGACGATAACAGACCCTTCTAAACCACAGTTAGCAGAGATCTGACGCATTGGCTCTTGCATCGCACGTAGTGCAATTTGGATACCGACGTTCTGATCATCGTTACTACCTTCAACCGTTACTTTAGAAGAAGCACGAACTAATGCGACACCACCACCGGCTACGATTCCCTCTTGAACCGCAGCACGTGTTGCGTGAAGTGCATCGTCAACACGGTCTTTCTTCTCTTTCATTTCCATCTCAGTTGCTGCACCTAACTGCAGAACCGCAACACCACCAGCTAATTTAGCTAAACGCTCGTTTAGTTTTTCAGCATCGTATTCAGATGTTGTTGTCGCAATTTGAGATTTAATTTGTGCACAACGGCTGTCGATGTCTTCTTTCGCACCAGCACCATCAATCAACTTAGTGGTGTCTTTACCCACTACTGCAGACTTGGTTTCACCTAACATATCTAAGGTTACGTTCTCTAGAGATAAACCGATGTCTTCAGAGATCACAGTTGCACCTGTTAAGATCGCCATATCTTGAATCATCGCCTTACGACGTTCACCAAAACCAGGTGCCTTAACCGCAGATACTTTAACGATGCCACGCATATTGTTAATTACTAAGGTTGCTAATGCTTCACCATCAACATCTTCTGCAATAATCAATAACGGACGACCTGTTTTAGAAACTGCTTCTAACGTTGGTAATAAGTCACGGATGCTAGAAATTTTCTTATCGAAAAGTAGAACAAATGGGTTGTCCAATTCAGCAATCATTTTTTCTTGGTTTGTTACAAAGTAAGGAGATAGGTAACCACGGTCAAACTCCATCCCTTCAACAACCACTAACTCATCCTGTAATGAAGAACCTTCTTCAACAGTGATCACACCTTCAGTTGAAACACGTTCCATCGCTTCTGCGATCATGGCACCAACTGCTGCATCAGAGTTTGCAGAGATCGTTCCTACTTGAGCGATTGAGTCAGTGGTTTCACAAGGCACCGCCATCTCTTTAATTTCTTTAACTACCGCATCAACCGCTTTGTGAATACCACGGTTAAGGTCCATTGGGTTCATGCCTGCTGCAACTGACTTCATCCCTTCACGAACGATAGACTGAGCCAATACCGTCGCAGTTGTTGTACCGTCACCGGCCACATCGTTAGTCTGAGAAGAGACTTCCTTAACCATTTGCGCACCCATGTTCATGAACTTATCTTCTAGTTCAATTTCACGTGCAACCGATACACCATCTTTAGTGACAGTTGGTGCACCAAATGATTTTTCTAATACCACGTTACGACCTTTAGGCCCTAACGTTACTTTTACTGCATCTGCAAGGATGTTGATACCATCAACCATTTTCTCACGTGCATCTAAACCAAATCTGACGTCTTTTGCCATGCTTGTACTTCCTTAATTCTGTTTTAAATATTAATTAGTCGATGATTGCGATGATTTCTTCTTCACGCAAAACAAGCAGTGTTTCACCCTTGTCATCTTTTACTTCTTCTGCACGGTAAGCGCTAAACATCACCTTGTCGCCTACGCTTACAGCCATATCTACCAGAGTACCTGCATCAGACACTTTACCTGGACCAACTGCAACCACTTCACCGGTGTTCTGTTTCTCTTGAGCGGAACCTGGAAGAATGATTCCTCCCGCTGTCTCTTGCTGCTCTTCTACTCGGCGGATTACAACGCGATCGTGTAAAGGTTTAATATTCATAGGTTTTCTCCTAACTAATACGTATAAAATAAATTTGTTTTCAGTGAGACTATTGAGTCAATTAGCACTCACCTACTTAGAGTGCTAACCATTTTAGTCATCTCTAATTTGATGTCAACTATATATGGGGGATAAGCTAAATAGATTCAAGAGCCTATTGCAATTTTTAATCAAAATAAACAGGCCTGGCGGGAATCATTCAGGTGGTTGATTTCTTATCATGACACAGTGAGAACGATACAATCAAAATGGCATACTTAAGGCGAACTAAAACCAAGCCACATCTTCTTTTTCTGAGCAGCTTGATGAACGCTTACTTAAAGCTATTCAGATAGAATCAGGTTATCGCGATGAATAAGAGATTCATCAGACATATGACCCAAAATGGATTCAATTTTTTGACTGGGCTTACCGACAATGCGATGTGCTTCATTAATCGGATAATTAATTAACCCACGAGCGACTTCTTGACCCTGTTGATCGAAACACACCACCATTTCACCACGCTGAAAATGCCCTTCTACAGATTTCACTCCAACTGGTAACAAACTCTTACCCGATGTTTTCAGCATCTTAACGGCACCGTCATCCAGAATCACTTTGCCCTTGACTTGAAGGTGACCAGCTAACCATTGCTGGCGTGCGGTTAAAGGCTCTAAATCAGGAACCAATAAAGTTCCAACTTGTTCACCATTTAATAAGCGTGGCAAAACTGAATCTTCACGACCCGAAGCAATTAAAGTAGCACTACCCGAACGAGCTGCACGCTTGGCAGCCATTACTTTAGTATACATACCGCCCTTACCTAAAGCTCCGCCTTCTGAACTGGCCATCGCTTCAATATCCTTACGACTGACCTGAGCTTCACTAATCAGCTCAGCACCTGGGTTTTCACGTGGATTATCATTATACAGCCCTTGCTGATCGGTCAAAATAACCAATACATCCGCACCAATCAAATTGGCGGTTAAAGCCGCAAGGGTATCATTATCGCCAAAACAAATCTCATCAGTTACAACGGTATCGTTCTCATTAATAATCGGAATCACACCGTAAGACAATAAAGTTTGCACGGTACTTTTAACATTTAAATAACGACTACGATTAGAGAGGTCGTCATGAGTCATTAAAATTTGCGCGGTATGAATATCAAACTTAGAAAATTCAGATTCATAAGCTTGTATTAACCCCATTTGACCAACCGCAGCCGCAGCTTGCAGCTCACTCAAAATAGACGGACGTTGATTCCAGCCCAAACGCTGCATACCTTCGGCAATCGAGCCAGATGAAACCAATACCACTTCAACACCTTGCTGACGCAGAGCCACCATCTGTTCAACCCACTTCTGTAACGAGGGAAGATTTAACCCCTGACCATCATCCGTAAGTAAGGCGCTGCCGATTTTAATAACCCAGCGTTTGGTTTGTATTAGCTCCGAACGTTCCATCTATTTCCTAACCCTTTTTATGGTTATAAGCCTCTAAAAATCAAAATCTTCTTCTACTGGCGCACGCTCTTTACGTAAGGCAGCCGCATCCAACTTTTCAAAGTGTGCTTGTCTGTTCTGTTCAAGCTGATAAGCGATGTCATTCACTAATTTTTCTGTACCAGAGCGAGCCACTGCAGAAATGCGATAAACGGGCCCTTGCCACTGAGTTTCAGCCACAATGCGATCACATATTTCATCGGCTTCTTCCGGCAATAACAGATCGGTCTTATTTAATACCAACCAACGCTCTTTGCCCGCTAGCTCTTCACTGTATTTTTCTAACTCTTTTTGGATAACTCGAATCGAGTTAACCGGATCTTCCTCTTCATCCATAGGTGCAATATCCACCACATGCAATAACAAACCTGTACGCGAAAGGTGTTTTAAGAACTTGATCCCTAAACCAGCCCCTTCAGCAGCCCCTTCAATTAAGCCAGGAATATCTGCAATCACAAAACTCGATTCTGGAGAGACACTCACCACCCCTAAATTTGGGTAGAGGGTCGTAAACGGATAGTTTGCAACCTTTGGTCTAGCAGAAGAAACCGAAGTGATTAAACTCGACTTTCCAGCATTTGGCAGACCTAACAAACCAACATCAGCAAGCACTTTAAGCTCTAACAATAAGTTACGTTCTTCACCATCTTCACCAGGTGTACACTGACGAGGTGTACGATTTCGACTACTCTTAAAATGGATATTACCTAAACCGTGACGACCACCCTCAGCAACTTTTAACTTTTGACCATGCTCAGTTAAGTCACCAATAACCTCTCGAGTATCTTCATCCGTGACAATGGTTCCGACAGGCACAGAAATTACTAAATCATCACCTGCACGGCCTGTCTTCTGTTGACCCATGCCACCTTGGCCACCCTGCGCTTTGTAATGTTTACTATAACGAAAATCAACCAAAGTATTCAGGTTACGATCCGCCAATAAATAAACGCTACCACCGTCGCCACCGTCACCCCCGTTTGGCCCACCAAATGGAATGTATTTTTCGCGACGGAAACTAGCTACACCGTTACCACCTCGTCCTGCTTCAACATGTATGGGTGCTTCATCGACAAACTGCATGGGACATCCTTTAAAAATAAAAGTGCTCTTAAGAGCTTGGCTTGTCATCATCTTACAAATGAATACAAGCAAAGATCTCAAAATAGAATTTTAGCATCAGCTTAGTAGCAACTAAACCAAAAAACCAATTAAATGGTACTCGGAAAACAAAAACGCCCCGACTATGCGGGGCGTTTTTATCAACTGAATGTGATTAACTTAGAAATTAAATTCTAAAATTACTCAGCAACAATTGTTACATAGGTACGTACAGGCTTACCTTTAGATACGAAAGCAACAGAACCGTCTGCTTTAGCAAATAAGGTATCATCCTTACCACGACCAACGTTTACACCAGCGTGAAACTTAGTTCCACGTTGACGAACAATAATGCTTCCCGCAGAGACCACTTCACCACCAAAACGCTTAACACCTAAGCGTTTGGCATTGGAATCGCGACCGTTTTTAGTACTACCAGCAGCTTTCTTATGAGCCATGATATAAGTCCTTTTGTTAACAGTACGCTACCCCCTCTTCAGAAGCAGCCGCTGTTTTAGATTCTTTTAAATTAAGCTGAAATCTTACCGATTTTAACTTCAGTGTAGTTTTGGCGGTGGCCTTGCTTAGTCTTAGAGCGGTTCTTACGACGACGGAACTTGATGATAGTTACTTTTTTGCCACGACCGTTTGATTCAACAGTTGCTGCTACTTTAGCACCTTCAACAACAGGCGTACCAATTTTAACATCAGCGCCTTCACCTACCATCAATACTTCGTCAAATTCTACTGTATCACCAGCTTCAGCTTGTAGTGATTCAATACGTAATACTTGACCTTCACGAACTCTATACTGCTTACCACCGGTTTTAATTACTGCGTACATATCTATCTCCCGGATATCTAAATTCTTTTTAATAAGCCGCTTTTTTAGCGAAGGCCGAATTATATAGAATTTTATACACAAGGTCAAAATAATTTAGTAAAAAAATCAACTTACTAGGCCTGATCACTCTGAAAGCCTGTCACTTGGT
>JAYENR010000206.1:0-6832 GCA_034722175.1 Pseudomonadota bacterium | reverse complement strand
CTTGGTGGCAAACCCACTTTCCAGATCGGTTTTATTTAGAGCTGATACGCACCGGACGAGAAAAAGAGGAAGAGTATATTTCAGGGGCGGTGGATGTTTCTCTGCGTTACGAGCTACCGGTTGTTGCGACCAACGATGTTCGTTTTGCCTCGCCAGAAGATTTTGAAGCCCATGAAGTGCGTGTCTGTATCCACGATGGGTATGTGTTAGAAGATCCTAATCGTCCTAAACGGTATACTGAAGAGCAGTACTTTAAAACCACTGAACAGATGGTTGCGCTGTTTGATGATCTGCCAGAAGCGATCGAAAACAGTGTTGAAATTGCCAAACGTTGTTCGTTAAATCTCACCTTAGATACCTATTTTTTACCTGATTTTCCGGTGCCAGATGGCATGACGATGGATGAGTTCTTTATTGCCGAAAGTCATAAAGGGTTGGATGAACGTTTAGATTTTCTGTTTGGACACTTAGATGCCGAAACCATTCAGCAGAAACGTGAAGAGTACTATGCACGTATTAAGTTTGAACTCGATATTATCTTACAGATGGGGTTTCCTGGTTATTTCTTAATCGTTGCCGACTTTATTCAGTGGGGTAAAAACGAGTTGATACCTGTCGGGCCAGGCCGTGGTTCGGGTGCAGGTTCTTTGGTGGCTTATGCACTGAAAATCACCGATCTTGATCCGATAGAGTACGACCTTCTGTTTGAGCGTTTTCTTAACCCAGAACGTGTTTCCATGCCCGATTTCGATGTCGATTTCTGTATGGATCGTCGCGATGAGGTCATCGATTATGTGTCTCGTCATTATGGTCGAGATCATGTGTCGCAGATTGTGACCTTTGGAACCATGGCGGCTAAAGCGGTTATTCGTGATGTTGGGCGAGTTTTAGGTCTGGGGTACGGGGTAGTCGATGGTATCGCCAAGCTGATTCCAAATGAACTGGGTATTAAACTCAAGGACGCGATTGAACAGGAAGAAGACTTACAACAAAAACGTGACAATGATGAAGATGCGGCACAACTATTAGAATTGGCGTTAAAGCTAGAAGGGACCGTTCGTAATACGGGTAAACACGCGGGTGGGGTGGTCATTGGCCCGAAGCCGCTAGATCATTTCTGTCCTGTACTGTGTGATGTTGATGGCTCTAGCGTGGTGACTCAGCTAGATAAAAATGATGTGGAAACTGCAGGCCTGGTTAAATTCGATTTCTTGGGTCTGCGAACCTTGACGATTATCGATTGGGCGTTACAGTCGATTAATGGCGCTAAAAAGCCTGGTGAAGAGGGGTTTATCGACATTGCTCGTATCCCGTTACAGGATGAACCAACTTTTGATCTGATTAAAACCGGAAAAACCACCGGGGTATTCCAGTTGGAATCCAGTGGGATGCAGAGCTTGATTGTTCGCTTACGACCAGACTGTTTTGAAGATATTATCGCTTTGGTTGCGTTGTTCCGTCCGGGGCCGCTTGAGTCGGGGATGGTTGATAACTTTATCGCGCGTAAGCATGGTAAAGAGAAAGTCTCTTACCCAGATGCTCAGTGGCAGCATGAATCTCTAAAAGAGACATTGGAACCGACATACGGGGTCATTCTCTATCAAGAGCAAGTTATGCAGATTGCCCAGATCCTAGCGGGTTATACGCTAGGTGGCGCGGATATGCTGCGTCGTGCGATGGGTAAAAAGAAACCTGAAGAGATGGCAAAACAGCGCTCGGTCTTTAAAGAGGGGGCGATCAGTATTGGGGTTGATGGCGAATTGGCCATGAAGATCTTCGACCTGGTAGAGAAGTTTGCCGGTTACGGGTTTAACAAATCTCACTCGGCCGCTTATGCCTTAGTCTCTTATCAGTCGGCTTGGTTAAAAACGCACTACCCGTCTGAATTTATGGCGGCACAGATCTCTTCGGATATGGATAACACTGAGAAAGTCGTTCACATGGTGAATGAGTGTTACGCCATGGGTCTAGAGGTGTATCAACCCAATATCAATATTGGTGAAATTCATTTTAAACCTGCGGGTTCAAAAGCGGTTAATTACGGATTAGGCGGGATTAAAGGGGTTGGTGGTGCTGCTTTAGACGGTGTAATCGCAGAGCGTAATGAAAAGGGTGATTTTAAAGACCTGTTTGATTTCTGCTTAAGAGTGAGCAAAAAAGTCAATAAACGGGTATTGGAAGCTTTGATTCGCAGTGGTGCGATGGATTGTCTGCATGACAACCGTAATGCCATGCTTGAAAGTGTGCCAATGGCACTGAAACAAGCAGAACAGCAGAAGAAAAACGAAGACCTTGGCCAGAATGATCTATTTGGTGATATGTTGTCCGTGGAGGAAGAGGGGGAAACTCAACTGTTGGACGTGGCCGACTTCCCTGAAAAAATACGCCTAAAAGGTGAAAAAGACACCTTAGGTCTGTACATGACAGGTCACCCAATTGATATGTATCGTCAAGAGTTAGATCGGTTAGTGGGTTGCACTTTAGCCAGTTTAAAACCAGAAAAATGGCAGAAGAAATGGGTAGCAGGTCTAGTGATTGGGTTGCGTTCTAAAACCACTAAACGTGGCGATCGAATGGGCTTTATGGCGTTGGACGATAAAACGGCACGCTTGGAAGTGGTGATGCGCCCAGCGGTGTATGAAGCGATTAAAAATACCGTTAAAGAGGATATGGTGGTGATGATTCACGGTGAAGTCAGTGAAGACACCTTTAACGGTGGTATTAAATTGGATGCTGAACAGATCGTCAGTTTAGCGGAAGCTCGAATTGAAAAAGCTCGTGCTTTGAAAATTCAGGTAGAAGAGTCTAAGGTAAATCAAGCACGTATTAAGGAGTTAAAGGTTCTATTAGGTGCTTACCAGTCTGAAAGTGGCCTGCCAGTTGTGGTAAATTACCAGAATGAGGTTGCACAAGCACAAATGAAAACACCTGAAGGGCAAGTTTATTTCCCTGATGATGACCTGTTAGAAGCGTTAAAATCACAAGGTTGGCAACCACAAGTGGTTTTATAAAATCGGTTTAACTCTAAGGCACTCGGTATGAACTTGAATCAAGCATTCTTAAGCTGGCAGAACTTCGAACAAATCTTAAATGCATCCCAAGATGCCGGGTTTATTATTGATGCTGATAAAAATATACTCTACTGGAATGCAGAAGCTGAAAACTTACTTGGCTATAAAACCAAATCATTAATGGGGGAGACTTTACCCCCTATCTTCGAAAACACCTTATTTGATTCCCTAATTAAACTGGCTGTAAAAAGTCATAGAAAACAGTCGCTAAAAAACCAAACTAAAAATAGTCTTGAAACCTATGCGGTTAGAGAAGATGGCAGTGATGTTTGGGTTCAGCTGACGCTCACAGTGCTGTCGACTAATGATGAACTTTGTTATTACGCTACCTTCCGTGAAAGACATAAAACCAAGCTGTCTGACATTCAGTTACAGAATGTGTCCGCGATAGATGATGTCACTGGATTAAGTAATCGTCGTGAGTTTCAACGAATGTTGGAAAGCCATATTATTCACCCATTGAGTTTGGCCATTGTGGATATTGATCAATACAAACAGATTAACCATCAGTTTGGATTCTTAGAAGGTGAACAAGCCTTAAGATCACTGGCTGATCTGTTAAAAAGTGAGTTTCCAGATGCGATTTGTTTGGCTCGTTTAAGCGACGATGAATTTGCTATTTTGTATTCGGGTGGCGTTGGTTCAGGTTTCTATCAGAAGTGTGAAGTATTTCGAGAGAAGGTGACCCAATTAGATATGCTTGATTTTGATATAGCACTAACGGTCAGTATTGGGGTGGCAAAGTATGTTGAAAACAGTCGTCAGCTTATGACAAAGGGTGATCAGGCATTACAGGTTGCTAAACAGAGAGGCCGTAATAAAGTTCATATGCTTTTAAAATAATCTGTACTGATTTAGATAAAAAATCACTCCGACCAGGCCTGTTCAGTTTAAAAGGTGAACATTTAAGCTCCTTGATTCGAATTCAGTCACTCCGTGATCTTTTCTGCAGGTATTGGCCTGCTGTATAGCAATCCTGAATATTGTTGCAGCTATGTTGAATGACAGAGTCTATTTGAGCTGGTATTTCCACACCCTCTGCAATCACACTTAACTTTTCTAGTCATAAAATGAACAAAATTCATCGACGTTAACACGACTCGTGCGGTATTGATTAACGGGGTGTTGTTTATCTTCATAACCCAGTGCCATGCCCCCTAATAGAATTTTATCATCGGGCTTATTCAGAGCTGTTTTAATCAAATTTGGGAACTCAGCTAAGGCGCCTTGTGGGCAAGTGGCCAGGCCTGCTTCTTCAGCCAGTAACATAATGTTTTGCAAAAATAGTCCATAGTCCAGATAAGAGCCCGTTTCTAAAGAGGGGTCAATAAAAAACAGTAACATAATGGGTGCATCAAACGATCGATAATTTGCTTCCCACTGTTTCAAACGAGCTTCTTTATTTTCGCGTTGAATATCTAAGGCTTGGTAGAGTTGTTTTCCGGTTTCGACACGCCTGTTTTTATAGGGAGCAATCCAGTTCTTTGGATAATAAGCGTAATCCATGACCTCTTTTTTACCCTGACGAAAGGCATTAACCATCTGTTGTGATACTTGTTGCTTGGTTTGTCCAGTTACCACTGCTACTTGCCAAGGCTGCATATTGACACCCGAGGCAGCAAAACGAGCAGTTTCTAGAATTTTTTTGATTATTTCCTCACTAACAGCTTGATCTAAAAAGGCTCGTACAGAGTGGCGTTGTAATATGGCTTGGGTAACGTTCAAGGCTTTCTCCTATTTAAAGTTAGATTAATAGCGTTCCAAAAATATTGTTTGAAGTGGTGTGTAGATTGGAAAAGAGTCTGTCATTGTACTTTCAAAGAGAGTTAATCGATCTACGGTTAATCGTTCGTGTGGAAAAGACTTAATTTTTTGAGGAATAACCAGTTTTTCAGGCTGAAGAGTCGTGGAAATTTTTCCAAGGCTGATGTGGGGTCTAAAGGCTTGCTTGCTGCGGGTCAATCCTAGTGGTTTAACATGGTCTTCAATTTCACGAACAAGATATTGCATTAATAAAGTCGCATCAAGAGAGACAACTAAAGCTTTTGGCTTTTGTCTATTTGGAAAGGCCTGAATTTCAATGAGTTCTGCTTCAAAAAAACTCATTCCTTCTGCAAACCAGTTTTTCATACTGTTTTTTACTGCCTGCACTGTCTCAGGATGTAAGTGACCGCCTAAAAACATTAGAGTTAAGTGGTAGTTATTGGGAGGGTACCAGCGAATAGATTGACTCCAAGGCAGAGATTTGAGTTGATTGACCTTCTGTTCTAATGTGGCTTTGGTTTGTGAGTCCACTGGCAAAGCAATGAAACTTCTCATTGTTCTCACCTATGCGTTGAATATTATGAGTCGATTTAATGTTATTAATAGAGACCTTTGCACGAGTGAATGCACGAATAAAAATGGTTAAAATTCACCAGATTTTTGTTGAAAAACTAGTGAATAGCCAGCTATTCACTACGTTTTCCGTCGCAATCAGGCAAATTTTTCCTCATTTTTTCTTTCGCACCACTCGTGCAAAGGTCTCTAATAAACTATACCAGAGCTTTCGAACAGTAAATATGGCAAATTGGGTGGTAGATAAAAATTTTTTTACGCTACACTGGTATTTTCTATCCATAAAATAGCATTGCCTCTTTAATTTTAATTTAAGGGTGGTAAACTTTGCTCATTATCATATTTGGTACTTTTTACAGTGCCTACAGAGATTCTCCAAGTCCTAAGTAGCTGGTCCGAGTATCCTCAAAGAATAATTAGTAATTATTATTGCGGGAGAAAGCATGTCTAACATTGAATCTATTCTTACTGAAACTCGTCTTTTTGAACCTTCTGATGAACTTAAACAAAGTTTTGCGGTTAGTGAGGATAAATTAGCCCAGATGCGTGCTAAAGCAGCTGAAGACCATGTAGGTTTTTGGTCTGATCTGGCTAAAGAGAAAATTAGTTGGACAAAACCTTTTACTGTCGGTTTAGACGAGTCTAATGCACCACACTACCAGTGGTTCACAGATGGTGAATTAAACGTTTCCTACAACTGTATTGATCGTCACCTTGAAAACGGTAAAGAAGATAAATTAGCCATTATTTTTGAAGGTGATCAAGGCGATGTTGAACATCATACCTATAAAGAACTTCATGACCAGGTTTGTCGGTTTGCTAACACTCTAACCGCTCAAGGTGTCGAGAAGGGTGATCGCGTTATTATTTATATGCCAATGATTCCACAGGCTGTGATCGCAATGCAGGCGTGTGCCCGTATTGGTGCAATTCATTCTGTGGTGTTTGGTGGTTTTTCGGCTGAAGCGTTGCGTGATCGTATTGAAAATGCCAATGCCAAATTGGTCATTACCACAAATGGCAGCCGTCGCGGTGGTAAGACGATTCCTTTGAAAAATGCAGTGGATGATGCCTTAGACAGAGGATGTGATCATGTCAAAAAAGTGATTGTTTATCGTCGTACAGATGATGAAGTCACAATGAAAGAAGGTCGTGATATCGACTGGATGGAAGCAGAAGCAGGCATGAGCAATTATCACGAACCTGTTGCTGTTGAAGCAGAGCATCCTCTGTTTTTACTCTATACTTCGGGTTCAACAGGCACGCCAAAAGGAGTGCAGCACAGTACCGGTGGTTATCTATTAAATGCACACTTAACCAATGAGTGGATGTTTGATCTTAATGATAATGATGTATTCTGGTGTACCGCTGATGTGGGTTGGATTACAGGTCATACTTATGTCGCTTATGGCCCATTATCGGTT
>JAYENR010000205.1:0-6881 GCA_034722175.1 Pseudomonadota bacterium | reverse complement strand
AAAAAACTGATTGGCTTTAGGGATGGGGCTTTGGTTTAACCAAGCTTGTTGAATTGCTAAACTGTTTCGTTCGCTATCTTCTTTGGGCAGACAACGTTCATCTCCCATATAGATATACCAGCGTGACCAATCAATTCCCTTATCTGAAGCTAATTCAGCAAGCTGTTTATATACCTGTATTGGCGTGGTTCCACCCGCTGTCACCAAGTGAAACTCGCCATTTAACTTTATAGACTGTTTGGATATTTCAATAATCTGTTCAACGGTATATTCTGCGACCTCTTTCGGGCTATCAAACAGTTTCCATTCGCTAGGAAGATTTGTCACAATTATCCACTCCTGGATTAACACTGTACCGCCACTCCTGTTCTGGATGATCAAACAACTTGTTCGAGTCTTTCGGCCCCCATGTTCCTGAGGCGTAAGTATCGATATAACCGCTATTGATTGCCCAAGTTTTAATAACTGGGTCGACCACGCCCCAAGCGGCTTTCACTTCGTCATAGCGTAAGAACAGTGAGCGATCGCCTTTGATGACATCTAGTAGTAGCTCTTCATACGCATCATTGGAGTGGTCACCAGGTTCACATAAGCTGGCATCCAAACTGATTTGACGAGTATCTATCTCTAAGCCAGGTTTTTTAGCGGTCATTTCCAATTTAATCGCTTCATTGGGTTGGATGCTAAATACAATCCAGTTAGGTTCCATCTTTTTAACTTGTGAAGCCTTAAAAAACTGTTGCGGTGGATGTTTAAAGCAAATGGAAATAAGTGTTTGATTCTTTGGCATGTTTTTACCTGTTTGTAGGTAAAAAGGTACCCCTTCCCAACGCCAGTTATCAATGTAGAGCTTTAGAGCAGCATAGGTTTCAGTAACACTATTTGAATCGACCCCTTCTTCTTGTAGGTAGGATTTCACCGGCTGATCATTGATAAAGCCTTCGCTGTATTGCGCACGGTATGATTGAGCGTTGACGTGTTTTTTAGTGATTGGGCGAATAGAGTTAAGCAGTTTTACTTTTTCATCACGTAATGATTCTGCTTCCATAGATGCAGGCGGTTCCATTGCGATCAGAGCAAGAAGCTGCAACAGGTGACTTTGAATCATGTCACGCATTGCACCACTGTTATCGTAATAGCCTGCACGGCTACCAATTGGACGGTCTTCAGCATGTGTGATCTGAATATGATCTATATAATTACGATTCCATAATGGTTCCATCAGGATATTGGCAAATCTGAAAACCATAATGTTTTGCACCATGCCTTTTCCAAGGTAGTGGTCAATTCGATAAGTCTGCTCTTCCTCTAAATAGTGGTTTAACTGATATTGCAACGCTTTAGCAGATTCATGATCATAACCGAACGGCTTTTCTAATATCACACGCTTCCAACCATTTGCTTGGTCCAGTAAGCCTTCCTCACCTAAATGACGAACAATAGGACCGAAGTCTGACGGGCTCATCGACAAGTAAAACGCCATATTGCAGGACCAGCCCTTTTCGCAAATAAATGTTAGCAGCTCTTGGTATTTGCTTTTGTCATTAACATCCATCTGAAAATAGCTAAGGCGTTTGGCGAATTTTTTATATGTGGATTTACTAATTCCACCACGAGCAGCTGCCTCAATGGAGGTTTGAACCATCTTTTTCCAATCAGAATTGGAAATTTTTCTTCGTCCAATGGCGACAATGTTTACCTTTTCATCGAGTCGCCCTTCACTTTCCAAGTGGTAGAAAGCTGGCATTAATTTGGTTAAGGATAAATTTCCAGTTGCACCGTAAATCACGTAAGTACAAGGTGTATTTTGAGGCATAGGAATTACACCTCGTAACTGCTTGAACTGATGTTACCACCAGATTTAATCCAATCGGTATGGAAACGTTCACCACGAGGTGCATCAACACGTTCATAGGTGTGAGCACCAAAATAGTCACGTTGCGCTTGTAACATATTGGCTGAAACCGTTGCACTGCGGTAACCGTCAAAAAAAGCCAAAGCAGAACTTAATGCAGGGGTTGGGATACTTTGTTCAATTCCAAAAATAACAGCTTTACGCCAGTTTGTTTCGGAGTCTTTAATTGCGGTTTCAAAGAAGGCATCTTGTAATAGATTTTGTAATTCAGGTTTTTCATCATAAGCACGTTTAATTTCAGATAAAAATGTACTGCGGATAATGCAACCACCACGCCACATAAGGGCGATGCCGCCATAATTTAAGTCCCACCCAAACTCTTTAGCGGCCTCTTTCATTAGCATGTAGCCTTGTGTGTAAGAGATGATCTTAGAAGCGTATAAGGCGTCATGAATGCAAGATAAGATCACTTCTTTATCCGTTACTGTAGGCTTGGTTGCACGAGGAAAAATCTTAGAAGCGATCACTCGTTCATCTTTAAGTGCTGATAAACAGCGTGCGTAAACCGATTCGGTGATCAAGGTCAATGGCACTCCCATATCAAGAGAGTTGATGCCTGTCCATTTTCCTGTGCCTTTTTGACCCGCTGCATCTAAAATCTTGTCAACCAGAGGTTCACCGTCCTTATCTTTAAAGCTTAAAATATCAGCGGTAATTTCAATCAAGTATGAGTCTAATACCCCTCTGTTCCACTCTGCAAATAAGGCCTGACACTCATCGGCACTCATCTCTAAGCCTTCACGCATTAGTTGATAAGCTTCAGAGATCAGTTGCATATCGCCGTATTCAATACCGTTATGCACCATTTTGACATAGTGTCCAGCCCCACCTGATCCAACCCAGTCACAACAGGCCTCATCACCGGATTTAGCAGAGATGGACTGGAAGATAGGTTTAACTGCTTCCCAGGCCTGTTTATTACCACCCGGCATAATCGATGGCCCAAAGCGAGCACCCTCTTCACCACCCGAGACGCCGGTACCAATGAATAACAAGCCCTCTTTCTCTAACCATTGGGTGCGTCGGGTTGAATCAATGTATAACGAGTTGCCCCCATCAATAATGATGTCGCCTTTATCTAGCAATGGAATAAGTTGTTCAATAAATGAGTCGACCACCTCACCCGCTTTCACCATCAACATGACTTTACGAGGGGCTTTCAAGGAGCTGACCATCTCTTCTAAGGAGTAAGTGCCGATAATAGACCTGTCTTCAACCCGGTTTTCAATAAATTCATTGGTTTTATCGGCACTGCGATTGTAAACAGAAACGGTAAACCCTTTATCTGCCATATTGAGCACTAAGTTTTGACCCATGACGGCCAGACCAATTAAACCAATATCTGCTTGCGACATAACAACTCCTGAAAATAGATAAATACGGTATTCTTTAACATTGTAGCGAAAGATTATGAAGCTACGATTGCAATCATTAGGGGAAAAGACGTTTTCTTGATTTTGCGTAAGAATACACAACTACGACAGTGTAGAAAGAGTAAGACAGACGTTGTCTTAGATAAATTTAGTTTAGCAACCTGTGGGCATAAAATCCAGACATAAAAAAAGCCCGCATTAAGCGAGCTTTAAGATATGGCGTCCCGTAGGGGAGTCGAACCCCTGTTACAGCCGTGAAAGGGCCGTGTCCTAGGCCTCTAGACGAACGGGACAGTTTTTTACGTTTATTTCACTTTTTCTATAACTAATCTCTGCGTCAAAACACGTCACATACAAATGTATGCTCCTTTGTTTTTCCTTGGTCTTAGTCACATTAAAAGTGAACTAAACTGTAAAAAAGTTATCGGTTAAACTTCAAACTTTTTTACGGTGCTAATATCTCAATTAGCAGTGGGTTGAATTACATTAATGCTCGGGCCTAATCGAACTTTAAATCAACCCACTTAAATATGGAGCGGGAAACGAGGATCGAACTCGCGACCCCAACCTTGGCAAGGTTGTGCTCTACCGCTGAGCTATTCCCGCAGTGGCGTCCCGTAGGGGAGTCGAACCCCTGTTACAGCCGTGAAAGGGCCGTGTCCTAGGCCTCTAGACGAACGGGACGCATTTATAAATGCGACTTTAACAGTCTAGAAAATCTAATGATTCTCTATATCAAATCGAACAATCTTTAATTACTTAAATCTTGCTGGACTATGTCAACTTGGTGGAGCTAAGCGGGATCGAACCGCTGACCTCAACACTGCCAGTGTTGCGCTCTCCCAGCTGAGCTATAGCCCCTCGAGCTGATGGATGCGTATTATATAGAGTTAGCCGTTGGGGTCAAGCTTTTATGTAAAAAAAATGAGGGTTTTTTATAAAATTTTTTATGACCATTCTAACTATATGATTTTCTAACTTGAATACACCTTCAGCTAGTGAATAACATCAATTTAATAAATCAAAACAATAGAACTTTAAGACAATAAAAAAGGAGGCATAAGCCCCCCTTCTCTAATTCTTCACATCTGTTTCTACAATTAAATGAGCTATCTTAATAGATTAAGCTTCTTTTCTTGCTTCAATAAAGGCTAATGCCATTTTTAGACGGGCAATACAACGCTCTTTACCGATTAGTTCAGCCGTTGCATCAATAGCGGGTGATTGACCGCCGCCCGTAATCGCTACTCTTAAAGGCATCCCTACTTTGCCCATGCCTACTTCAAGTTCTGCAGCTGTGGCGTTAATGGCTGCATGAATAGGTTCTGCTTTCCACTCTTCTAATGCTTCTAGTTTAGACAGAATAAGTGTCATGGCACCTTCTGCAACTGGACGAAGATGTTTTTTGGCCGCCCCCGCTTCAAACTCGCTAAAGTCGTTATAGAAGTAAGTCGCGCCCTCCGCCATCTCAATTAAGGTTTTTGCACGCTCTCTTAATAGATGAGCGACATCGGCCAGTTCTGGGCCTTGTGAAAGATCGCAACCACGTTCAGCCATAAATGGTGATAGATGACGTGCTAGGTGTTCAGCATCTGCCATTTGAATGTGTTGTTCATTAATCCAGGTCAGTTTATCGGTGTTGAAGGTTGATGGTGCAGAGTTAACCGTATTAATATCAAAAAACTCAACCATCTGATCAACGGTAAAAATCTCCTGATCTTGGTAAGACCAACCTAAACGAACCAAGTAGTTCAATAATGCTTCAGGCAAGAAGCCCTCTTCTTTATATTGTAGAACACTGACGGCACCGTGACGTTTGGATAGACGACTGCCGTCTTCACCTAATACCATCGGAATATGAGCAAACTTAGGCACTTCTGCCCCAATCGCGTTATAGAGGTTAATTTGACGTGGTGTGTTATTTAGGTGGTCATCGCCACGAATAACGTGTGTCAATCCCATGTCCCAGTCATCGACCACTACTGTTAAGTTATAGGTAGGTGTACCGTCAGAGCGTGCAATAATGAGGTCATCTAGCTCTTGATTGCTAACCGTAACTTGGCCTTTCACGATGTCATCAATGACAACTTCACCGTCAGTTGGATTTTTGAAGCGAATAACCGGATTAACATCAGCAGGGGGTTGACCATCAAAATCACGGAAACGACCATCGTAACGAGCTTTTTCCCCCGCCGCTTTTTGAGCTTCACGCATTTCATCCAGCTCTTCAGGCGTGGCATAACAGTAGTACGCTAAGCCTTTAGCCAAAAGCGTGTCAATGACCTCTTTATAACGTTCAAAACGATGTGTTTGGTAAAAAGGCCCTTGGTCGTAATCTAAGCCTAGCCAGCTCATACCTTCCAAGATGGCATTCACCGACTCTTCTGAAGAACGCTCAAGGTCAGTATCTTCAATTCGTAAGATAAACTCACCGCCAAGTTTTTTAGCGTATAACCATGAATATAGGGCAGTTCTTACCCCACCAATATGTAAATAGCCTGTCGGGCTAGGCGCAAATCGAGTACGAATCACAGAGGTTCCTTAAACGTTAGGGAATGTAAAAAAGTATTATAAACGTTCAGGCTTTAAATCTCACGACTTGATCGAATCTAATAGTGAATGAATGCTCAATAAAGCGATTAAAAACAGCACAATCAAAAAGATTCCCATACTTAGACTCATTAGTAATTCGCTATTATTAGCTTGTGCGATGTATTGCATGGCCATCCCATAGGCGGCTAAAGGATAAACGTACGCCCAAGAAGCGACACTTAACCCACTGTCGATAAAATAACGAATACTTAAAAACCAGATAATTAACATAAAGCTGGCAAAGCTGAATAGAAACCAAGTTAGAGCGGGAACAGCCACTTGCAGTTCGGGTTGCAAAATCAATTCTGGTTTTAGTAATAGAATGGATGCAACGGTCGCTAAGGAAGGCGGTGCCAAAAAAATAAACAGACTTGGACGTAAAGCGATTTCGATATTGGAGTCAAAAATCAGTCGGTAAAACAGGCTGACGGTAAAGCTAAACCACAGCAACAACCCCCCTGAAAAATATAGCCATAAGAGTTCAGGCCAGATTAACCAATGTTGGATTGCAAAAGGCTCAATTAAAGTTAAACCAGAGATCACAACAACAAAGTTACCCGATAACAGAATAAACCATGTGGGTTTGTGGTGTTCGATCGGGACAGATGGAGAGAATATCCAACGATTAATCAGGTAGATATTTAATAAGGTATGTATCGCTACGATTAAAAAATACACCACCATTAAGGCATTAACAGTCAACTCAGGAAGCGCTAAGGTATACACCAACGTTACAACGACTAAAAGTGCTGTTAAGGTAATGGATGGAAACAGTGAAATCTGAAAATGATTCAACCACTCACGATGAAGATTGATTTTATTCTTTGTGAACAGGCCTGTTAGAAATCCAATACTGACTAAAACAAAAACCGCCCAATGAAGTGACCCCAATAAGTTGGACATTTTAGTTAAGTGGCACCTAAGGCCTGATTTCGATATTCTATCGGAGTCAGGCCTTTTAGTTTCACCTTGATTCGTTTTGTATTGTAATACTCAATATA
>JAYENR010000204.1:0-6918 GCA_034722175.1 Pseudomonadota bacterium | reverse complement strand
TCTCTTGCACAACCTCATAGAAACGCACAGCCATTTGATTGACCAGTTCTTGAAATAGTTTTTGATCAATTTCTGAAGCAGAACGAAATGGCTGTGCGTTTCTATGAGGTTGTGCAAGAGAAACGCCAGTTAAGTGATGCTGAAATGATAGAGGTTAAAACGGCCCGAATTTATACCGGGTTGGCCGCTAAACAAGCAGGCCTGGTGGATTCATTGGGTTATCTCTCTTCCGCTACCCAATCGGCTTGTGAATTGGCGGGAGAGAGTAAATGCAATGTCATTACTTATCGTTATCAAGCGAATAAAAATGCGACCAGTTACTCTCCGAGTATGAATGTTCAGCAGGGGGGCGCTGGGATGTCGCTGTTGAAAGCGCCTGTCTTAGACAGTGCTTTAAATCTTAACCCTGGTTTGTATTATTTGTATCTTCAATAATTGAAATACTTATCGACAAGCTTTTGAATCGGCGTTTTCGAACATCGCTTTAAAGGCTTGTTTGCGATAACTCGCGTTGACGTATTTTTCCGGTTGCGGTTGCAGTAGGTAGATAAAATCGCCTTTTTGATACGCTTCTTTATTGATGATCAGTGATTGTGAATCTTCACTATGAATCGGACTAATGACTTTTATGTTAAGTTCTGAATTCATTCGTTTTAATGCACCTGCTGTGCCTAAATAGTGATTGCTATGGAATGCCCCATTGGTATGCACTATCTGGTGATCAGGGTAGTCAGAGAGTGCCAGTAAGATACTTTCTGCCATGGTGTTGTCACGAGTCAGCTGGGCTAAATAACTTTTTTCTGCTTTTGCTTCGTCAAAGTGGCTTGAATCTTTTAACCATTCCATAAACTGTTCACGATAACCATCAACCTCTTTGAAAGGGGCTTCTGCTATTAAAGATTTTTCATCTTCCGTCAATTTTGCTAAATAGGCTTGGCCTTGTCGTCCAATGCAACGCACGGTATCGGCAGGTGCATTAGCAGCAATAACGGGCAGAAGGTTTTGTTTGGCAAAGCTAACGAGTGGGCGATATGAAGCCGCATAATTTTCCCAGGCAGGGGCTTCATTGATTAAATAGGCCTCGCCGACTTCATCATCAAGATACTGATTTAGAATCGGTTGTTGATCCCGATTAAACTGCTCCATCGACAAAACCTGTTTTGGATTCTGCTGATAAAATTGGTTTTGTAGTTGAGCCTGTAATAAGTGTGATGCGTGATTGCCATGAAATTCACCAATAAAGATCACGTCGGCATCGGCGAGTTGTAATGCAAGTTGTTGCACAGAAGCTGGTTGTCGAGTTTGGCTGTCAAACAGCACAAAGTCATAAGCAGTTTGTAAGGTTGGCAGTTTGTCTGGTTTTTCCGCAACAAAACTGCACCCTTGGAGTATGAACACTCCAAAGATGAGAAATAGCGAAGAAGTAACGTGTTTGTATTTCATTATTGAAGTTTAAAAACTCTAACCAGGCCTGGTTATTTTTCTCCACATTTATCGAGGTGTGGCATACCGTGAAAACCTTCAGGTAGTAATGCCACGTCTGATTCAATGGCTGCATTGGCCACCGCTTGAGGAATCACATTGATCAGACGTGGATCATTCGGTTTTGGAATAATGTAGTCACGGCCAAATTCAAGTGAATCCAAACCATATGCTTTACTGACTTCTGCTGGAACGGTACAGTGAGCGAGTTTTTGTAACGCATGTACAGCCGCGATTTTCATTGCCATATTAATATCCGTAGCTCGTACATCTAAAGCGCCACGGAAAATATATGGGAAGCCTAGGACATTGTTGACTTGGTTAGGGAAGTCGCTGCGACCCGTTGCCATAATTACGTCTGATCGTGTCTTGTGTGCAAGGTTCGGTTGAATCTCAGGATCAGGATTAGCCATGGCAAAGACAACAGGGTGCGAAGCCATACTCAGTAACATTTCAGGCGTCAGAATGTCTTTGCCAGATACACCAAAAAACACATCTGCATCCACCATTGCATCCGCCAGTGTTACGCGATCCGTCTTGCGAGCATAAGGCTGTTTATAGATATTTAAATCATCACGATCGGTGCTCACCACCCCTTTACTGTCCACTAATAAGATATGTTCTGGATTGGCCCCCAACTCAATCAATAGATTCATACTCGATAGGCCTGCGGCACCCGCACCAACACAGACAATGCGTGCTTGCTCTAATGTTTTATTCTGTAATTTGAGCGCATTTAACAGGCCGGCTGCTGCCACAATGGCGGTGCCATGTTGGTCATCGTGAAAGATCGGAATATCCACTAACTCTTTTAGCTTGCTTTCTACTTCAAAACACTGCGGTGCCGCAATGTCCTCTAGATTGATGCCACCAAAGGTTGGGGCAATATTGGCAATGGTTTGCACCAGTTCATCAGTATCAGCACAATCGATTTCGATATCAAACACATCAATATTGGCAAAGCGCTTGAACAGCATGCCTTTGCCTTCCATGACCGGTTTACTTGCCAAAGCACCGGTATTGCCTAAACCTAAAACCGCAGTACCGTTTGAGATAACCCCCACCAAGTTGCCTTTACCGGTATAGCGATAAGCCTCTTCAGGACTCTTTTTAATTTCACGCACGGGTTCGGCTACACCTGGGCTGTACGCTAAACTCAAATCACGTTGGGTGTCACACGCTTTGGTTAGACCCGTTTCTAATTTCCCAGGAATAGGGCGTTCGTGATAGTGCAGGGCGTCTTGGCGTAAATCGCTCATAGAGTTCTCGTTTTTTATGTGTTTTAGGGGATTGATTGTAAAACAAAATAAATAAAAATAGCACAATCATTTTTGTAGAAAGACCCACTAACTTTATAAGTTATTGTGAATTTTATGAGTCTGATAACTAAATATCGTTAGGCATGAACTTTAAGAAAAACATTCTGTAAGCCCTTGATTAAGGATGCCTGGGTATATAAGTGTTTGATTATATAAGTTTTGTTGTATGCTTTTTATAAAAAAGTTTTGTTGGTACGTTTGTATACGTAGGTGTAGTATCGAACTTGCAATTTAAAGTGTAGGCCAAACTTGACGTGAGTTAAGTATCGGAAAGCAACGGGTCTTTGAGTAAGTATGATCACAAAGATGGCCGAGCTGCAATGCTTAAGTTTGTATTTATTAATATTTACTCTTAACATTGGAATTAAAATTATGAAAACACTTATTAAAACGGGATTGGTAGCGCCCTTCATTTTAGCTACCGGAATGGCAAACGCAGCACTAGTTCAAAACTTTGGTGATGTGACAACGATAGGTTTTGATTATGTTCAATCTTATAATAATCCACCTACAGCCACATTTGATGATCAATATGAGTTTCAACTAAGTTCTTTGGTCAATATGGATGGTCTTTTAGGAAATATATTACAGACTGTTGGCCAAGTAGATGAGCTTAGAATTGATAACATGGTCGTTGATTTTTATGCTGACAATGCTGGTTCATGGGTATTAGCGGATAGCTGGAACGTTGCTGCAGGTCAGGACTTAATCTACCATGAGGTTCTTGGAGCAGGGAGTTACTTTATCAATATCGCAGGTGATGTAACTGGTGAAATTGGTGGTACCTATGATTTAACAGGTGTTACTTCAGCCGTTCCTGAACCGAGCACCTATGCGTTAATGTTAGGTGGCTTAGGGTTAGTTGGATTTATGACGGCAAGACGTCGTAAAGAAAATCTAGCTTAAATCGTTATCGATTAACGTTTCTGTAAAAAGGCTTAAGAGGCCATTTAATAACAGCGGAATTGGTTGTTAAATGGTTTTCTTAAGCTGCTATTCACCTTCTTCCAAATTGAAGTGTTTAACCAACTATTCACACTTGAATTTCAATTCTATTCATCATTACTTTTTTTCATAAACTTCTATGCACTCCCTGCTTTCTATCAGGCCTGGTGGACTCTCTAAACTGGTTTAATCAAATTGAGTACATGTGACCAATGCATGGTTTGGGTAATCCAAGATTGCTTGGTTATTATATTCACGAACAATCACCGTTGTTTTGTCTCTCGCTTTTACATACTTTCACTTTCACTTTCACCTAAGCCAATGCCTTTGTTGCCAATTGTTATTACGATGTATCTCTGTGCTGTTTTAACTTTAAAGTTTGGTAAGTATTGTCGAAAAGTCCTATTAATAAATTGAATTGGGTTAAATTAGCTTTAATGGGGTAGGGGTGAATAGTTGCTATAATCGAGAACTATTGAATTGAAAAAGTTGGGTTGTAAGTGATGCTTAAACGAAATTATATTGGTTTATTAGGCTTGTCCTTTATAGTGGGGGCTGGTGTTGTACAGGCTCAAAACGTTAAGCCACCATATCCGAATTATCCAAATGCTCAGCCTTATCCAAATAGCAAGATGCAATCTGGCCCTGCTAAATGGATGAACCAGATGCAGGATCGTTTTATTGGCAGAAGTGCTCAAGATGGGGGCACTAATATTTTTCAGGATGCCAAAGGCTTTTATAAAATGATGGGCAATGGCAAGACACGTTACAAGTTTTATTTTGATGTCGATTTTCAGATTGAAATGGATGCGTGGATGAAATCACGCAATCGAGCTAACCAACAGATACGTCATAATCAAAATCAACAACATTGGAATCATCAAGGACAGGTTGCACCTGGTTATCAATATCGCGGGCAAGGCTATTATCAAGGCTATGTTTATCCGCAACCAGTTATTCCAAACTATTATGGACGCCCTGCGCCGCAGCGATAAACTTATTTTTGCCTGATTAAGGCAGGAGAGCATTTTTGTTTTACGCAGATGTTTTCTATATGGTAATTTGAAACTGAATTTACTCCACTCTCTCACTGTTTTAGACCAAGCGGAATTTCTATGGTAAACACTTCGAACTCTATCGTGCTTTTTGACGCTCAAAATTCAGAGTTATTTGAAAAGTCGATACAGCCTCATTTAGAAGAGAGTTGGACCGCTATTCCCTTTAAATCTATTCAAGATTTATCTTTAGACGATGAAAGCAATGTTTTGTTGTGGTTAGGCGATTTGGCTTTATACGATGTACTGCCTTATGCCGCCGAGCACAGTTGGTCAGTGGGATTTCTTCCACATCCAGATATGAATCGTTTGTCCCGTTCATTTCCACTTTCTAAAAACATTGAAGAGGCCGTAGAAGACATTAAAAAGACTGAAACCCCCGTAGCCTCAGATTTGCTCTATTGTAATGATCGTCTTGTATTGAGTTCCGTTATGCTTGGAAAATCTGAGATGATGCGCTCTGCTGGGAGTATTGACAACAGCATTTGGAGTAAGTTGAAGTACCTGGTTTTAATGACGTTTAGTTTAAGTAAAGTCAGTCTGTCACCCTACAAAATTGAAACCGAAAAGGGCACGGTGGTGAACACGGCGGCGTTAGGCATCACATTTGTATACCGTCCAGAAGCCAGTGATTTTACAAAATGTGTCATTGGCAGTGAAGAGGCTGACCAGGCCTCGTTAAACGCCATTGTGTTAGCGCCACGAAGTATCTCTGAAGTCGTGCGATTTCTGTTCTCCCGCCTTTTTCCCAGCAAAGATCGCGGACAACACTTAGCCAACTATATTGGACATATTAAGAGCCGCTCCGTTCACGTTTCTGCCGAGGAACCGTTGGCGTTTATTGTTGATGGTGAATCTTATACGGCCGATAACCTGACGGTTAGAGTAGAGGCAAATGCCTTAAAAGTGATTAGCCAAGCACTGCCCAATAAAGATGCTTCTGAAGAGATTAAAGAATCGATTCGAGTGACAAGTTTGCCAAAAGGTGAAGCGGTAAAAGAGTTAATTAATCGTCCACTGCCTTGGATACATCATGTCGATTATGAAGAGGTCAAAGCTACTTTTGTAAACTTAAAAGAGAATGCACAAACAACCGAATCTTATTTAGTGCTGATGGTGCTTTCAACGTTATTGGCTGCGGTTGGGTTGTTTGCCAATTCAGCCCCAGTCATTATTGGGGCGATGATTTTGGCACCTTTAATGGCTCCGATCGTTTCTTTGTCGATGGGGGTATTAAGGCAAGACTTTTCGTTACTCTTTGCCTCTGTTAAAACCTTAAGTATCGGTATCTTTCTGGCCTTACTGTTTGGTGCTCTATTTACCTTGATGATCCCGTTACAAAGCGTGACCTCGGAGATTGCTGCACGTTTGAGCCCAACTATTTTAGACTTGGCGGTGGCCATTATTGCGGGAATAGCCGGGGCTTATGCCAACGCTCGTTCGGAAGTGGCTAAAAGTCTGGCAGGGGTGGCGATTGCCGTCGCACTCGTACCGCCTTTAGCGGTTTCGGGGATTGGAATTAGCTGGCTCGACTGGCATACCTTTTCAGCCGCATTTCTACTGTTTGCAACCAACTTAGCAGGCATTGTATTAGCCTCTACTTTGACTTTTTTAGTGATGGGTTTCAGTCCGTTTCATTTAGCCAAAAAAGGGGTTGCAATAGCACTAGGTTCGGTGCTTTTAGTCAGTATTCCACTGAGTTTATCGTTTGCAAAATTGGTCGATAAACAACAAGTCATTAGCTCGCTTGAAGGGATGCAATTATCTGATGTTGAAGTCAGAGATGTACAGATACGTCAGCAACAACCTTTGTATGTTTCGGCGACGTTATTATCGAATCAAAGTATTGATTCCGACAAGGTGGATAAAATTAAAAAACAGATTGAAACCAAGTTAAATAGATCGATTCAATTAGAGGCAAAGACGGCTATTTTGCGTTAAACGAGAGACTTATTGTGCACTTATGTTCTTTGGTTTAAAGTTAGTGAACTAAGCAGGCCTTATATGTTGAAAGTGTTCTCCAGGTATGGAGAATTTATTAAGGACGCTTAGTAAAGGGATAGAGAGATCTTGTTAGCAGGCCCAAGACCAATTGGATCTAGATGAACAGATTAAGA
>JAYENR010000203.1:0-7073 GCA_034722175.1 Pseudomonadota bacterium | reverse complement strand
CGCTGCTGTTCGTGCGGTTGTACCCGCAACAAACAGTTCCATTAACTTACTTTGTTTGTACCAACTAAGTCTACTTTTTCTCATAGTGCCATCTTAGATAATTTTAGTTATCTAGGACAGCCCCTAAAACAATAACCGTGATTATTGTAATAATAGATAGGATTTTTGATTGTAAACCAAGTGATTTGAACACGGTAATTTCCTCATTTTTCGGGGTCTGTATTTATAAATATACAAGAAGAACCCTAATAAAGATTATTAATTTTTTTAATTCTAGAGATAGTAATTTTATTTATTGCTATCAGTTGTTTAACTTTCTTATTCTTATATTTTTAAAAGTGATAGATAAATAAAACCCTTTTTTATGAAAGCCTTAAAGCATGTTTAATGCCAGGTTTATTGAGGTTTGCGAGCGATCATCACTGCTCGAAGTGGGGCAGGGTAACCTTCTAGAGTTTTACTTGAGTCTTCAGTGTCAAGAAAATCAGCGAGAGAGTTCCAGTTCATCCATTCGGTGGTACGTTGCTCTTCAACTGTGGTTTGGTTTAAATCAACGCATTTAACGTCTAAGAAACCGCAACGCTCAATCCAGTGTGTGAGTTCTTTAACCGAGGGTAGAAACCAGACATTTCGCATTTGCGCATAACGGTCTTCCGGTACCAACAGCTGGCCATAACTTTCAGGCACCACTAAGGTTTCTAAAACCAGTTCCCCTCCTGGTAGCAGTTGGTTTTTAAGGTCGTAGATATGGTCAATCGGAGAGCGACGATGATACAAAACACCCATTGAGAACACGGTATCAAAACCTCCACCCTTACGGGAAACAGGCAGTTGTTCTAAGGTCAAGGGTAAAAAATAAGCTGGGCTAGAATCGCCAATAAAGTGTTTAAGTGCTAAGAACTGAATCATGGACAGTAATCCAGGATCCACTCCAACGGCAACTTCTACCTGTTCTGCAATCATTCGCCACAAGTGATAGCCACTTCCGCAACCAATATCCAATACCCGTCGGCCTTTTAGTGGGCTTAGATGTGGAAGCACTCGATCCCACTTCCAGTCAGAGTGCCATTCGGTATCTATATTAATACCGTGGATATTAAAAGGCCCTTTACGCCAAGGCATGAGTTGACGCAGTGCAGTTTCTAATTTGGATTTATCTTCAGAAGGTAAGTTGTCTAAGCCTGTTTGAATAGCTGACACAGTGAGGTCTGAAGGTTGGTTTGTGTCAAACTGATAAATGTCTTCTAAAGCGGTTAGCCACCTTGTTAGATTGCCGTTGCCTTCTGGGTGTAAAGAGTCGTCAATAAGGGCAGGAAGTTGCTCTTTCCATTCATCAAAACGTGGATCATCGAGTTTTTCCCAGAAGGTAGTGTAATGTTGTTTCACGTGGAACCTGACTATTTAAACGGTGTTTTAGGATAGCCTTATTATACGAGATTGCTGGCACTTTATTATTTGAAAGCAGGATCAAAATGTAAACTGAGCAGGCCTGGTCAGTTTGAAAAACTAAAGAATGAAGCGTATTTAAGACTTAATCGCAATAAAAGAGGCAAAATTGTAGGCTTGAAACCAAATTCCAGCCGAATTAAAACCAACTTGTTTTAAACGTTCGATATGAAAGGTTTCAGTATCGCTAACCAGAACATTCTCCAATGAGCTGCGTTTCTGGCTGATCTCTAGTTCTGAATAGCCATTGGCACGTTTAAACTGTAGATGCAGGTGTTCAATTGCCGATTGCAGCTTGTCATCATCAAAATGAATCTTTTCAGATAACACCAAAATACCACCCGGTTTTAACCCTTGATAGATCTTTTCTAATAGGGCGTAGCGCTGTTCAGCATCAATGAACTGTAAGGTAAAGTTAATCACCACGACCGAGGCATTTTCAATTTTGATATCGGTAATATCGGCGCATTGCAGTTCAACGGGCACTTCAGAATGAAAGGCCTGTATATGTTCTTGGGCACGGTTAATCATCGCTTCAGAGTTATCAATGGCGATGATTTTGCAGTTTGGCTGATTGATCTTACGACGCATAGTTAAGGTGGCGGCACCTAAAGAACAGCCTAAGTCATATAAGTTAGAGTTTTCCTGAACATGGCTGGCTGTAAGCTCGCCAATGCCGGTTAAGATCGTTTGATAACCTGGTACAGAGCGTTGAATCATATCTGGAAAGACCGCAACCACTGATTCATCAAATTGGAAAGCGCCAACCGCTTCATGTTCATGGGCGTAGATATTGTCTTTCATGGTTCAGGCTCTGCTTATTAGGTCAATAAAATATGGGGATATCTTAAGCGAAATGAGTTAAAAATTCTAAACAACTCAATAATATTAGTGACTTTGCGTAGGTAACAGGGTTCTGTGCTGTTTTTTAATTAAGCCATTGATTATTCTTATGTTAAAACCCCTGTTTAAAGGTTACTTAACTGCATTATTTATATAGAATGAAATTTCACTTTTTTACTCTTTTTAGCAGGTCGCATGCACGAATCTATTCAAAGTTTACTGGATCAGGAAGCACGTACTCGAGCCATTGTCGAAACGGTGGTTGATGGCATTATCACCATTAATCCTCAAGGTATTATTGAAACGGTCAACCCAGCTACACTGAAAATGTTTGGTTATGCTGAGGATGAATTGCTTGGCCAGAATATTAAAATTTTGATGCCTGACCCGTATCGCAGTGAACATGATGGTTATTTAGCTCACCATATGCATACCGGTGAAAAAAACGTCATTGGTATTGGGCGAGAGGTACAAGGTCAGCGTAAAAATGGTGAGATCTTTCCTCTAGAGTTAGCTGTTAGTGAGATGGAGGTGTCGGGTAAAAAGATGTTTACCGGGGTTGTGCGTGATATTACAGAACGTAAGCAAGCTGAGGCCCGCCAAAAAGAGAGTGAAGCACGAACTAAAGCGATTATTAATACGGTGGTTGACGGCATTATTACTATTAATATGCGTGGCATTATTGAAACCGTTAATCCAGCGACCTTAAAGATATTTGGTTACGAAGCGGATGAGATGATCGGTCAAAACGTTAAAATGCTAATGCCGAATCCGTATCACGATGAACACGATGGTTATTTAAAACACTATGACGATACAGGAGAAAAACGTGTTATTGGTATTGGTCGTGATGTTCAGGGTCAACGTAAAAATGGTGAAGTATTTCCATTAGAGTTAGCTGTTAACGAGATGGAAGTGAATGGTATTCGTATGTTTACTGGGATTGTGTGAGATGTCACTGAACGGAAACAAGCGGAGAAGATGAAAGAGGAGTTTGTATCGACAGTAAGTCATGAGCTACGTACGCCATTGACGTCGATCCGAGGATCGATTGGTCTGTTAACCGGTGGTTTGGCAGGTGAGTTTAGCGATAAAGCCAAGCAATTATTGGGTATTGCGCAGAATAATACTGAACGCCTGTTATTGTTGATTAATGACATCCTTGATCTATCTAAAATTGAAGCTGGCAAGATGGACTTTCACTTTAAAGAGGTCGATCTGCAGACTTTATTGGATCATGCCATTGACGCAATTGAAGGTTATGCGAAAGAACATAATATAGAGTTTGTTGTCGAAAACTCAGTGAAAGGTGGAATGATTCAAGCCGATGAAGGGCGTTTGATGCAGGTGTTAAACAATCTCATGTCCAATGCGGCTAAATTTGCCCCAACGGGTGATAAAGTACGTGTCAGTGCGGTACGCCATCATCATCAGATTCGTATTTCGGTGACCGATCACGGCCCAGGTATCCCAAAAGAATTACAACCGCGTATTTTTGATAAATTTACCCAAGCCGACTCCTCTGATACCCGTCAGGTAGGGGGAACGGGGCTAGGTTTAAATATTACCAAAGCGATTGTTGAAAAACATAACGGACGTATCGCATTTGTCACTGAAATCGGTGTCGGCACTACGTTCTATTTTGATATTCCGGAGATCAAAACGCATGAAGTTAAAACAGACAAAACCAGTACGGCTATTGATGTTAATTCGCAACGAGTATTAATTTGTGATGATGAAGCCGATGTGGCCGCTTTAATACGTTTAATGCTGGCACAAGCCGGATTTGAAGGGGATATTGCTCTGAATGCACAAGAAGCAGAAGCCTTATTACAAAAGAACCACTATTCGGCAATGACATTGGATATTATGTTGCCAGATAAAGATGGTGTTACTTTGTATAAAGAGTTAAGGGAGAATCCGTTAACGAAACAGTTACCCGTGGTTTTTGTTTCAGTTAAAGCGGATGCAACCAAACAAGAACAAGGTAAAGAGATTCAAGAGTCGGCACATTGGATTAATAAGCCGATTGATGAAGCCGACTTGGTTGAGGCGTTAAAAGAAGCGATTTCTGAAAATAAAATAAACACTCATCTACATATTTTGCATGTTGAGGATGATGATGACATTCGCAATTTGATTGGTATGTTGTTGGATGATCACTTTATCATTACCGAGTCTCCAACTTTAAAAGAAGCTAGAGAGTATCTAAATAAAGAAGGCTCGTCACCATTTGATTTGGTGTTATTAGATATTGGTTTGCCAGATGGCTCCGGTTTAGATTTATTAAAAGATATTAGTAAAATTGAAAACCCACCCGAAATTTTAGTATTTTCAGCGGATGATATTCAAGTTGGTCATATTGATAATGTCACCGAGTCTTTAGTGAAATCAAAGACTACTAATGAGCAGTTGGTCGATAAAATTAAAAGTATTATTGGCAAAAGAGTGTATTAATCAATAAAGGAATTGGCATGGCAGAGTTACAGAAAATATTGTATGCGGAAGATGAACCAGATATTCAATCGATTGCTCAAATGTCATTAGAGATGATGGGGGGCTATACCTTAAAAGTATGCAATAACGGTCAAGAAGCGGTCAATGCGGCGGAGGCTTTTGCTCCAGACTTGATTTTACTTGATGTGATGATGCCAATGATGGATGGTCCGACTGCTTTGCAAACCATGCGTCAAAATCCTGCACTGGCAGAGGTGCCTGTGATCTTTATGACGGCTAAAGTTCAGCACCAAGAAATTGAAGATTACAAAGCAATGGGGGCGATTGATGTGATTGCCAAACCATTTGACCCCATGACCTTATCAGAAACGATTAAAAAACTTTGGGAAAATGCCGTTAGTTAAACGCACTGAGTGAAGACCTTATGGAACAGAATCAACAACAAGCTTTTCAAGAAAAACTTCGACAGATGCAAGCCAGCTTTATTGAGGGGTTGCCGCAGCGGTTAAGCGATATTAAAGACGCTTGGCAGCAAGTTGAAGTAGGTGATGATCAAGAAAGCTTACAGTTATTACATCGACTAGTACATACCATTACGGGTTCGGCAGGCACTTTTTCTTTATTAAGTTTGAGTATTCAAGCACGTTCTTTAGAAGTGGTTATTAAGAGCTTATTGGATGCTTCACAAGCCATTAATGAAGAAGAGAAATCGCAGATTCGTTGTATGTTGCAGACTATAGAGTCTGAAATCAATGCTGCTACAGCGGGTGAACTTAAATCAATGGGCACTAGCCAGGTTCAAAGATCCCGTGAAAGTCACGAGCAAAATAAAGTACTTATTGTTGAAGACGATAAAGAAATTAATCAGTTTATCAGTGTGCAGTTATCGCATTTTGGTTATGAGGTTCAAGTTGTCACTCAACTGGAAGAGGTTAATGCAGCGATTGAAACTGAACATCCTGACCTGATTCTTTTTGATATTAACTTTCCAGAAGGCTCTTTAGCCGGAACAGAAAAAGTCAAAGAGATTCAAACGACTCTTAAGTGTAATGCACCGGTTATCTTTATCTCTTCTCGTCAAGATATTCAAGCACGTTTAAGTGCGGTTAGAGCACAAGGGCAGGCTTACTTTACCAAGCCTCTTAACATCTCATCTCTGTTAGAAAAGGTCAATGAGTTGACCGAACACGATGTTCCTGAACCTTATCATATTCTGATGGTGGACGATGATCCGACTATTATTGAGTTAGCGACTTTTATCCTTAGACAGGCAGGCATGGATGCCACTGGGATTACCAATCCATTAGAGACCTTAGAAAAAATCAGTGAAACCAAACCAGATTTAATTTTGGTAGATCTGCATATGCCTGAGTGCACAAGGATTGAATTAGCGAGAGTGATTCGTCAGCATAGCAATCTTGCCAATATCCCCATTATCTTTTTGTCTTCAGAAACCGATTCAGCAGTACAGCTTGAAACGGCTTTGCAGGGGGGGGATGAGTTCTTACCAAAACCGATTAAGGTTGATGAGTTGGCAGCTTTTATTCAGGTTCGTGCCAAACGTGCTCGTGAGTTGAGTGCTTTGATGATTAAAGATGGCTTAACAGGCCTTTATAACCATACTTACAGTAAAGAGCTAATTGACCGAGAGATGGAGCGTGTCTTACGTTCAGGTTCATCAATGAGTATTGCTATGTTGGACGTGGACTTCTTTAAAAAGGTCAACGATACTCATGGTCATATGGTAGGTGATCAGGTGTTGCGTAGTTTGGCAAATTATCTGACCAAACGTCTACGAAAAACCGATTACATTGGTCGTTATGGCGGTGAAGAGTTTGTGGTGATTATGCCAGAAACACTGTTAGAAGACGCTGAAAAAGTGATGGCGGGGATTTTAACTTCGTTTGCTTATGTAGAGCACCACGCTCCTGACGAAGACTTTACCGTGACATTTAGTGCAGGCCTAGTGTCGAGTGCACAGAGCAAGAGCACCAGTGAGTTGATGAAGATAGCCGATGAACTGCTCTATAAGGCCAAAGAAAACGGCCGTAATCAGGTGGTGACCGCGTAATGTATTGTGTTAAACGGTCATTTCATTAAGAGACCTTTGCACGAGTAACCAGGCCTGTTCAGTTTAATTTAAAGCATTTTAAAGTTTAATAACGCGATGGGCGATTGGCCACCTCTGATAAACGCCACGCTTCTGGCGTGATGGACTGCTCTAATTTGTCCTCAAATTCATCTTCTAACTGATGGAAGAAATTAATTCCGGTTTGCTGTTCTACCTCATCAATGGTTTTGACAAAACTCATTAAACTTGCCTTGGC
>JAYENR010000202.1:0-7252 GCA_034722175.1 Pseudomonadota bacterium | reverse complement strand
TGGATAGGTTAAATAATAGGCCTAGGAAAACCAGAGGTGGTAAAACACCCAATGAATTATTTATGGGGCTGCAAGTTGATTTACTTGCAGCTTAATTTAGAAATTGCACTTATTACTTGAAAGCGCGGTCATTAGACTCCTTAAGTTATAGCTTTAATAATTAAAGATCGATTAAACTAATTTTAGATTGCACGATTTTACTCGAAGTAGATAATAGGTGCTTAGATTAATTTTATTTGGGCACATCAATTAATAGCCTTAATAGATAGTCGACGACATAGGAAAACAGATGGATAAAATTTTTATTGAAGGCCTAAAAACTCAAGCGATTATTGGTATTTATGACTGGGAGCGTGAAAACAGACAACCGTTGATTTTTGATATCGAACTATCACTACCTATCAGCCAGGCAGCCAAATCGGATGCAATAAACGATACAGTAGATTACAAACAAGTCTGTGATGAACTTATTGAGTTGGTGAATGACAGTCGATTTGAACTATTAGAAAGTTTAGTTGAAGCAATCTGCAATCATATTTTCGGCCACCATTCGGCAGTCCAAAAAATTGATTTAAAAGTCAGTAAACCTCAAGCCGTTAAAGAGACCACCACAGTCGGTCTAATCATTAGCCGTTCTCGCTAATCTATCTAACTCGAGCTGCGAATTGGATCTAGCGTTCAGCTTGAAGTTGTTTTTGATGCTGTGCAGCTTGTTTTATTAAAGGCACGATCTGCTCCATATATAAACAAGCGTGCTGATAGGTAATCTCTCCCAAAGCCTTATCGTCGTCTTCAAATTGGCGTCGATTTTGTTTTGATAGATTTCTTAACACCTTTTCACGTAACTTATCACCCTCCGCTAAACGCACCATGGTCACTAGTTGTTCCGCTCCCACCTGGGGTGCAAATTGCTGAACAATCCGATCGTCCACATCCACCATTTTGGTGGCTAATACACGATACGCTTGAATTTTTTTATCCAATAGCTGTGCTTCTTGATCACTTGAGTTATTTAAACGTTTATCAATCACCGCTTGCAGAGCCTCGATCACCTGAGAGTTCAATTCGATTGTAACTGGCCCCATTTCGAGCTCATATTCGCCTTGTTGGTTACGTTTTGCGGTTACTTCCATGACTCAGCCTTAAATATATTTTGTATCATTTTTAACAATTTCAATTTGACCGTTTGCTTCCATCGAAAACAGAGTTTCAACAATATGCTGAATGGATCTTTTAACCTGATCTTCGTCTGGAAGCTCTGTGACTTCTAAATCAGCCTGTAACTGTTTAGACAAGATTCCACCAATGTTTTTTAAAATTTTCTGAGTAAAGTCCGGTTTTTTTACGGCTAAAAGCAAAATCAAAATCTCTTTACTGTCCAAATTTGATAACACTTTCTGCAATGCTCGATCATCTAGGTCATCAAGTCGTAAACCAAGCTTGATATAACTCTTAACATTAGAGTGGCTTTGACCGCTCTTCAACATCGTTAAATGCTCTAGAGTGCTATTCAATAACTCCAAAGAAAAACGATCCATTTTGACCCTGGCACACCCAATATGCACCTGCCACTCATCCCCTTGAAGTTTTTTTATACCGACTTTCATGTGAATAACTAAACCTTTTACACAGAAATTATTGAAAATGTCACACTGAATAATGAATTAGCAATTTTAAAACCAACCTAAGCAACTTCAAACGATCAATTCGAAAAATAAAGTTAATCACTCACCAATCTAAACGCGATCATGAACCATTTTAAAGCATCTTTTAACACACCGTTTAACTAGTAGTTAAACTTCATTTATAGCATAATACCACACTCAATTAGCCAGACATTTTATAAAATAATGAAACCTCAAAACACCCTACCCGAGCCTTCTGAAGAAGCAAAACAACACAGTGCAAAACTGAGCGAACGAATCCAAAAATCAATTCGTCGTCATGGCAATTTAACCTTTGCCCAATTTATGGAAAAAGCACTCTACACACCGGGATTAGGTTACTACGCCAATGGCTTACCTAAAATTGGCCAAGCTGGTGATTTTATTACCGCACCAGAAATCTCACCCATTTTTTCAAGATGCCTCGCGAGACAAGCCATTCAAGTGCTGAAACATCTGCCTGAAGCCAATATTTTAGAATTTGGTGCAGGCCAAGGCACCATGGCGAAAGACATTTTATTGGAGTTAAACGACCAACAACAAGAGATTGAACATTACTACATCATTGAACTCAGTAGTGATTTACGGGCACGCCAACAATCTACCTTAAAAGAAAACCTTCCAGACTATTTGTTTAACAAAATCATTTGGCTTGATGAGCTGCCAAAACAACCCATCTCAGCCGTGGTATTAGCAAATGAAGTCTTAGATGCGATGCCTCTTGAACGTTTACGCATTGAACCAGAACAGTCATTGCAAGGCTATGTTCGCTTCAATGAAAAAACTCAGCAATTTGATTGGGATTATCAAAAAATCACCCAAAAACCGTTACAACAGTTCGCCAATCAGCTTATCGAACACATTGGCAAGGTTTCTGATTTAGGTTACGAAACAGAGATCAATATCAACATTCAGCCCTGGTTACAATCCATTAGTGACTTTTTAAGCCAAGGTGCCGTGTTATTAATTGATTATGGCTATAGCCGCCACGAATACTATCAACCCGCTCGAGTGATGGGAACCCTACGTTGCCACTATCAGCATCGCGCTCACAGCAACCCTTTTTATTACCCAGGCCTGCAAGATATTACCGCACACGTCGACTTTACCGCCGTGGCCGAATCCGCTTATGATTCTGGTTTAAAAGTTGCCGGATACACCACTCAAGCCCAGTTTTTAATGGCAACAGGCCTGTTAGAAATGGCTTCTGATCCAGACGCACCTGTCACTGAACAACTTAAGATTGCCCAACAGATTAAAACCTTAACCTTACCCAATGAGATGGGTGAATCGTTTAAGGTCATTGCATTAAGTAAAAACTTAGACCAATCCCTAATTGGATTTAGTCTGCGCGATCTTCGTCATCAGTTATAATACGCGCCATTAACACGAACATAAGACTACGATATGGAACCTACCTTAGATTGGCTACAAATTACCGTTCTGGCACTGATCCAAGGACTGACTGAGTTCTTACCGATTTCCAGTTCTGGACACCTGATTTTAATGCCCAACCTGTTTGGCTGGCCTGACCAAGGTTTAGCGTTTGATGTCGCAGTCCATATCGGAACTTTAACGGCAGTCATTGTCTATTTTAGACATGATATCTGGCTCATGGCACGGGACTGGAGTCGTTCATTAATCACCCGTCAACCGACCTCTAACAGTCGCTTAGCTTGGTGGGTGATCTTTGCAACCATTCCCGCCGTTCTGTTTGGTCTGTTTCTAAATCAAGGTTTAGAAGAAGCGTTACGTAATCCACTACTGATTGCGGCAACCACCATTGGGTTTGGGGTTCTGTTATGGTGGTCCGACGTCAAAGGCCAACAAATTCGTGATGAATACAGTCTTAGCTTTAAAGACATTATGATTATCGGTGTTGCTCAAGCTTTGGCTCTAATCCCTGGTACTTCCCGCTCAGGTATCACCATTACGGCTGCCCTATTTTTAGGGCTTAGCCGTGAAGCAGCAGCGCGTTTCTCTTTCCTACTATCAATCCCAATCATATTGGGAGCAGGCCTGCTAAAAACAAAAGATCTGATTGAAAGCACCGACCCCATTCAATGGAATGCTTTAATTGGCGGTACCGTCATCTCAGCCATCAGTGCCTACATTATTATCTCTCTGTTCTTAAAGTGGATCAGTAAAATCGGTATGGCACCGTTTGCTTGGTATCGTTTTGCTTTAGGTGCACTATTGGTTTACCTATTTATATGATTCGAACTCTTTGGTTTTTAGCGGGACTCGTCATTGTCGCAGCGATTATCTATCTGTCTATTTTTATGCCGCAAGTTGAGCAGGCAGCAGACAGTCAAATCGATAAAGTGAAACACTTCATTGCCTATGGCACTTTAATGCTTTGGTTTTCACAGCTATACCAAGACAAAGCACGCCTGCATCTAATCTGGATCTTCATTGGCTTAGGCGTTGCCATTGAGTTTATTCAACCTTTAACGGGGCGTGAATTTTCTATTCTGGATATGCTCGCCAATACGGCGGGTATATTGATCGCTCTGTTTATAGCCTCTAAAGGTGGCGATTTTCTCTACCCAAAACTGCAAAAGCCAGAATAACTTTTACACTCCTGTCAGAAGTTGATACAGTAAATTTAATCTAACCAGGCCTGCTGATTTTAAATCGCATGATTATTCTTTATTGGATTTAATATGATTGAATTTTACACCGCTCAACAAAGCCAAGCCATTGACCACTATGCCATTCATCAAGCCAATATCCCTAGCTTGTTACTAATGAAACGAGCAGGCCTGTTCAGTTACGAAACTCTGTTAACGCACTACCCAAAAACCAAAAAGTTGTTGATTGTGTGCGGAACTGGCAATAACGGTGGTGATGGTTTTGTGGTCGCTCAACTGGCGTTAATGGCTGGAATAGAGGTAGATATTGTTTTAACCGGCAAAACTGAAACTCTAAAAAACGAGGCTTTATTAGCTTTTCAAGAAGTTAAACAGCTAGGCGTAAAGACCTCCCCCTTTCCAACAGACTGCCTCAACGAGTATGATGTCATCATTGATGCTCTATTTGGCACAGGCTTAGATCGAGAGATTACAGGTGATATCGCCCACTGGATAGAACAAATCAATGCAGTAAAAACACCCGTTTTAGCGTTAGATATTCCAAGTGGTTTAGATGCTAATACCGGTCAAATTTTAGGTACTGCGATCAAAGCCGAACGTACTTGTACCTTTATCACTCAAAAACCCGGCCTTTACCAGTTTAATGGAGCTGACTATTGTGGAAAGGTTCATTACAGCAATCTCTATTTATCACCAGAAGTCTTGCACTCCCAAGCCCCTATTGCTATTAACCACCCTTTAAAGCATTGGCTAAACCAACTTCCAAAACGTCCAGAAAACAGCCATAAAGGCTCAACAGGAAGCGTGTGCTTAATTGGTGGCGATCAACATATGATGGGGGCCATTCAAATGGCTGGGTTAGCCAGCTTAAAGGTTGGAACAGGCCTGGTAAAAGTAATTACCCATCCAGAGCATGGCATCGCTTTAACTCAGGCCTTGCCAGAACTGATGTGTTACTCCCCTGAAGAGCTGGAACAGCAAGTCAAACAAACTAAAGTCATCGCTATCGGGCCTGGATTAGGTTTAACAGAGTGGGGCAAAAATCTATTTAAAGAAAGTCTTAACCAACCACAACCTAAAGTATTCGATGCGGATGCCCTAACCTTATTATCACAGCAACCACAACAGCAAACTAACTGGGTTCTGACTCCACACCCCGGTGAAGCCGCTCGCTTGCTCAACACCACAACTGAAACGATTCAACAGGATCGCATTACTGCGATCAAAGCCATTCAAAAACAGTATGGAGGCGTGGTTGTCTTAAAAGGCAATGCCAGCTTAATCTACGATGGTAAACACCTAGAGATGTGTTTAGCAGGCAATCCTGGCATGGCGACAGGCGGCATGGGCGATGTATTAACCGGAACCATTGCCGGGCTCATTGCTCAGGGTATGCCTCTGTTTAAAGCAACCTGTTTAGGGGTAAACTTACACGCTCATGCAGGTGATATTATTGCCCAACAAAAAGGCCAGCACGGTCTGTTACCAACCGAACTGGCCTCTACACTCAGTCAACTCATGACCTATGCGAATCGCTAAAAAATGCTGAAAACTATTTCGGCATAAACTCCGCAAGTTGTTTCATATGTTCTAACAACTCCTCTTCGTTTTCAGCCATCACATTAATGTGACCTAATTTACGACCTTGTCGTTCACTTTTGTCGTACAAATGCAGGTGTGCTTTCGGCATCGTCAACACCTTTTCAACCGGACCTGTTTCACCAATAATATTCACCATTGCCGCCAAAGGCTGGCGCGGCGTGGTATCACCTAACGGCAGACCCGTAATCGCACGGACGTGGTTTTCAAACTGAGAGGTCATAGCGCCATCAATCGTCCAGTGTCCTGAATTATGTACTCGTGGCGCCATCTCGTTGGCCACCAAGCCATGTGACGTGGTTTCAAACAATTCCAAAGTCAAAACACCGACATGATCCAACTCATCCAAAAGGCTCTGCATATAGGACTCAGCTTGCTTCTGAATCTCTTCAGAGATCTCTCGTGCAGGTGCAATGGTATAACGCAAAATCCCTTCATGATGCACATTCTGCACCAACGGATAATACACGTGTTCATTATTAGCATTACGCACTGCCACAATTGACAGTTCACGCATAAAGTCGACAAAGCCTTCTAGCACCAATTCACGGTTGCCAATTTCTGACCAGGCCTGTTCAATTTGATCTTCAGACTTTAAAACAAACTGACCTTTACCATCATAACCTTCGGTGGTGGTTTTAAGCACGGAAGGCAGACCAATCTCAGATACGGCGGCTTTTAATTCATCTAAAGAGTTCACTACCTTATAGGGCGCACACGGAATATTTAACTGATCAAACAGCCCCTTCTCACGTCCACGGTGCTGAGAGAAAAACAAAGATTTTTCAGCTGGATATACGGGAGTGGTTTCGGCAATCATTTTAACGATCTCGATATCGGTATTTTCACTCTCATAGGTAATGACATCTGCAAACTCAACCAGCTTTTTATAGCTATCGACATCATCGGTTTGTTTGTGCATATGACCCAACAATGCCGAAGGCTCATCATCACTGATCCCTAAAAAACCAAACTTTTGGCCTAGCGGATAACCTGCAATCGCTAACATTCGACCTAACTGACCGGCACCTAATACACCGATAGACTTTGTAATTGGGGTCATACCCACTCTCTCCAAACAAAAAAACCGTAATGAGGCCATTTTATCAAACAACCACCATTACGGTTTTGAAAACTTTTTTGATTTATAACTTATTCAGCTCGTGGGTCTGGGTTATCCAATACCATTTGAGTCTGTTGAGTACGGAATGCTGTTACAGCTGCGCGTACTGTTACATCACTGTTCCCCACAATCTGAGACGCTAAGATTCCTGCATTCTTCGAACCTGCATCCCCAATCGCTAAGGTTCCAACCGGAATGCCACCTGGCATCTGTACAATCGACAATAAAGAGTCATTACCACTTAGGGCACGAGACTGAACAGGAACACCCAA
>JAYENR010000201.1:0-7312 GCA_034722175.1 Pseudomonadota bacterium | reverse complement strand
GATAGAGGTCTTAATCTGCTTATCTAGATCCAAATTGGTCTTGGGCCTGCTAACAAGATCTCTCTATCCCTTTACTAAGCGTCCTTAATAAATTCTCCATGTCTGGAGAACACTTTCAACATATAAGGCCTGTTGATTAAGCTGCTGCCGACAATCTATTGGATAATGACCGAATTATTTTCGATGAACTGCGCGCCTTGCGCAAAGAGATCGCCGAAATCGAAGACGTGCCACCTTATGTCGTGTTCAGTAATGCGACCTTAGTCGAAATGGTCAAAGCGCGCTCTCAATACGACACCAAACTGATCAAAATCAACGGCGTGGGCGAATCCAAACTCGCCCGATACGGATTTGAGTTTTTGAATTTTTTAAGAAAACATCCAAAGTAGTTCTTTGCAAACCCCTCTCAAATTTCATCTCTAAAAATAACCTTCAACGGTTATAATCGAATTCTACGTACTTTACCTAGGTATTAATTATCTGGTGTAAATCGGTTTGAACAGGCCTGTTCGGTTTGTAAAACCGTTAAATTCAGATTGAATAAACATCCTAATAAAGAGTTTAAACGGCATTTTTAGACATCGTTTAACTGTGTTGTACCATGTAATTAGGAAGATTAATAATAGTTACATAGATGATCCTATCTGAACTTGGGAGAAGTTAGTTGAGACTACCATTTACCTGTATGAAATGTACTGTTGAAGGGGGAGCTGGATCTTCCCCTCCTTATCCGAAATATGTCGAGCTAAGAGATGACGGGCGATATGAATTTACATGTGATAAGGGGCATACTACTATCACGGTGGTACAAGAGCAAAAGTTTGAAGTGCTTTTTGACCTAGGTGCATACGCCATACTCGATGGTTATTACCGAGAAGCTATCGCTTCTTTTACTTCTAGTCTAGAAAGGTTTTATGAATTTTTTATAAAAGTATGTCTATTCGATGATGGTTTAAGTAAAGAAGTGTTCGATATCGCTTGGAAAAATGTGTCGCAACAATCAGAGCGCCAGTTAGGGGCGTTTATTTTTTTGTATTGTAAATCATTCTCGAAATCTCCAACGTTACTTCATCAAAAACAAGTTAAGCTCAGAAATGATGTTGTTCACAAGGGTAAAATTCCAACTAGAGAAGAAGCAGTGGCTTATGGTGAATCTGTCTTAAATGTGATCATGCCAATACTCAAACGTGTAAAAAGTGATTTTCCTGATGGGGTTCAGAGTACCATTATTAACCACTTGAGGGAGAGCCGAAAGACAGATGAAGGTCAACAGGTTGGAACCATGTCTATAGCGACAATTATTAGTCTTTCAAGTGGCGATAATAAAGAACCCACACTAGAAGAATCCCTAGTGGATAAAAAGTGGTGGCGCGAGCGTTGGTAAAATAATTAGAATAATTGAGGTCAGAGTAAAGTTAAGCTGGCTTTCTTTATGACGTCAGTTGAGAAGTCTTTCAAATGGTCGTATGTATTATGTTTTTATATTATTCGGCTTCACCTTACTTTGTTGCTTGTCCAACAAAGTAAGCAAAAAAAGACACCCTGCTGACGTAATCTATTTCTCTAAGCTTGTCCGCTGACATTCCTGAACTCGCTCCGCAAGCTACGCTCAAACAGCAGGAATGTTTCAACGCTACCCACGCTAAGAGAAATCACGATTCCTTACAGAAGGGAGTTTTCCCTAGCAATTACTAATTACGCTGTAATGCATTTAAAACGAAGCAGGTCTGTTCAGGTTTGCACAACTTAAATAATCCCTTTGAAAAACCTCGCTCGTTCCCTTAACGAAGTTAACGATTAAAATATTGCGTTGTTTCTCGTCTCTCCGCTTCGCTCCAGCCGAGTTCTTCGTTTGAGCCGAAGGCGAGGGAGCAATATTCAGTGAATGAGTTTAGGGAGCTTCGAGGGTTTGAGCAGGGTTTGTTTTTCGGTTACTTTTTTGCCAAACAGCAAAAAGTAACATGGACGATGAGAAGATAATTAAGAGTAGAGCCCATCTTTCAAAATCGCCTATAAATTACTAGAAACCATTGTTTAAAAACAATCAGGCCTGTTCAGATGCCATTGCAGGAACAGCGATACAGAGCCTAATAAAGAAAGATTTAAGTATGTATTTAAAACAAGATTGTGAAAATAAACGCCTTGTCAGAAACAAAAAACCAAGCTTAATCAGTCTGATTAAGCTTGGAAAGCTCTTTAGGAGAGGGGGTTAGCAGCAGGGGAATTAAAACGTAAGTTTTGTTCCTGCGTAAACGGTACGGCCACGAAGGGGTCCCCAGATGTGACCGACGTCCCAGTCACTTGAGCCCGCATCACTGCCATCAAAGAACAGCGGAGAGTCTCCGTCTGAAGTTTGAGTGTAGTCGGTTAGGTTGTTCACACCGGCATAAACCTGCCAGCCTTTGTTGATCTCTTTTGCAACACGCATATCAACGGTGAAGAAGTTTGGCGATGACGTCCCTTTTGAGTTTGCACCATTCGCGTCGTTGTAGTGATCATTGTAGGCGGCGTTGGCGTAATCGCTGTATTTGCGGCTACCAATGCCGGTTAAGGTCATATTGGCTTGCCAACCATGGCCTTCGTAGTCAGCACTTAATTTAATTTTTTCTTCTACTGGGATCACACCAAAAGTACTGCGATAGGCTTTGTCATAGTCAAAGACTTCAACCCCCGCACCGACTGACCAGTGTGCATTCAGTTGATATGAAACAATCATATCGGCGTGCATAACTTGCCCACTTTCATCTGAGTTCACCAGAGTAGGGGTGGGTAGATCTGCATCAATGTAGGCTAGGTTATCGACTTTTGCCCAAGAGAAGGTGGTCTCAAATAACATTTCATTGTCGGTATAGTTCAATGCGTAGTGAAGGTTTTGAGATTTCTCTAGCTTTTTGACATCCACTGCAAAACCGTCATCTAAGATGCCGTGATCAGCTTCAAAGAACTGAAGTGGAACTCGGTATCCAAGCCCAGCAGACAGACGTGAGGTCCAGTTAAAGTTGTGGTCATAACGCAGGTGAGCACGTGGCGCAATGATGGTTTCATCAAAGGTGCGGTCTTGGTCAACAAAGTCCACATTGATCTTATCAACACGAATAGCGGTCGCCAGCTCCCAATTGGTATCAGGTGTCCAGGTGTCTCGAATGTAAAAACCGTTGGACTGTAAATCATAGGAGTCATTGGCTGGGTTGTCTGAACCCGTTGAACTTGAGTTCATTTGATCGAGTTTTAGGTCTGTTCCAATGGTTAACACATGGGCGTCGTTTAAAAAGTAATCGGCACGCGCATCAATGTAGGACAGCTTTTGATCGGCTTGATAGGTGGTTGGCTCGTAGATAGCATCCATGGAGGAGTCAACATGAGAGGCAGTCAGACGAGTCTGTAAGTTTTGGTTAATATCCGAATACCATTTGGCGGTGATGGACTGTTTTTTAGATTCAATATTCTCTAAGAAATCACGTGCAGTGGTGGTGTCGGTGTTGGGTTTGTTGTTAATGGAATCTCCCACAAAGCTAGGAGCATCACTCGCTTCTTGGGTTCGGGCATCCATTTTTGAATTGGCAAACGGGCTGCCGAGAACGGGTCCGCCAAAAATTTCAGAGCTTTGGTCTTCAAGGCGAACCTCAAAACGATTGTCTGAATCATAGCGGTGCCAAAGGTGCGCGTTAAAAGAGCGGTTAGTCAGGGCCGGAGATTCGTTAACCCAGTTGTTGTCTTGATCGTATTGATCAATGTTATCGCTTTGAGCGGAAACCGCTAGGGCGGTGTTACCGTCTTTAGAGCGTTTTGTTCCGCTAAGTTGATATTTGTGGTAACCCTGATTACCTTGGGAGACATCCAGTATTAATTTATCTTCTCGTGGCGCGGTAGTCACCACGTTAACGACACCGCCAATCGCTTCTGGCGCAATCAGAGAAGGCCCAGCTCCGCGGGAGATTTCAATGGCACTGACGCCTGCCATTGGAATGGCATCAAAGCCATAAAACCCTTCTACAATTGAGCTATTTGGCACGCCGTTCGTCATAAGCGTGGTGTGTTCACCTTTTAATCCATTCAACATAATGCGTTTTACACCGCACATCGAACATTCGTTACTCACACGAACGCCTGGTTCGTCAGCAATGGCTTGGGCTAGGTTGGCGGCCTGCTTCTGTTCAATTCTTTTAGCAGAAACACGTTCGGTATGAATGGTGTCGTCTTTCACTTGTAACATGCTGGAATGACCTCTCAGATTGGAGTCTTCGACCGTTACGGTCGGCAATTGAGAGGTTTCTGTTTCTGAAGCGAAGGCATGGGTGCTTGAAAGTCCAATCCAGACAGCAAGGGTAAGTTTATTCAGTTTAAAGTGAATACGGTTAGAGCTAAACATGAGAAACCTTTTAATTTAATTGTTTAATAGGAATAGTATGGTTAATGAGAATCATTTTTATTGGTTATTATAGGCTTGAGGTATTGAATGTCAATAGTAATGATAATAATTCTCGTTATGATTATTCTTGTCTGTTTTTCTGGGTGAGGCTTTATATTTAACTTGTGTACTGCGTAAGCAAGGTTTGAGTGTGGTTATTTAGGAGGGGGCGCTAAATACACGATTGGAGCGGGCGTTGATTAAGTTGGATGGGAGGTTGCTAGACCCGTAAAACTAGGCTTTAAGTGTGGTTGAATGGATTAAATAGCGTGATTTTAAGGTGTTATGAAATATAAAAAGGTGATCGAGTGTTATTAAGATTTTTGAACATGTTCTGGGTTGACCGTTTTACAAGTGAGCAGGCCTGCTTGGTTCTGTAACTTTATTGAGCTTTGAGGTTAACAACAATAATGGCCTTATCATGAAGCATGAAAATTGGGTTTATGGATGTTTGGAGGATAGGTCATTGCTCATGCCTGCTTAGATAATAAAAAGAGAACTGTCTATGTATACAAATAGAGTAGTGTGCTTTTTAGGCATAATTTAATGAAGTTGGGTTGTTGGAACTTACGGGAGACTTTAAATGAGCCTCGCGGCCTTTAAGGCTTTAATCGAATAGATATCGTAACGGGTATTTGGGCTACTGATTTCGGCATTGGGTTGAATGCCGTTGATGGTGGGCGCATGAGCTGGGCGTTTGACCACCACACGTTGCTTGGCGGTTTTTAATGCAGCTTCTAACAGTTTTTCACTGTCCATATCTGGGCCAACCAAGACTTGCAGTGCTTTCATCTCTTTTTTGACTGCGGCCGATTTCTTTTTCTTTTCAGGGTACATCGGATCCATGTAGATGACATCAACATCGGGTTTTTCGGTTAATAAGTAGTCGGCACTGTCGGCATTCACTAAACTGAGTCGTTGAACAATCTCAGCTACTTCTGGTTCTAAGTCTTCCGCTTCAATTGCTCTATTAAGTGCATCTTGTAAAAGTGCGGCGACAATCGGCGAGCGTTCCACCATTAAAACCTGACACCCTAAGCTGGCAAAAACAAAGGCATCGCCTCCCATGCCAGCAGTGGCATCGAGAATGGTTGGAGGTGTTTCTTGTTGAATGCCGATGGCTCTGGCTAATGGTTGGCCTTTGCCACCGCCAAATTGACGGCGATGATTCTTTTTACCCCCAATAAAATCGACCAGAACCGGGCCGCTGTCGGCACTTAATAATGCCAGCTTTGCTGGCTCGTCCTTTTCTGGCTGTTTCTCCGTAATCCAACTTAAAACCACTTGGTTGTCCCACGCTTTTTTGTGCGGCAAGCTTTCAATTAACGGTAATTTCAATTGGTTACTGAGTGCTTGGGCTTTATCAAGATAGTTGGCGGAACACACGCTTAAAACGGTCATAGAGGTCTTATCTAAAAAAGAAGAAAAGCAAATTTTACCAAAGCTGCATCCAAAATGTTTCACAGCTGAAGTAAGATACGGCTATTGATAACTAAACCTAAATGAACTGACTGCTAATCCAATGATAAAAACGACTGTTATTTTTGCACTTACTTTTGTGATGAGTGTCTGTTTACCTGCTCAAGCAAATGAGCAGGCTATTGGATTAGATAACTTACCTAAATTGGCCAAAATGCAACAAGCAGGCCTGTTGGTTTTGGACAATCACAATCATCCACTGATTTCTAAACAGCCAGATCAGCTGTTTGTTCCAGCTTCTACCACTAAGTTAGTCACCGCTTATTTAGCGTTAAGGTTCTGGGGGGAGCAGCATCAGTTTAAAACCGATTTTTTTGTAGAGCATCAAAATGGCAAAACGATTTTGTGGGTGAAAGGTTATGGCGATCCATTTTTAATCTCTGAAGAGTTGTTGGTGATTGCAGAGCAGTTAAAGCCTCGTTTACAAACGTTAGGTATTTCAAAGGTTGATCAGATTAATTTGGATACCTCTTGGTTTGCCAGTGATTTGACCTTGCCTGGCACCAGTAATAGTGATAATCCTTATGATGCGGTGCCATCCGCGATTGCCGCTAATTTTAATACCTTATATTTACAAAATAGAAATGGAAAGGTGCTGTCTGCGGAAGAGCAAACACCGTTGACGCCTTTGGCTTTAGAGTTGGGTAAAGGTTTATCTGATAAAAAGCAGCGAGTTAATACGGGGGCGAATTCAAAAGTAAGTCAGCGTTATTTTACTGAACTGCTAGCTGAGTTTTTACGTCAACAAGGGGTCACGGTTGGTACTCAAATGGTTTGGGGCAGAGTAACAGATAAAGCGGCACCACTTTATCAGCATCTAAATAACCATACCTTGGCGGAGATGATCAAACCGATGATGAAGTATTCCACTAACTTTATCGCTAATCAGTTGGTGCTAATGATGGCGGCTGAACACTATGGCGCACCTGTGAATGCAAGTAAGGTTAAACAGTTGTTCGCAGAACAGTTGGCAGAACAGTTTGATTGGTCGGGCGCTTTGATTGAAGAGGGGGCAGGCCTGTCGAGAAATAATCGTTTAAGTTCGCAGCAGTTAATTGAGTTGTTGCAGGCATTTAAGCCTTGGAAACATCTATTGCCAGAGGTGGAAGATCGGGTTTTTGCAAAGTCGGGTTCATTAATTGGGGTGAGTACGTTGGCGGGCTATATTCAACAGCAAGAACATTGGTTGCCGTTTGCATTGATGATGAATCAACGAGTGCCTTATCGATACCGTAATCAAGTGGCAAAGCAGCTGAGTCGAGAGATTAATCAGCTGAAATAGGGCTAGGTGAGTTTAAGGTTTTATTTGAATGAAGTTGATACTGACCAGGCCTGTTCAGTCTTCAAAACGCCTTTTTAGCTAAATTTAAGCTAACTTAAGCTTTAACATCAATATTGTGACCCAAATTGCCAACAGGTTGCGGT
>JAYENR010000200.1:0-7315 GCA_034722175.1 Pseudomonadota bacterium | reverse complement strand
GGCGGCTAAAGCGATCGCTAACAACAGACCAGGGAATGCTAGAAACACGTCAATGACCTTGGTAATAACACGGTCTGTCCAGCCCCCCATATAGCCACTGTAAACACCAATGGTCGTACCAATAATGGCTGAAAAGAACACCACGCCCAATGCAACCAGCAGTGAGGTTTGTGCGCCTAACATCACTCGTTCAAAAACAGGCCTGCCTAGTTCATCTCGCCCCAACAAGGCATCACTATTTGGTGTGGCCAAAAATGAGTTTAAAAATACCTCATTGGCACTTTCATCAATCCAGAACCCGGCAAAAGCCATCAACAGCCAGACAATCACAATCGAATAACTTAGGTAACGTAACATTACTGTGCCACCCTAATGCGAGGGTCAATCCACGCATACACCAGTTCAGTTAAGCCGTTGATGGTAATGTAGGCAATACTGATCACTAAGATACAACCCTGCACCACGGGATAGTCTCGACGTTGAATCGACTCTACTAATAACTGTCCCAGGCCTGGCCAATCAAATACCACCTCAGTAATCACTGCCCCACCCAATAAGGTTCCTAACTGCAAACCTAAAATTGTCACCACGGGCAGCAGTGCATTTAATAAGGCATGTTTTCCATATACCCAACGTGCGCTCAAACCTTTTGCTTGTGCAGTACGGATATAGTCTTCGTGCAAGACTTCCAATAATGAAGCTCGCAACATTCTGGCTAGAATCGCAGCTAAAGCGGTTCCTAAGGTAATCGAAGGCAATACCCATGAGTAAGGCTGTTCAGCCCCGCTGACTGGTAACCACGCCAACGACAAAGAGAACAGTAGAATTAACATTGGCCCTAACCAAAAGTTAGGAATCGAAACCCCAATCAAAGAGACTGTCATCGAAACATGATCCGGCCACTTTCCAGCTCGTAAAGCCGCCCAAATGCCTAATGGAAAAGCAATCAATACCGCAACTAATAAAGCCATGACTGCAAGTTGTAATGTCATAGGAAAACGTTCGGCAATCAACTCTGATACAGGCTGTTGAAAAAACAGCGACTGTCCAAGATCAAATTGTGTCAGCCCTAACAGATATTGACCATACTGAACCAAGATCGGTTGGTCTAAGCCCAGTTGCATTCTCAAAGCATTTTCATCGGCTGGACTGGCCCAGTCTCCTAACATTACCGCTACCGGATCACCCGGCACTAAATGAATCAAGAAAAAGACTAAGGTGCCGACAATCCAAGAGACAAATACAACTGAACCTATTAAACGGACAAGATAACCAATCACGCGACAATCTCCACCAAACTATAAGGTTCAACGAGATCAAATAACTCAATAATATCGGCATTAGCCATGCGGATGCAGCCATGCGATAAAGGAATACCCATTGGTTCAGAATCGGGTGTACCGTGAATATAGATATAACGTTGCATGGTATCGACATCACCAAGACGGTTATGCCCAACGTCCAAACCTGATAACCAAAGAATGCGACTTAAGATCCAATCTCTATTAGGAAACTGTTCAGCTAGATCAGCATCATATATTTCCCCTGTTGGACGACGACCAATAAATACGGTATTGATAGGCAGGCCTGCGCCAATTTTTGCGCGAATCAGATGTCGTCCTAGCGGTGTTTTACCAGAGTTCTGTTCACTACCGATCCCATTCAAAGCCGTACTGATCGCATACTGCTTCACTAGGTCATTATCCCGATACAGGAAAAGCATCTGTTCTGAAATGGAAATACGCAACGAATAGGACAAGACAGTCAAACAACGATTATTAAAATTGACTGCTATTTTAACCTTGAATGGCTCAGGTTTGAAAAGCATTAAACAAAATTAATTCGAGTTTTAAAACTGACCAGGCCTGGTCAGTTCCAAAATAGCTAGAACTAGCTTTACATTGCCTTATATCGATTTGATTTCATTCCAATCTTGACTAAACGAAATTGAGTAGTAGCGTTCACATTGAATCTGTTCTGACCATTGTGTAATGCCTGCTTTATTCATTAAATGACGAACAAACTCTTCTTTATTAGCAACCTGCTCCCATACAGAGGGTAAAAACGTCGCTCGCTTATAACCTTCCGTTAAAATCAAGCCATCACGATTTTGTTGTAGCTGCTCTAAAAACAGTTCAAAGCTGTGGCTACCAGACATAGGTTCAGGCTTAGTTAACACTGAAATCTCAATATTCAGATCGGTGAATTCAGTTTGCTTCACTGGATTAAAGCGAGGATCTCTAAACGCGGCATTAAATGCATTATGTGCCACATCTTCAGCTAAAGAACGCACCGCCTGTAAACTACCAATACAGCCTCTTAATTGTTCAAATTTATGTAACGTCACAAAGGTTGCAGCAGGCAGAGATAAAACGTCATTCTCTTTCTCTAAGTTTTGATCCAAACGCTGTTCCAGAACAGACTCTAACGTTTCGAAGCCGTTACAAGAAGATTGCTCTAATCCCGTTAACGCACTGTGTTTGGCAATCGCCAATAAGGTATCTTGATGTTGATGAGTTAATTTCATATTGACTTTCCACCTTCATAAATAGCCCAAGCGCCATACCCCACGACAGAAGAACGGTCACCTGCGGTATCTCCAGAATTAATCACTTGTAATTGCTCAATCTGTAACGGTGTTTGTGGCTGTAATGCTAACAATCCTTGGATGCCTTTATAGCCACACGCCCGTTCACCTGACAGTGTTTTCCAACTTGACTGATTTATCATATTTGCAGTTTCTTGATCAATCGCTTGTGCTTCAAAATAAGAATGGAAATGGCTTAAATCGCTACTGATCACAAAATACACATCCTCACGTTGCCATAAAGATTTTAAGACCTCACTCACTTCTTCTGCAGTCACTTGCCCATTAAGCAAAGGCAAAACCTTGACACTAGGTAATAGATTTTTAATAAACGGTAAATGCACCTCAATTGAATGTTCAGAAGCGTGTGCATAATCTGAAATTGCAACCTGATCAAACTTATTCGCCAACTCATCCCTCAGTTCAATATCCACCTCCAGTTGACCAAAAGGAGTTTTTAAAGAGTCAAAACCGACCGTGGCAATACCACTAAAGGCGACTCGATGAGCTGGCCCCATAACAATGACCGTTTTAATGTTTTGTAGCTGCTTATTATTGTTAACAGCAGACCATAACTGATACCCAGTTGCCGCAACTTCACCCGAATACACATAACCCGCATGCGGTAAAATCATGGCACGTGGGATCAAATCTCGGGGTGGCTCTTGCTTATTATTGGCAAACCAATCTTCAAACAAAACTTTCAGTTCGGACGACACCTGCGGATAAAAAAGTCCACCTACCGCCATCTCTCTAGAATTATTCATTTTTATCAAACCTTGAATTTATAATCACTTACAACCATATATAGTTGTAGTTAAACAAGTTTTCAAGGTAGCTATTATGAAAGACGTCGATCTAGAACACCCATCCGTCATACCAGTAGAGCACTGGCATCCATTAGACAATGACCTGATTCAATGCGATCTGTGCCCACGGGAATGCAAGCTACATGAAGGCCAACGTGGTTTCTGTTTTGTGCGTGGACGTAAAGATAACCAAATGTGGTTAACCTCTTACGGCCGCTCTAGTGGTTTTTGTATTGACCCGATTGAGAAAAAACCCCTTAACCATTTTTATCCAGGTTCTGCCGTACTCTCCTTTGGAACCGCAGGGTGTAATTTAGCCTGTAAATTTTGCCAAAACTGGGATATGTCTAAAGCCCGTGATATGGATCGCCTACTTGATCAAGCAGAGCCAGATGCACTGGCATTGGCAGCCAAGCAACATCACTGCACTTCGGTCGCCTACACCTATAACGATCCGGTTATCTTTTATGAATACGCGATTGATACCGCTAAGGCTTGCCGCGAACTGGGCATTAAAAATGTCGCCGTCACTGCGGGTTATATCAGTGAAGAGCCGCGACAAGAGTTTTTTAAATGGATGGATGCCGCCAATATTGATTTAAAAGCCTTCAATGACACTTTCTACCAAAAATTAACCGGCGCTAAGTTACAACCCGTACTGGATACCATTGAATACGTCGCCAATCATACTGACTGTTGGTTAGAGTTAACGACTCTATTGATTCCTAATGAAAATGATTCTGCTGAAGAGATACAAGCGATGTGTCACTGGATTAAGGAGCATTGTGGCGACTCAATTCCATTACATTTTACCGCCTACCATCCCGATTACCGAATGATGAATAATCCAGCCACCCCAACTTCAACATTAGAAATGGCTCGTGATATTGCTATGCAAGCAGGTCTTAAATATGTCTATACCGGTAATGTGTTTGACCCAGAAGGTCAATCTACCTACTGTCCAGATTGTCATAAGAAACTCATTGGGAGACAGCAGTATGAAATTACTGAGTGGCATATAGACAAACACGGATGTTGTGAGTTCTGTCATCATAAGCTGGATGGAGTCATCTCTGATGAACCCGGAAAATGGGGAAATAGAAGATTGCCCATCAAACTTAGCCAATAATGATTGGTTTGAGCTTAACCTGATTACAGTTAGAATATAACTTATATTTAGCCATAAAATTTTTCAGCTATTAAACAGGAAATATCACCTATTTGGGTGATATTAAACTCATATGGCTTTACATAAACTTATCTTAAGTTGATAAGCAAGTACTTATACTTTCTTAACGAAACAATTTTATACAATTATTTGTTGTGCCAAACTTGTTGTGAAGCAAGGACGGAAAGCCATGGGTCTTATTGATAAGATAGCCGGTTGCCAAATAATGAAGTTATTTTCTCTAGATAGCTTTTTTATGTGTCCCTTCCCTCATTTTTGACCCTCAATTTAATTCTCTGAAGCACTCTGAATTTCGAACAAATTATTAACGAAAATCAGAAACACCTTGGATATTAAAGGAAGGTAAAAATGAAACACTCATTTCTAAAAACATCACTGATCTCTATAGCACTATTAACTGCGGTAAGTCCCTATGCTATGGCAGGTAAAGGCAAGCAAAACGCACAAACAAATCAATCTGTTTCACAACTATCCGTTTTTGAAAGCACGAGTCTAAAATTTATGCGTGAAGAAGAGAAGTTAGCACGAGATGTTTACCTAACCTTGTATAGCCGTTGGGGTGTGCCAATCTTTCAAAACATCGCTAACTCTGAGCAAACACACACCACTAAGGTACAAGCACTGTTAGAGAAGTACGGTATTGAAGACCCAGTTAAAACAGAAGAGATTGGCATATTTACAGACCCACACTTTACCGAACTATTTAATCATCTAGTTGGTTTTGGATCACAAGATTATGAGTCTGCTTTAATGGTTGGTATGGAGATTGAAGAGTTGGATATTGCCGATATTCAAGAGCAGTTAACAATGATTAGAAAAAGAGATATTACAAACACTTACGGTAACCTATTAAAAGGCTCTCGTAATCATTTAAGAAGTTTTTACAGTTTGGTTGAGCAAGGTGGATTTGAATATACACCTAGCCATATTTCACAAGAAGAGTTTGAGGTGATTGTGAATTCAGCAACCGAAACTGGGCCAAACTAAGAGCAACTAACAGGTCTAAAACACGGAAGTTTAAGACCTTAAACAAAGACTTCCATCTAAATTAATTTAGATGGAAGTTAGGGCTGATCATGGATGAAAAGCCTTTCTTTATAAAAGCACTTTTTTCACATATAACAACCCGTCCAAACGGCCGTCATTATATAGCTGATAACCCGTTATCTCTTTACGCGCCACCAAGTACTGATCTTCATACCACAATGGCATCGCAGCCAAAGTATCTTGCAAGTGAACCTGCAATCTTCGATACGTTTGTGCTTGATCTTCTAAGGTTGTCTGCTCTAAGCCCTGCTGAATCAACCTGTCCGCCGTTGCATCACGATAACGCCCACGATTTGCCCCTTTGGGAGGAATCGCACCACTATCAAATACATACTGAAAGATATCCGGACTCTTTACCCCTACCCAAGCCAAGCTATACAGTTGAAAACGACCCTTTTTAATGTCATTGTAAAACGTTCCCCAATCGTAACTTTGAACATTCAGGTGAATACCAATTTTTCTAAGTTGCGATTGATAAATGGTCGCTAACCGAATACGCGTAGGGTCGTTTGAGGTTTTATAACTGAATTCTAATAATCCATCTGCATTCAACAGGCCTGGTGGGATTTCAACTTGCTCTAAAAGCGCTTTAGCCTTATCAGGGTTATATTCATAACCACTGATTTCCGGTGCGCCGCTCCAATGCTCAGGCACCAGTAGCCCGCCTGCTAAACGTGCATGACCAGCAAACATTGCATCAATAATCGTCTGACGATCAATCCCCATTGAAATAGCTTGGCGTACCGGAAGTTGAGCCAACAATGGATCATCAAAATTAAAGCCAACGTAACCAAAATTGGTTCCGTCACTCCATTGCACAGTAAGTTCAGACTGTTTCTGACAGTAATTAACCAGTTCAGGAGACAGATCATTCTGAACAAGATCCAACTCACCTTTTTGTAATTTAAGCACTCTAACCGTGGCATCTTTGACTGGAATAAACTGCAGTTCTACCTCATCCTGTCTTTTTAGAATGAGTTTCTGTTCATTCATCAAGACAAACTGACAAGGCCCAGAACCAATCGGAGCTTCTTGAAACTTGTGCTTAGAGTCGATTAACGCTTTTGGCAGAATACCAATCACCAAACGACCTACAAAAAGAGGATCCACTTCCTTAAGAATAAAATCGACCTGATCACTGCCAATGGCCTTAACCTGCTCAATTCCTTTTAATGAGCCACTATGTGCCGATCCAAAATCAGGATCCAACACGCTTTGATAAGTTGCCACCACATCAGCAGCTGTCAGTGGTGCCCCATTATGAAATACTGAATCAGTCTGTAGGCTAAAACGATAATGTAACGGAGAGAGTTGTTGCCAAGACGCTAGATCGGCTTTGGGTTTAAACTGCTGATCAAAATCGATCAATTGACGATAAATTAGGCGGTTAATACGGCTTGATAACGCATCGGTTGCCTTACGTGGGTCTAGCATACGCGGACGAGAGGTTACCCCGATACGGATGATATTATTGTTCGCTGTTTGGCCACAGCCAGACAATGTCCCTGCAACCAAAATACCGCCTGTTACAGCGGTACTGGTTTTAAGAAATTGTCTTCTAGAAATGGTGGGGGAAACATCAATCGGCAAAGTAATCAGGCCTGTTCAGTTTTATTTACGGTTTTAAAGCAGTCATTAACGCATCGTATTTGACTAGATCATCCGCTTTTAAGTCACCGACAG
>JAYENR010000199.1:0-7339 GCA_034722175.1 Pseudomonadota bacterium | reverse complement strand
TAGGTTAAATAATAGGCCTAGGAAAACCAGAGGTGGTAAAACACCCAATGAATTATTTATGGGGCTGCAAGTTGATTTACTTGCAGCTTAATTTAGAAATTGCACTTATTACTTGAAAGCGCGCCTTAATTTTGAAATAAGTAAATCATTTTTAAATAAAGGCTTAGACATTGACACGAAATAGAGAGAGGAACCAAATCCATCTGGTACTCGTTTCGAGGGGCTTTCATAAGACTGTGTTGTTTACAGAGATGCCACATTTATAAAGAAGCTCACACAACGGCTTCAAAAATGGGTGGTCATTAAAAGCTTAATTTCCAGTCATACATCAATGTACTTGGTGCTAATTATACGTTTATTTTTGACAAGATAAAGAAAAAATCTAGGTATATCCCCTAAGCCAAGTGATAAAAACCATTAAAAATTAATGGCTTATTGTTTGTGTTTCCGATTCATAGAGGTGTTTGAGTGGTTGTATGGTGGATTTAGACATTGTTTGTATTAAATGTGCTGTGAACTTTAAAAGTGTCCTTTAGGACAATATCGTCATTTTTGTTTACTTTATATAATATCCCTTAAGTTGATATGGATAACATGACTTTGATCTTGTTATTCCTTCATAAGGACGTGAGGAGATAAAATGAACCATCTAATTAAATCGCTTTTGTTACCTGTTTTATTGAGCCTTTCTTGGAGTGCTAATGCGGGTAATGATAATACCTTGTTACACGTTGATTCAGGGTTGTCGGCTAATGTCATTGAATTGGATTTTGATGAATCTGCTTATAGCGGGGCTGAAAGAAATGTTTTCTTTGATGCTTACTTTTTTACGATAACCGATAGTCAGCAGTTCTCTTTTGATCTGTTTACAAGCAAGTCGGGTGGAACAGTTAAAATTAATCTGTTTGCCACATATGATGCGGCTAATTTGAACTCTGAAGGCGAGCTGAATAGACAGTATATTGCAGATGTGACTTCGGTTGGTCAGTACTTAGATGATGGTGTTTGGCAAGACTATACTCAGGATAGTTCAGCTAGAGAAGGTCATGTGTTAGAACAACTTTCTTTAGAGCAGAATGAAAGTTATTTTGAGACTTGTTGTTTGGTAGAGGGTGATTATTTCTTGACGTTATCAGCCGATCTTAATAACAATAAAACCGCTTCTTATACACTTTCAAACTTTGGTTTAGATGGTGAGCATTGTGATCCTGCATTACCGCCTGTATCAGCGATTCCAGAACCATCAACTTATGCGTTAATGTTAGCTGGTTTAGGTTTGGTTGGTTTTATGGCACGTCATCGTAGACAGGTTTAATAACGATATCGTTATTAAACTATCGATTTAAATAAAAAGGGTGATTCAATTAATTTGAATCGCCCTTTTGAGTATTTAATGAGTTTTTAGGTTTTAACCAGGCCTGGTGAGAAATAAACGGATTAGAATCAGTTTTATTTAAAACTCAGTTTAAAACCGGCATTGTCTAAGTGTTTGGCTTCACTTTCTAGATCTAGGCAGCTTAACGGGTGTTCGGACAGCCAATTATCTTCAAACTCTAAGTGCAGTACATTATCTTCATCAATATGCAATAGTGGTTCAATCTGTTCAAAGTCGCGGCCACGGTGAATGCGGACTGCTAAACGTAATAACACCGTTAAGTGAATCAGATTTTTACGATCGATATCAATTTCATCGAACACATCAGGAATAAACTTGCCACGATGGTTGAGTAGCATGGCACTTAATATCTGTTTTTCTAACTGGTCAAATCCAGCCATTTCCGCTTGAGAAATTAGGTAGGCGCTGTGATGACGATAGCGTTTGTAACTGATGGCAATACCGCACTCATGGAGTTTGGCCGCCCAGACCAGAAGTTTTTTAAGATCGTATTCTGATTTACGTAATTTCCAAGAGTTGTGTGCCTGTTTATAGAGTGACAGGGCGGTATGAGCAATAACATCGGCTTGCTGAGTGTCAACTCGCATCCATTTTTGCATGGCACTGACGCTGACTTCACGAACGTCTTCGGCGTAAAGTCGGCCTAAGGTGTCATACACCAAGCCTTCACGCAGGGCATTGGAGGAGACTTGCATCTGTTTGATTTTCAGTTCTTCAAAGGTCGCAATTAAAACAGCTAAACCACCGACTAAAACAGGACGACGCTCATCCTTTAGGCCTTCCAACTCAATATGCTCGGCATTACCAGCCTTAATTAGGGCATCTCTTAAGCGATTTAGGCCTTTGAGAGTGATGCTGCCATCGGTCCACTTGTTGGCTTCTAAAATTTGACCAATCGATTTGATTGAACCGGAAGCGCCAATCGCGGTATCCCAACCCAATTTTTTGAGTTTGGTTTGGTGAGGGCGTAGGGTCAAACGACAGGCTGAAATGGCACGATCCATATTTTCTGGAGTGATCTGATCCTTTGGAAAAAAGGCCTGAGTCATGCTGACGCAACCCATTTCGGTACTGGTTAAGTGGTCATGGGTAAACTGGCTACCAATAATGTATTCGGTGCTGCCACCGCCAATGTCCATAACCAGGCGTTGCTCATCACTGCTTGGTAAGCCGTGTGCGACCCCTAAGTAGATCAAACGAGCTTCTTCTTGCCCGGCAATAATTTGAATGCTGTGGCCTAAGGCTTTACGGGTGTAGGCTAAAAATTCACGACTATTTTTGGCATTTCGAAGCGTGTTGGTACCAACTGCACGCACGTTTTTAGAAGGAATGTTTTTGATTAACTGACCAAACCGCTCCAGACATTCAATGCCTTGTTTAAAGGCTTTGTCGGTCAATTTTCCGTTTTTGTCTAAGCCCGCTCTTAAACGAACCATCTCTTTATGTTTATCGATCACTTGCATTTGGCCGTGTGCTTCTCGGGCAATAATCATGTGAAAGCTGTTGGAGCCAAGATCAATGGCAGCGTATAGATCGTTATCTTGATGGGTATCGGTCGTTTTCATAGAACTTCTTTGTTGTTTCATCTTCTACTCAATAAAACGCAATTGAGCAGGCCTGCTTAAATTAGCAGTCATCGTATGGTCATTTAATAAAGAACCTTAGTGTACTCTTTTTTGCTGTTTTAAGTGATAAAAGTAACTTGGGGTAATGAGTCATGCCTTGCTTAACTTTTATGATTAAGCAAGTCTTAAAATTAGGTTAAGTGGAGTACTTTTCAATCAATGCCTGTTGTGAGCTGAAGGGGGCTAAACCCTCAGGTTTACGTTGTATATAGCTACCATCAGGTTGTAAAATCCATGCGCCAATATTATCTTCTAAATAAATGGCTAAACCCTCTGTATAAACTTGCTGGAAGCAAGCTTGGTCCAAAATAGGGAAACAGGTTTCAACACGTGATAATAAATTGCGTCTCATCCAGTCAGCACTCGAACAATACAGGTCTGGTTTACCACCATTGTTTTCAAAGTAATAGACACGATGATGTTCTAAGAAACGTCCAATCACGCTGATTACCGTAATGTTTTCCGATAGGCCTAGTATGCCTGGACGTAGGCTACAGATGCCTCGCACAATCAATTCAATTTTAACACCAGCTTGTGATGCGTCATAAAGTGCATCGATAATGCTTTGTTCTTGCAAGCCATTCATTTTGGCAATGATACGTGCGGGTTTGCCAGCACGTGCGTGTTCAGCTTCACGTTCTATACGTTCAATCATGCCGCTTAATAAAGTGAATGGGGATTGAAGTAGAACATCTAGGTTATTGGTATTGCCTAAGCTGGTCAGTTGCTGGAAAATTTTAGAGGCATCACGACCAATTGATGGGTTAGCGGTAAAGAGACCAAAATCGGTATAAAAACGGGTAGTAATGTGATGATAATTTCCGGTTCCCATATGGGTGTAGTGGGTCAGTTTGTCACCTTCACGACGGACAACTAAGATCATTTTAGCGTGGGTTTTGTAACCAACGACCCCGTAAACAACGTGAACCCCTGCATCTTGTAGGCGGGTGGCTTGAATAATGTTGTTGTCTTCATCAAAACGCGCACGTAACTCGATTACCGCGGTAACTTCTTTACCATTTAATGCCGCTTTCTCAAGGGCATCAATGATCCCAGAGTCTTCACCTGTACGGTATAAGGTCATGCGAATCGCTAATACATTAGGGTCTTTTGCCGACTGTTTTAAAAAGTCGATAACCGGGGAAAAAGAGTCGTAAGGGTGGTGTAATAAAATGTCTTTACGACTGATTTTATCAAATAGGTTTTCGGTCTCTTTTTTGCGATTAAACAGGCGGAAAGACGATTTGTTCGGTTTTTTACGGCTTAATTGTTTAGCAGAGTAAGGTGCGAATAGTAAATCAGGTCGATTTGCTAAGTCCGGTACAGCACTTAATCGATGAAGGTTTACCGGACCATTTACTTGATAAACGGCATCCTCTTCAAGATTGAATTGGTCCATTAGGTAATCAACCATGTGGCGTGGGCAATTATCTGCCACCTCTAAACGAATCGCACCGCCGTATTCACGCCCGGTTAATTCGCCTTGCAGCGCACTCATAATGTCTTCAACTTCCTCTTCATCAATAAACAAGTTGGTGTTACGTGTCACGCGGAACTGATAACAACCGGTTACGGTCATGCCTGGAAACAGGGTGGAGACATTGGCGTGTAAAATGGAAGAGAGGAATACAAAGTCGTTTTCACCATCTGTGGCTTCAGGGGGCAACTTAATCAGACGTGGTAAGGAGCGGGGTACTTGGACAATCGCCAAACCATTAGAGCGTCCAAACGCATCTTTACCTTCTAAAGAGACAATAAAGTTCAAACTCTTATTAAGCACTTTTGGAAACGGGTGTGATGGGTCTAAACCCATTGGGCTTAATACCGGCTGTAAGGATTCGGCAAAAAAAGTTTGAATCCATTCACGGTGCTGCTCGGTCCAGTGATTGCGTCTTAAAAAACGAATGTTCTCTTTTTCCAGTTCCGGGATCAGCACGTTATTTAAGGTGTGGTACTGATCTTCAACTAACTCATGTGCCACCTCAGACAGCATCTCTACCGCTTCGCAAGGGGGCAGATTGTCTGGTTTGGTTCGCGCGGTCGGGTCTTTTTCTAGCTCATATAAACTCGCTAACCGCACCTCAAAAAACTCATCCATATTACTACTGGAAATACACAGGAACTTAAGACGTTCTAACATCGGAATTTCGGGGTTTTTAGCTTGTGCTAACACGCGGCGGTTAAATTCTAATAAGCTACGTTCACGGTTAATGTAACGAGGGTAGTCTTCAAGAGAGAGTGCCGGTTTTTCTGTTTGCATTGCAAAGCCTTTATTGTGTTCGCTATGAATCGTAGAGAGTGGTTGATTCAATCTATGTAGAAAATTAATCGAATTATTGTAGCGTATTTTTTTGCCTGAAATTATGACAGACCTGTTAATTTCGATTTTGTTGATTTTGATTAAAAAAATATGATGTTTTAAATCTGACTAGGCCTGGTTAGTTGATTTGTCTGGTTATTCTTTGGCTGATGTTGGTTTTTTGGTTTCTTTTGCAGCTTCAGTTTCAGCTTCGTTTTCTAGCTCGAGTTGTGATTTACAGCCCTTTTGGCAGCCACAGCTTGGAACTGGGTCTATCCCGCCGGGGTTAGCCGGATGACAACGGACAATGCGCTTGATCGCTAACCAGGTGCCACAAATCACGCCATGTTGTTGAATGGCGTCAATGGTGTAACTTGAGCAGGTTGGGTAAAAGCGACAGCGTGGGCCTAAAATCGGGCTAATAAAGAGCTGATAAAAGCGCACAATACCGATTAATATCCATTTAATTGGGTTCATTTCTATTTAAGAGCCTTTCTAATGATTATTTTATTTTACCTGTTTAGATTCAGTCAGATTCCAAAAACGAAGAAAACCTCTGAATTGCTTTCATTTTTCACGCTACAATAATTGTAATAATTAAAGCATTTATCGGTCGTTTCGGATGGGTAAAGCGTGGACAGTAAAAAGGAAGTGTATTGTCATGAGTGAACAACTAAAAAGTATTTTGATTTCTCAAGCTACAATGGTGAACGAAGGTAAGCAAAAAGTTGTAGATGTACTGGTGGAAAATGGCCGTATCGCTAAGATTGCCGATAAAATCGATGCCACGGCTGATCAGGTGATTGATGCAACGGGTTTGATTTTATTGCCAGGTATGATCGATGATCAGGTGCATTTTAGAGATCCAGGTTTAACATCAAAAGGTGACATTGCAACCGAGTCTAAGGCGGCGGTTGCGGGTGGGATGACTACATTTATGGAAATGCCAAATACCAAACCGACCACGACAACGATTGAAAATCTAGAAGCAAAATATCAAATAGGTGCAGAAAAAGCGTGGACTAACTACTCGTTCTATTTTGGCGCAACCAATGACAATATCGAAGAACTGAAACAGGTTAATCCACGTAATGTTTGTGGTGTAAAAGTCTTTATGGGGGCCTCTACCGGGAATATGCTGGTGGATCGTGAGCAGGCGCTGCGTGATATTTTTACTTATAGCCCGACATTGATCACCACCCACTGTGAAGATACCCCGATGATTAAGGCTCAAGAAGAGATATATCGTGAAAAATACGGTGAAGATGTGCCGATTGAAATGCATCCAGAGATTCGTTGTCGTGAAGCCTGTTATAAGTCCTCCTCTTTTGCCGTGCAGCTAGCGAAAGAAACTGGAGCCGATTTGCATATTTTGCACCTGACAACTGCAGAAGAGATGGAGTTGTTTGAACCAGGTCCAGTGGAAGGTAAAAAAATTACCGCCGAAGCGTGTACGCACCATTTATGGTTTACCGATGAAGACTATGCAGCTCGTGGCACTTACATTAAATGTAATCCGGCGATTAAAAAACAGTCGGATCGTGATGCGATTCGTCAGGCGGTACGTGAAGGCCGTATTGATATTATCGCCACCGACCACGCACCGCATACTGACGAAGAAAAACAGAATAAATACTTTATGGCCCCAGCGGGACTGCCGCAGGTTCAACAAGCCTTATCCTCGTTATTAGATTTGGTTCATGAAGGGGTATTTGATATAGAAACGGTGGTACAGCAAACATCACACAATGTGGCCATTCGTTACCAGATTGAAGATCGTGGTTATATTCGTGAAGGTTACTGGGCGGATTTAACATTGGTGGATATGAATAAACCTCATACCGATGATAAAGAGCACAACCTATATAAATGTAAGTGGTCACCGTGGGAAGGTCATACTTTTAAATCAAGTGTTATCAGTACCATTGTGTCGGGTAAATTGAAATATCACCAGGGCGAGTTCGCTGACTTTACACCAGGCCAGCGTCTGTTATTTAACCGTTAATAGTGAGACCTTTA
>JAYENR010000198.1:0-35684 GCA_034722175.1 Pseudomonadota bacterium | reverse complement strand
ACTGGATTATTGAATTAGGCTCACCTCTGGATGGGCATTACGATGCGGCTTTAACCGCACTGGAAAATGGTGAGATACAGTTTATAACGACTGAAATTAACGGTAACCGTCTCTCCAGCCGTTGGGGTATTCGTATTCGTGCCAACATCATAAATATCTGAATTGGTTTCCCCCGTTGTTGACTGAGTGGAATAAGCCAACACAGTGAAACCATCGGTTTCTAAACCGTCAATTTCAGTCGTTATAAACTGTATCTCACCATTTTCCAGTGCGGTTAAAGCCGCATCGTAATGCCCATCCAGAGGTGAGCCTAATTCAATAATCCAGTCACTTCCATTTAGCGAAGCGGTGACGCCCGTCGGTAAAGTCGTTTCATCCAAAACTAAGCTGCTCGATAAGCCAGAAACTTGGATTGAGAGTGTTTCAGAACCATCTTTATCAGCCAAATCCAATCCAGTAATCACTAAAGGTATTTGATAACCAGCCGCAGTTATATAGTTGGCACTGTTATCAATATTTAATGTTGACACACTGTAAGCGGTCACCCCACTGGCATGCGGAGTCAGACTTAAAGTAAAAGAACCTACTTGAGGGGTTGCCGAGGTATCACTCGCACCATCGACCGTCCAAGCAGTCACATCGACAGTATGTTCGCCTTTAAAGCCCTCTAAAGATGACGCCACTATGTCACTTAATGACTCATAAGGCACGTTACTAATGGTGTAAGTTCCGGAATCAAAAGCCACATCACCGTGTTCAACGCCGCCCACCTTAAAGGTTACGCCGTCTTCTAAGGTTGTGCTGTTCCCCGTCAGAGTAAAGCTAACGGTTTCTGAACCATCAATATCATCAATTGAGATATTCAGATTAATCGGGATCTCTCCACCTTCCCTTCCAAAGGTATCGGTTGGCATCATCACCAAGGTATCGGCTAACGGATTAATAGTGGCATCTAAGGTTGTGGAGTTTAAAGTCAATGGATTCAGTGCCACTCCGCTGTCACTGGCTTCTGAACTGTATAAATTTAAATTCATACCATTGACATCACCACTCCAATTTTCAGGGGCTTTAATCCACACTTCAGGCAGGGCACCATCAATCAGTGGAATACTCCAGCTATTGGTAAGGCCACCATCCGTTGACCCTGTATTTTGCGCAATGGTATCGTGATCTGTGGTCACAGTGTAATAGAGCAACACACCATCTGGCACATTATCGATAATAACGGCAAACAGTTTTTCTGAGCCGTCACTATCTAACGAGGTCACCACTAAATCAAGTAAAACAAACTCCTCTTCACTGCCCACATTACTGTTTGAAGTCACGCTATACCCATCGTTAACAGGCGTAATATCTATGGCAATCTCTTTGGTTTGAGACACTATATTAGTTGCACCTGTTTCCAATACATTAACCGTCATTGAAAAAGTAACCAGGCCTGCTTGGTCTAAATCAGGGACAAAACGTAATTCATCCAATTCAGTAATCGGTATTGTCCAATCATTCCCTACAGGCGTATAAGCATCCCCAGTGATGGTGTTATATAAAGTACCTGACACCGCATTGTCTGTCGTCAAAGTCACCTCTGTTACTGGGTCACCCGCTCCATCCACGTAATTGAACGAGGTATCGACCGTTGTCATATCAATACTGATCTCGGTACGACCATCTTCTTGAGGATCTGACACGACAGAGCCACCCGAAGTGGCATCATAAGAGGTCAACATAGGTTCGATAACTAATTCATCTGTGATTGGCGTAATGGTAATCGCCGCTGGATCGGTGACCACGGTTGTGGTTGAGCCATCCGCTTCGTTGATTACCACGGTTCCGTTTAAATCAAACGAAGCGCCGCTTTGATTGTAGTTTTCAGGAAACGTAATGGTTGCAGAAGCAATACTGTCTTTATTGATAACCCACATTACCGACCCATCATCTAAGGTCTGCTTAAAGGCATTTGAAACAGATGCGCCAGTCGGCACGCCTGATAAGTGTAAAGTGAAGTTAGTGTCTGCATCAGAGCTAATCGTAAAGACACTGGTTATGGACAAAGTACTATCTTCATCCAAAGTAATCGGGCTTGAAGAGATACCGGCAGTACCAGAGCCGCCCCCTCCGCTACCGCCACCACCAATATTTTGATCTCCAATAAAAATTGAAATCGGTGCAGACTGATTGACACTGCCATTACTGTCTACATTATGGCCAATAACTTGAATTTCAGAGGTAACGGTTAGATCGACACTTGAACTAAAATAGAGTTGAATCACTTCCGTTGAAATACCACTGGTGGTTGAGCCCGTTGCAGGTAAATACCACGTGCCCTCACCACCATAAGCCGCACCTTCAATCTGCACACCGTCAGGAACATTCGTCAACTCATAAAAGTCATGTGCCTCTGATCCGTCTAGATCATCTGAAGCTAGATTAAAGGTAATGTGTGCAGTGGTATTGTTCTCCACATTAAAGACTTCTACGTTTTGACCGTTAATCGTCTCATTGAAGGTGGTTAAAACACTGTCCGTTGTTCCATCATTATCAATATCTAACGTGTGCTGGTTATCATCGGTATCCAGTTCAATTGTTGGCACATCAGCCACCGCAGAAACCGATACAGCGTAAACCATATCCGCGGACACGGTCACACTTGGCACATCAGGCAAAGTATTGGTCTGATCCGTTACTTCATATTTAACCGTTAGGTTGTAATTGGTATCACTGTGTTGCGGTAAGGTCGAGACAATATTATGAATCGCAGAGCCAGTAATTTCATAATAACCATCAACTAAATTGATATCTGGATTGCTGCCCGCCTCAATCGCTAGATCAGAGCCGCCGTCCAAACTCAAGGTCACGCCAGCCGGAATCGAAGCTTCTAAAATATAGACCTTACTTAAACTCTCATTGGTATCACCATTACTCTCAACTGAAAAATCGAGTTTTTGAGCAATATCTTCATATTGTGTCATCACTGTATTAATCACGGAGTCTTGTTCTGGTGTGATCCAAACGGAGACACTAGCTCCTGTATGAGTTTTACTGGCACCTGAAATTTCAGTGGTAATATACTGCACCGAAAAGGGTAACTCGCCACTGAAATTTTCTGGCACAAGGATGTTAACGGCTTCAACCTCATCCGAGGCTACACTCCAACGGCGATCAGTGCCACTGCCACCCAAAAAGGTTGCATGCTCAATATCAAACTCAGACGATAATCCCGTGATAACAATACTCAACTGCTCACTGTCAGAGTCGTAAGATTTAATATCGGAGTTAGGATTAGAAGCGGTATAAATATCAGAAAAGTTAATACTATTAGTAGTATCAACCGTATTTTCACTATAGACAGATTGATAGTCTACTCCGTGATCACTGACGACATTTAAAGTGACTCCTTGCGGTACATCGGCAACGCCATTAACGGTGATTTTTAAACCGACATCTGAATCTGTCCCAGCCAAACCATCGTCTTGAGTTTGTGCGGTTACATCAAAGTTGTAATCCTCATCACTGTTATGTGGCGGAATAAATTTAGGCGGGTAAGCATTGTCATAATCTTCAATACTGACTTGCCAAGTGCTGTCGCCATTATCCGTAACGGTGACACCTGCAACCACTCCCGAAGCGGCTAAAGTTCCAGTCTCATCCACCAATAACGTATTGCCACTGGCATCAACAAAATACAGGGCACCACCACCAGGAATTCCATTAATAACAACCTTAAAGGTTTCTGACTCATCCACCGAGGTGACTTTAATATTTAAGACTTCGCCACCCGCTGGATCATCAATATCCCCAGGGTTTACAACACCTTCGGAATTAATCACGTTGCCTTGGGTACGACCTGCATCTTCATCCACCACCACTTGTGCCAAGCTCAAAGTAGCATTATCCGCCACAGCAGCCACATTGATTGTTAAGGTATCCCCTGTAAGAGTCGCCACGGATTCGGCCTCAGGGTCTGCCACATCATCATCTGAATCTACGGTTTGTATTTGGGTGGTTAGAATAAGCTGGCCACTATAATTATCTGGGCCTTTAACCTGTAGGTTAGCCAACTCATCAATCGGTATCTCCACTGGAGAGCCGGTGTAGCCCAAAACCGTTCCGCTAAACTCAAAAACAGTACCAATCAAATCAACGCCATCGCCATCTTTCGCAACAAATAAGACGGTCGTCGTTTCTCCAGAATCTTCATTGGTGGCGCTTAATCCAAAGCCACTGTCCGCTGTATTTAAATTAAAGTAGATGTCTTCTAATGCATCCGTCACATAGGTGTGATCGCCCTGAGTAATCACATCATTATCAACAGCACCCCCAGTGTCTGTGGTATTCAGTTCCGCAACTGGACTCACTGTCACAACCTGAGTGTGTGGATAGGTAATCGTTGAATCAGGTCGGCCTGCTTCAATATCCAGTACCGTTATATCTAAATCTAACGTAATATCAGCACTGCTATGAGCGGGAGGTGTTAAGGTGTAGTTTTGCAGGTTCGTTAAGCCAACCGTTGCAGCATCAATCGTTAGATCTGTTATGCCATCTCCAGTTAAAAGCGTCACCCCACTTTCATCCTTGATCACCCAATCAGCTGGCAAATCATTAATCACTACTTGAGTAATTGTTTCACTGCCATTTGTTTCCGTTGTTTCAAGACTTGCAAACAACTTGCTTGGTATATCCTCAACCATAGTGAGATCATCAAGAATCGAATCATCTGCAACAGGGTCAACCGATAAGGTGAAGTTAACTGTACTCGATTCTGCGGTTGTTGTTACGGTGGAGTCTGCATCACTATCTTGCGTTTTCAAGACAACACTAATCAACCCCATATCCCCACTGTAGTGTTCGGGCGGAGTGATGGTAAGAGCTGGATTTTCTGCCGCCTCATCAACGGTCATTTTATTGGCTGAGCTGTCAATATTGCCACCGGCATCGGCGACATAGATTGTACTACCAATACTCACTGTCGAACCTTCTACCAGGCCTGTTATCTCGAACCACATCTGTTCTGAACTATCGACATCCACCAAAGATTCAATCAAGTCAGAGGTCAAGGTTAAGGTTGTATCTTCATCAATCACATAACCCGTTGGGGTTAAGTCTAAAGTCGGTGCATCGGTTACAGCCAATACTTCAATATGAACAGCTTCTGTGGATTCTACTCCCGTAATAGCGGGGAGTTTATTACCACTATCATCGACTTCGTAACTGGTCACATTCAGAGTGAGATCAATATCATTATGTGCATTTTCAACGGGTAAAAGTTTTAACGCTTCAAACTCTGCTTGTGTAAGTTGAATGGCAGTGCCTAAATCCAAGTCACTATAATGAACACTTGTATCTAACACGCCTGGAGCAGTGACAATCACCACCGTCATGGTATCGTTGGCACCTGTAAACAACAGGGTTGTGCCATCCCCTTTATAAATTTCAACCCCTGCATCGACACTGCCTAAAGCAATGTAGCCAAGACGCTCTCCATGATCCCCAGCATCGGTACTATTTTTATCGGTATTGTCTGCAATGGTTGGCATCGTTAAACCCAGATCAGCCATGGTGTCTTCATTGGTGGTCACACCAGCATGTGCTGTCCAACCAGGTGCATCCGCAACTGGCGTTACCGTGATACTCACCGTAGTTGAGGCTGAAACATCACCATCAAAATCCGTCACCACATAATCAAAACTAGGTGTGCCACTGTAATCTGCAACAGGGGTAAAGGTTAAGGTACCGTCACCCTGGTTTGTCAGCTGACCAATGACTAGACCTCCATCATAAAGATCAATGCTGCCTCCAGAAGCAACTACGGCTTCCGCTTGTCCTTCAGCTGTGATTTTTAGCTCAGATAACGAGTCTTGGCTAATACGGAAAGTTAAAGCGGTATCTTCATCTGTAGTTATGCTTAAAGGTGTCTGATTCGGAACAGAGTCGTTGACGGTTACGTTAAAGCTTACGGTGTTTTCATCACCATCGCTATCTGTTACCACCACATCAAACGGTAAGACCCAGCTATCACCATGATCTGGATTTGGATGATCGATAGGGGAAAAAAGTTTAAAGTCATAAGCCGCTGACTCAGAGGTATGATCAGTAATAGTGACAGTAAAAATCGTCTCTCCACCCATTGCTGTAGTGGCTGTCAGAATCGTACCTGTCCCATCAATCGCATAATTTAACGTATCTCCAGCAGAGCTTAAACCTAAATCGATAAGTGCTGTTTGACTATCGGTAAATGTGGTCACGATTGAATCTGAACCTTTTACCACACCAAGCGTTGCACTGACTTCAACAGGAACTAAAAGTGTATCTAACCCTAAGGAGTCTTCACTCACCGTTTGGTCAACAGGGGTAATGGTTGGATCTGGACCATCTTCAAGAATAACGGTGAAATTGGCTGTTGAACTATCACCATTGCCATCGGTGACGGTATAAACAATCACATCATTTGGCGTAGCACCACCCGTGTTATCGACACTCGCATTAGGTGTATAACTCCATGTACCATCAGCATTGAGTGTGAGTTTTCCATATTGAGTTGTCGCCTCAACGCCAACCGTACCCACTTGCCCTGCATCTCCACTTGCATTGGTATAAGTAAATGCTGTGATCGTTCCGGTCGGGGTGCCTTCATCATCATTTGATAATAAATTTCCTTCCGTGGTATCGACATTAGCATCAACCGTTGCTTCACTTACAGCTCCACTGCCTTCAATCACCTCAATCGAATTGTCCACTAGATCAGGGGTAGCATTGACATGAATAGTGCTGATTGCAGTATTGCTATTGGCCTCGCCATCATTAACGCTAATTTCAATAATACGATCCGTTTCATTTGGAGCTTGAGAGGTATTGCTAAAGGTAATGGCTTGCATAGCCGTTTGGTAGTCAGCTAAAGAGAAATCTCCTGTTAAGGTGATCGTCACTTCTCCAGGTACTGAGATATCCACGGTCGGAGTGAACTTAGCATCGACACCTGCCACACTGAGCACATCATCTGTTAAAGCATTGGTTAAGACAATGGTGGCACTCGTTATATTAGTATCATCAACATCTAAGATATCGATATCCGTATCCACAATTGGAATCGCTGAAGCATCTTCGTTAAAGGTCGTTTCATAGCCTGTTCCTACAACTGAAGAGTCATTACTATCCAAATCCAAAACAGGTGCATCATTGGTTCCGGTAATGGTAATAGTAAGTGTTGAGTTTGAAGTATCGCCGTCTTCATCAGTGATCGTATAGGTAAAGATCTCTGTCACTTCTTGACCAGTGGTTAAAGCTTGAGTATCGCTATCAGCGTTATCCAATGTATAGATATAATCGCCATCTGAATCAATCACAATACTGCCGTAAGTACCCGTAACCGAACTCCCAACATTCCCCGTTGCATCCACGCCTGTATCACCTACAGCAACACCGGTTACCGGCGTGGTTAAGGTATCCGCTCCCAGGGTATCATTATCAAAAATATTGGCCGAAAGCGTATTATCAACTGCGTCTTCAGTAATGACACCAGTATCACTGACTGCTGTTGGAATATCGTCCGTCACCGTTACCGTAAATTGATTAGTAACAGAATCACCATCACTGTCGGTGACAATAAAATCAAAATTCAAAGCTAAGGTATTTTCACCTAAGGCATCGGCATGATCTAAAGGCTGATGTAAGGTAAAACTGTAACCTGCACTGCTGTTATCAGAGTTGGTAAGATTAACCGTAAAAATGGGAACGGTTGCTGCCGTTGCAGTTAAGGTATGATCGGAATCAGATAAATTAAACACAACGTCAACGCCACCAGATAACAGGCCTGTTGAACCCGTCGCTAAATCAGGATCAAAAGTTACATCAAACGTATCTGCTCCAGCAGAACTCACGCCTAAAACACCCGTTACGGTTAACGAATCTGTTTCAGGCGCAGAGCCTCCTGTTAAGTTTTCTTCATTCACTCCACTATCAACGACATCCCCATCGGTGATAATTGGATTGGCAGAGTCCTCTATCTCAATAAACTGGATAGCATCCGAAGTAGAACCGTCGGAATCCACTAAGGTATATTCAAAATCAGCACTGATCAGGCCTGAACTATGATCTAAATTACTTGCAGGGGTAAATGACCACTCTCCATCAATATAAACCGTCAAAGACCCGCTTTCTGTCAGCACTGTTTTATAGGCACCATGTGTTCCATCGACACCCGTATCACTCGTGCCAAACGTGTAAAGTGTGGGCGTGCCAGAAACATCTAAATAGGTGAAATCCTGCAACTGCGTTGCATCAACCCCTAGAACATCATCACCGCTATCATCAATGGCATTATCAATGACATTTCCAGTTATCGCAGCCGCACCTTCTACCACTAAACGCGGTGTCGTTTCATTATCATTATTGGCAATGGGAGCGGTATCGGTAACATCAAAGCTAAATGCAGAGGTCGCGGTTTTACTATTATCGTCGGTAACCGTGATAATAATAGATTCGGTTAAGACCCCAACAGAGTGATCTTCAGTTGAGTCAGAGGTAAAACTCCAGCTTCCGCCTTCATTAATGGTTAAACTGCCATACTGAGTATCAGCCGTTGCGGTGCCAGCAACTAAAGTCGCCGTTTGGGTAGCACTGAACTCATCAACATATTCAAAACTGGTAATTCTTCCGTTTTGACCCAACTCAATATCGTTATCTAATAAGTTGCTATTGCCAACGGTTGCATCGGTAATCGTCACACTGCCTTCGGCCACATCTACTGAAGTATCATCTCTTAAGACAAGATTCTCTTGAATCAGGGCAGTCACGCTATTGTTATCATTATCTATTGCAATATTTTCAAAGAAGCCACTGTGGCCATCAATAGAACCAATCGAAGCGGTGTAACCTTCATCCCCTTCGTCCAAATCATCTCTGTCTACAGTATTAATAAAGTTATAGCTACTGCCGCCATCTCCAGTCAAACTCAACGCTGTGATTAAGGGAGATAAAAAATCTTCTGCTTCAATCCCATCCACACCGAACGTATCGGTATAGCTGATGGTTAACTCAATCGTTTCTCCAACGGGTAAATTAACTGCATTGCCATTCTGATCCACCAAACTAAGATTATGAACAATTTCTGAACCTGCCACTTCATCAACAATAGCACTGCCTGTTAGTTTTACATAAATCGTATCGGCAAGGCCTGTTCCACCATCCGCTTCAGTTAAACCATCAGTAATACTTGTCTCTACAGACGTTAAATAATGCACCACATTTTCATAGCGAGCACTATCGGTAAAACTGCCATCCACAATTTGTGCAATAAAGGTTTCACTGTTATCAGTAATAAAATCATCCACCGTAGCAACGGTAAACTCATCCCCAATAGTCACAACTTGGTTGCTCGCAGAATAATCCTCATCTGCCGTTGCAGAGTCACTTAGTGCTCCAAACGATACCGTTACCTGGCCTGTTGAGTTTAATCGATTGCCATTTTCATCTTCCAAAACAACCTTATAAGAAACGTCATCGGCTTCTGAAACGGTATTTGAAACAACTTCATTACCTGTTTCGTCTAATGCAACGAGCTTAAGCACTACCGATTCATGATCTGCTTCTGGCCCGTCATCCAACACAGTTGGCGTGCCACTGTCGTCTTCAATTGTGGTAATGATTGGTAATGTATCGTGAACAACGTTTTCATAAAACACGTCATGACTATAAGAGTCATCTATTAACTGTAGCTGAAACGTTTCATCAGCATCAGCAATATAATCGTCCAAAATATCAACACTAAAAACCGTACCTAAGGCAACGGTTTGATTAGTTACACTAAAGTCTAATTCTCCATCCGCCGAATTTCCTGTGCTAACCGCAGAACCATCGATCAACAGAATATCAACCGTACCAGTCGCATCACCGATTAAATTGCCTTCGCTATCCAGTAATACCGCTTTGTAAGAACCGCTGCCACCTTCAGCTATCGAACCTGCAACAATTTCATTTCCTAAACTATCCGTTGTCACCAACTTAACGGTAACACTGTCTAAGCTAGACTCAATAGCATCCGAATCATCATTTGGTGTATCACTTTGAGAGTCATCAACAATCGTGGTTTCGATTGGCGTGCTGTTGATGGCGATCGATTCGTATTGTTCAGCTAAGCTGTAGCTTTGAGCTTGTAAACTAACTTGAAACTGTTCAGCACTATCGGCTAAATAATCATCAAGTACATCCACCGTAAAGACTTGATTGATATTGACGATTTGTGAGGTTGAAAGGTAGTCTTCTGTGCCATTTATTTGAGTTTGTGTATCAACTCCGGTGGCCGTAAAGTCCGAAAAGTCAACTTGCAAGGTGCCATCTAATTCAAGTTCGTTACCGTCTTTATCTGTAGCAATAATAATATAGCTGGCCTGTGCCCCCTCTTTAACTTGATTTACATCTACTCGGTAGCCGCTGTCATCTAACGCATACAGAGTAAAGTCGATGGTATCGGCTGTATCTGCTTCGATTGTATCGTTGCTGTTATATGGGGTATTCGGTTGAGAGTCATCTAGAATTTGGGTCGTAATTTCTGCTGGAATTTCTGGCTGTTTTGAAAAGCCCCCTCCATTTGAACCCACCACTTCAACTCGATAGGTTTCACCACTGTCAGCAACAAAATCATCAAAACTCTCTACTGAAAAGGTGGCTGACAACTGGCCTGGTGAAAAAACAATTGTTTGACTTGCTACTGCAAGATCATCCGTTTGTGCCGACACAGGGCTAATATCTACTGTCACGCTAAAGCCAAAAGCAGGCGGAATATCAAGAGTCAGAGTATATGAAGCCAGCTCCCCTTCCATAACCGAATCATCACCTGTGAACGTGAGTTCTGGAATAAACACCACTGAATCACGATCAATGACTCCTACCTCATTAAACAAATAGTCAAATACTTGATCTCTCGTCACAGTTTCAAAACCCGCAACAATCTTACCTTCTAAGGCTAAACGCTCCTGTTGACTGGCCTGTTGATTGGAAGAACTAAAATAAGGATCTGCGGCTTGCTGAGTAGAAGAACTTTGTTCACTTTGTTGATCTTCAATGGCTTCAAAACTGTCTAATGAACTTTTAAGTAATATTGACTGAGAATCGGTCAGAGCGGTCAATTTTGATAGGGTCGGCTCAACGCCATTATCTAAGAACTGTTTTAAGATAGACTCAAAAAATTCGACATCTGCGATAGGCAAATTATCTAAATAATGCAGTGGAACCACATTTTGATCAAACGTTAAGGTGGCCTGTCCAATTAATTCAATCGTATTACCCGTCACTAACTGGATAGATGCACGAGAACCATTGGGAAGAAATAGGACTTCTTGATAAGAGATTTCGCTGTCTGGTTGCACTAAACGACTGTTTTGATAGTCAGATGACTGAACCTGAGCCAAGCCCTTAACATCAAGTATTTTCCCTACCAAAAACGCCATAGATATCTCAAATTAGAATTACCTATCAATAATACCAATTCATAGGCTCTGTAACAGCATATTTTCTTTGGGTTTAGATAAATTTCATTCATCAAAACAAGTACATATTCGACAAAACTACCTCTAACTCGACCAATGCTAACTTATAAATGATTATTAAACTCAAAAACAATATTTAAATAGACACTAAATGCCCTATCGATTCCCAATAAAAAGTTGGTATGAAAATAAGATACAATTAAGAAAAATTAAAGACATAAAAAAGCCCCGTAGCAGATAAATCCGTTACGGGGCTTTCAAAATATGGCGATGGACTAGGGATTCGAACCCCAGGTGGGCTACAAACCCACAACAGTTTTCAAGACTGCCGCCTTAAACCACTCAGCCAGTCCACCTTGTTTTGATGTGGCGTATTATAGAACGATGAGCGTTTTTTGCAAGCAGTTTTAATGAGTTTTTTGTAAAATTTTATAAACCCAACAGGCCTGGTCACTTTTATGAATACAAAAGCATCTAAAAACAATACCTTAAGTTTTAATGAGCAATGTTATCAATTATTAATGTTAATCCCTAAAGGTCAAGTAACCACCTACAAAGCCATGGCTGAAGCTTTAAATACCAAAGCCTATCAAGCTGTCGGTAATGCGATGGCGAATAATCCAAATCCGATTTCAGTTCCTTGTCATCGTGTAGTTAACCAAGGTGGAAAAATTGGTAACTATGCTTTTGGTATAGATAAAAAAATTGCATTATTACAATCTGAGGGCCTAGAAATAAAAAACGGCCTTATCCAACATTTTGACCAGGTTTTCTTTGATTTTAAATAACCTTTACCAGCCCTTTCAGCTTTCTTCAGACACAAAAAAACCAGGCAAACTTAAACTAAGCAGGCCTGGTTAATTCTAAAATTCTAAATTTTTATTAAAGAACTTCAACCCCACCCATGTATGGACGTAGGACTTCAGGAACGGTAATGGTTCCATCTGCATTCTGATAGTTTTCTAATACCGCGACTAAGGTACGCCCTACCGCTAAACCAGAACCATTTAAAGTGTGAACCAGTTGTGGCTTCTTTTCCCCTTCTGCACGGAAACGTGCCATTAAGCGACGAGCTTGGAAGTCTTCAAAGCTTGAACATGACGAAATCTCACGATACGCTTCTTGGCCTGGCAACCAGACTTCTAAATCATAGGTTTTTGCTGCTGAAAAACCAATATCACCACCACATAACGCCATTAGACGATAAGGTAGGCCTAATTTTTGTAGGATCACTTCAGCATGACCTGTTAGCTCTTCTAAGGCTTCTAATGATTTTTCAGGGTGAACAACCTGTACCATTTCCACTTTTTCAAACTGGTGCTGTCGAATCAAGCCACGTGTATCACGGCCATAAGAACCCGCTTCAGAACGGAAACATGGTGTATGACCTACAAACTTAAGTGGTAACGCACTCTCGTCTATAATCTCATCACGCACCAAATTTGTAATAGGTACTTCAGCCGTAGGAATCAAATATAGGTCACGGTCGTTAGTATCGTGCTCTTCGTTTTTGCTGATTTTATATAGATCAGCTTCAAATTTAGGTAACTGACCAGTACCACGCAAACTGTCTTGATTTACCAAGTACGGTACATACACTTCTTCATAACCATGTTCAGCATGAGTGTCTAGCATAAATTGCGTTAAAGCACGCTGCATCTTAGCAAGCGGGCCTTTTAATACAGAAAAACGACCGGAAGTAATTTTTACTGCCGCATCATTGTCATACCATCCACGCGCTTCGGTTAGATCAACATGATCTTTCACTTCAAAACCATACTCGCCTGGCGTGCCCCACTTTCTGATTTCAACGTTGTCTTCTTCTTCCAAGCCTGCTGGAGTAGATTCATGCGGAATGTTTGGAATACCAGAATAGATCTCTTGCAACTTTGCCTGAACATCTTCAGAAGATTTTTCAGCTTCTTCTAGAAGTGATTTTAAAGACTCGACTTCCGCTAATAAAGGAGCGATGTCTTCACCTTGTGCTTTAGCTTTACCAATCCCTTTTGAACGACTGTTACGCTCGGCTTGAAGATCCTGTGCTTTTGCCTGAAATTCTTTGCGTTGTGCCTCTAATGACTGAATGGTTGCAACATCTAAATTATAACCACGGTTCTTTAATTTCTCAGCAACGGTTTCTAAGTCTGATCTCAGTAGCTTGGCGTCTAACATGGTAAGTCTCTATTTTGATTCAATTTTGAAAAAGGTTTGAGGGGATTCTATAAATACAGCCCGTCTATAATTGCGGGCTATTCTAACATTTCTAAGGCTCTTTTCAGTAACCGATTTAGTCATCGGCATCCAATAATTCAATGTCGACAATTAACTCATTTGCCAACTCTTCTAGGACATCACGAATTTCACTGGAATCGACATCCGCGGCAATATGCAAACGAATATTGGCCTTAAATAGGTTTTCGCCGGACATGGAGGCATCAATCACTTCAGTATGCAGTTCATCAACATTGGCATGGATTTGTGCCAAAACCGAAGAGATTCGATGCACAATACCCGGTTGATCTTGACCAATTAACTCTATTTGAAACTGATTTTCAGCAGGCGTGGTTGATAAACTCGCGGTCTCCTCAAACATCACTTGCAGACCAAATTCATCGGCTTTTTGTAAATCCTCTTTAAAGCCAGCCACTTGATCCGTAGGCAGATCGACACGCAGAATTCCAGCAAACTTACCCGCCAAACTGGCCATTCGGCTCTCCACCCAGCAACCTTGATGAGCAACAATCACTTTAGAGAGCGATTCAACCAGGCCTGGTGTGTCGTTTCCCAAAACGCTAATCACAATCGACTTTTTCATGACGCTTCTCCTTCTTCGTAGTCACTTAACGGTGGGCATGAACACACTAAATTACGGTCTCCGTAGACATTATCGACTCGACCAACCGGACACCAATATTTGACCTCACGCAAACTCTCTACTGGATAAGCCGCCAATTCACGCGAGTAACTGTGTTTCCATTCAGAAGCCATCACGGTGTCAGCGGTATGCGGTGCATTTTTTAGTGGGTTGTCGTTTTCATCCAACACCCCATTCATAACATCGTTAATCTCCTCTTTGATGGAGATCATCGCATCACAGAAACGATCCAATTCCACTTTCGATTCCGACTCAGTCGGTTCAATCATTAAGGTTCCGGCAACCGGGAATGACATGGTCGGAGCGTGAAAACCGTAATCAATCAGTCGTTTAGCAATGTCATCCACCGATATACCCGATTCATCTTTCATTGGACGCAAGTCAATAATGCATTCGTGGGCAACACGCCCATGATCATCGCTGTATAAAATCGGATAGTGTGGCGCTAAACGAGAAGCAATATAGTTAGCATTTAAAATGGCAGTCGCAGTTGCTTCAATCAAGCCTTCACGCCCCATCATCGCAATGTAACTCCAACTGATTGGTAACACCCCTGCACTCCCCCAAGGCGCGGCAGAAACCGCTCCGACATCTTGAGGTTCATTATCATCATTCACCACAGCATAACCCGGTAAGAATGGGGCTAAATGTTTACCTACTCCAATTGGACCAACCCCGGGACCGCCGCCGCCGTGCGGAATCGCAAAGGTTTTATGTAAGTTCAAATGGGATACATCACCGCCAAAATGACCAGGTGCGGCCACACCGACCATGGCATTCATATTCGCACCATCAATATAAACCTGACCACCGTGATTATGTATCCATTCACAGACCGTCTTCACATTTTCTTCAAATACGCCGTGAGTGGATGGGTAGGTGATCATAATGGCCGCTAGCTTGTCAGAGTGTTTCTCTAACTTAACTTGCAGGTCATCTAAATCAATTTCACCTTGCGCATTGGTTTTGACCACCACCACTTTCATGCCCACCATTTGGGCTGAGGCAGGATTGGTTCCGTGAGCCGACGCTGGAATCAAACAAACATCACGATGTGCTTCGTTACGACTCTTATGGTAAGCACGAATTGCCAACAGGCCTGCGTATTCACCTTGTGCGCCTGAGTTAGGTTGCAATGAAACCGCATCATAGCCAGTGGTTTCACATAACATCTGCTCCAACTCATCACACATTTGACGATAACCTAAAGCCTGATCTAATGGTACAAACGGATGAATATCGGCAAATTCTGGCCAAGAAACAGGCATCAGTTCTGACGTCGCATTCAGCTTCATGGTACAAGAACCCAATGGAATCATCGCACGATCTAAGGCCAAATCTTTATCTGCTAAATGACGCATATAACGCATCATCTCAGTTTCTGAACGGTGCTCGTGAAACACGGGATGCGTCAAAAACTCAGTATTACGCAACAGGTTATCGGAGATAACCACAGGGTTATCCACAAGTTGTTCATTGGCAACCAGGCCTATTGTGTTTTCTCCACTAAAAATTTGCCATAAGACTTCAATGTCTTCTACCGTGGTGGTTTCATCAAATGACACGCCCACTGAATCGGCATCGATAGCACGCAGGTTATAACCCGCTTCAACAGCGGTTTTATGAATTCGCTCCGCTTGAGCAGGCGTGGAAATTTTAAGGGTATCGAAATAGACCTCATTTTCAACCTTAAACCCAAGTTTCACCAGGCCTGTTGCCAAGGTTTGAGTAAAGCGATGCACGCGGTAGGCGATCTTCGTCAACCCTTCTGCTCCGTGATAGACGGCATACATACTCGCCATGACCGCTAATAGGGCTTGTGCAGTACAGATATTACTGGTCGCCTTTTCACGACGAATATGCTGTTCACGAGTTTGCAGAGCTAAACGATAGGCTTTTTCGCCACGGCTATCTAACGAAACCCCAATCAAACGCCCAGGCATAGAACGTTTAAAGGCGTCTTTAGTTGCCATATAAGCCGCATGTGGGCCACCGTAACCTAACGGCACGCCAAAACGTTGCGTATTCCCAACGGCGACATCGGCCCCCATTTCACCCGGCGTTTTAAGTAACGTTAATGCCAATAGGTCTGCCGACATCGCCACCAAGGCTTTTTTAGCGTGCGCCTGATCAATTAACTCACTAAAATCAACGACATCACCGTAAGTTCCTGGATACTGCAATAACACCCCAAACAGATCATACTGTTCAATGCCGTCAGCCGGGTTGCCCACCACCACTTCAACTCCTAAAGGTTCAGCACGGGTCTGCACGACTTCAATATTTTGTGGGTGACAGTCGTCGGCCACAAAAAACACCTTACCTTTTGATTTACTCATTCGCTGACACAACGTCATCGCTTCGGCACAAGCGGTGGCTTCATCCAACATTGATGCGTTCGCCAGCTCCAAACCAGTTAGATCAGAAACCATGGTTTGGAAATTCAACATCGCCTCCAAACGTCCTTGAGAGATCTCTGCTTGATACGGTGTATAAGCCGTATACCAAGCTGGATTCTCTAAGATATTACGTTGAATCGTTGGCGGGGTTAAACAGTTGTAATAGCCCATTCCAATATAGGAGGTCAGAACTTGGTTTTGACTGGCCATCGCTTTAAGCTTGACCAAAGACTGGTGTTCGGTGAGACCTGAATCAAGGTTCATCTGGTCATGGCGACGAATTGAATCTGGAACCACTTTATCAATCAAGTCCTCCAACGAGCCCAAGCCTAACGCTTTCAACATCTCAGCTTGCTCTAGGTCATCAGGCCCTAAATGTCGATCACTAAACTGTTCACTTTGCTGTAACTCTTCTAACGAAAGTGCAGCAAGTTGCGATAAGGTTGTTTGACTCATGGAGCCCCTCCGAGGTTGATTCAATCGGTTTTATTGATGTCAGTTGGTACTGATAAACTTATTCTTCAATACACGCTTGATAGGCTTCTTCATCCATCAAGTCATCTAAATCCGATGGATCTGACAGTTTTACTTTCATAATCCAGTTCACCATCGCATCTTCATTAATCAACTCAGGCTCATCTTCTAACTCTTCGTTAACTTCCACAATCGTGCCATCAACGGGTGCATACAGATCACTGGCCGCCTTAACTGACTCAATCACTGAGATCGAATCGCCTTTGTCAATTTCTGTGTCCACTTCTGGCAGTTCAACAAATACCAAATCGCCTAATTGCTTCTGGGCAAAATCAGTAATCCCAACCGTGACAGTGCCGTCACCATTGTCTTGAATCCACTCGTGCTCTTCACTAAACTTAAGACTACTCATCGTTTTCTCCTAATATTTAACTTTTGTTTTTTAAGTTGTATTTTTTCTTCTTTGATACCAATCAAAGCAGGCCTTTATACCCCCTTGCGGGGTGTGGTCAGTTTTTGCCCCACTTTAAGCCTAGCCTCGATAATAATTCTGCTTTACAAACGGCAGTTTCACTACTTCCATTGGTACCTGTTTATTTCTCACAATGGCGTTTACGACTGTGCCTTCTTTGGCTAATTCAATCGGTAAATAACCCATCGCAACAGGCGCACCGACTGTGACACCAAAACTACCACTGGTCACTTCACCGATCACTTGATCGTTTTTATCTATTAACTGAGCGCCATCTCGCACTGGCATTTTACCTTGAGGTTTTAACCCAACTCGTTTACGTGTCACTCCGTTGGCGATCTGCGCCATAATTTGATCCGCACCGATATAGCCACCCGGGCGTTTACCATCTGCGCGACGGACTTTTGATAACGCCCACATTAAGCTGGCTTCCACTGGCGAAATCTCAGTGCTTAACTCGTGACCATACAGACACAAACCAGCTTCTAAACGTAACGAATCACGCGCCCCCAAACCAATCATCTCCACCGCTTCATCCGCTAACAAACTGCGCGCTAAAGCTTCCGCATCTTGATTGGGCACCGAGATTTCAAATCCATCTTCACCACTGTAACCTGAACGGGTAACAAAACATTCCACGCCATTTAGCGTTAAGGTTTTAGCGGTCATAAACACCATATCTTTAGATTCAGGGGCTAATTTAGCTAACACCTCGCCCGCTGCCGGGCCTTGCAAAGCTAATAGAGCGTGATCAGTGAGTACTTCAATCTCACACTGGTCTTTTAAGTGAAACTGTAGATGTGCAATGTCTTGCTCTTTACAGCCAGCATTGACCACCAGAAACAGATGATCACCTGCATTCGTGACCATCAAGTCATCCATTACGCCCCCCTGTTCATTGGTGAACAAAGCGTAACGCTGACACATCTTAGGCAGATCAACAATATCAACAGGCACCAATCGTTCAAGCGCCGAGGCCGCTCTTTTGCCTTTTAAGCGAATTTGTCCCATGTGTGACACATCAAATAGCCCTGCTTGGGCTCGAGTGTGCAAATGCTCTTTTTTAATTCCCAGCGGATACTGAACAGGCATTTCATAACCGGCAAACGGTACAAGTTTCGCCCCCAACTCTTGATGAAGTTTGTAAAGCGAAGTCTGTTGTAAAGGGGTCTCGTTGCTAGCCATATTCTGATTATTCTCTGTTTAATAAAAAAAGACACATTGATGGCCAAGTGGCCAGTTTAAATAAAAGATTTTACTGCTTTTTTTATAAGGTTAAACGAGTATTTTCAAAGCGTGTTGCACAACGATATTTCGATTCGACACACTGCGTTCGTCTCAGTTTAAACTCCACCCGCTAAAGCTGTCTGGCTGCTAACATGCCCAACCAAACCGCCACTAAACAGGTCACCACACTCACGGCAATATTTAAAACTGCTTTATTAAGTTCACCTACTTGCATGTACTGCATGGTTTCGTAAGAGAAGGTTGAAAAGGTGGTAAACGCCCCTAAAAATCCAACCATAACAAAGGCACGCCACTCATTAGAAGCACCCAACTTATCCACCAACAATACCGCCAATAAGCCCATGGCAAAAGAACCTAACACATTCACGGATAGCGTTCCCCAGGCAAAATCACGACCAAACCACTGATACACCTGATGCGACATCGCAAAACGGGAAACGGCACCCAAGCCACCGCCGATTGCGACTGCAAATAACGTCAATCCTGTCATTGTTTGAATCCTTGTTTCTGTTCCATTTCGCCAATCAAATCATACAAAATATCAGCCTAAGAACGTCTTTTATAAATGGCCTGCTGATTTAAAGCACGAAGGTGTTCCATCTTCGCGGTAATTTTTAACTCTAAACCACGATCAACTGGCTGATAATAATCACGTTCTGGCATCTCATCAGGAAAGTAACTTTCACCTGCGGCAAAGGCTTCCGGTTCGTCATGAGCATAACGATAGCCTTCGCCGTAATTCAAATCCGCCATCAGTTTAGTTGGCGCATTACGTAAATGTAGCGGCACCTCATAAGAGCCATGCTCTTTAACATCTGCTAACACCGCTTTATAAGCCATATACGCCGCATTCGATTTAGGTGCGACCGCTAAATAACTAGCAGCATGAGCCAGCGCTAAGTCGCCTTCTGGTGAGCCTAAACGTTCATAGGCCTCAGCGGCATTCACCGCAATCTGCAAGGCTTTAGGATCGGCATTGCCAATCTCTTCACTCGCCATGCGAATCAAACGTCTTGCTAAATAACGAGCATCGGCTCCGCCATCTAACATTCTAACCAGCCAATACAAAGCCGCATTGGGATCGGAACCACGTACCGATTTATGCAGGGCGGAAATCTGATCATAAAAGGCTTCACCCCCTTTATCAAAACGGCGAACCCCACCTTGAATCACCTCTTTACAATGTTCAATATTTAAAACAACCAGGCCTGCTGAGTTTTTTAAATCACTTTTTTCGGTGATGGTTTCACTGCTCTGTTTAACCGGCTCTGCAAAGTCAGCGGCCTGTTCAATGTAGTTTAATAAGCGGCGAGCATCCCCATCTGCGGCTTGTAACAACAGTGCTTGAGCCTGTTCATCGACATCAAACATCTGGCCTGTTGAGTCTTGTAAATCATCAGAAATCAGTTGAATTGCACGCTGTAATACCCCCGCTAATTCATCTTCTTCTAAGCTTCTAAGCACATAAACCCGTGCTCTAGAGAGCAACGCATTATTCAACTCAAACGATGGATTTTCAGTGGTGGCACCAATAAATACAAAGGTGCCATCCTCAACAAAAGGTAAAAAAGCATCTTGTTGGGCTTTATTAAAACGATGCACTTCATCCACAAACAGTAAGGTGCCTTGCTTAAACTGCTCACGATGCAGTTTGGCCTGCTCCACTGCCGCACGTACATCTTTAACGCCGTCTAATACCGCTGATAAACTGATAAATTGAAGTTCAGACTGTTTAGCGATCAATCTCGCCAACGTGGTTTTACCCGTTCCAGGCGGCCCCCAAAATACCATTGAGTGTAATCGACCACTCTCAAACATACGTGACAAAGCACGGTTTTTACCTAATAAGTGTTGTTGGCCGACATACTCTTCAAGTGTTTGCGGACGTAAACGGTCGGATAGCGGTTGATAAAGACTCATTATTGTCTATTCTGCCTGCCCGACTAAATCGTAATTTTCTGGTACAGTGACTAAAAACTCAGATGGTGAAACGGGCTTGTTCTCTTCAATATCCACAAAACGAACTTTAGTCACATTGTCAGCACTTTGATACATCCAAACTTCTTTCATCTGTCCATCAGCCATGCCAATTTCAATACTTTGAAAGTAAGTCGCCTCTTTAGGCTCCAAGTTATACCATTGCATGCCATTCCGCTGACCCGCCTCTAAGATTTCAAAACGACTTTCAATAGGTTCGTCATACAGTAACCAACTCAATGGGATTTCCGCTTTAATATCATTAATTGGACGTACCGAAATCTGCTCAAGATCGTCATCTTGAACCCATAAATTAACCCCATCCACCACGATCTTTTGAGGTTCAGGTGTTAGGTAGTGCCAGACCAGTTGTCCTGGGCGTTGCAGGATAAAATAACCGCTGGCTCTATTGATTTGAAAACGCTCTTCATCGGGCTGTATCTGTTCAAAATTAGCCGAAAACGTTTTTAGCTGATTCACATAGGTTTGTAACACGGGTTCTGCCCAGACCTGTCCAGATAGAAATAGACCAAAACTAGCAGCTAAAACAGGCTTAATAACGGATTGAAAATTTAAATTAAACTTCATTCATCTCTCTTTATTGTTCTTGAGGTTTCGGGGCTAAGACTTCACGATTTCCGTTACTGCCCATTGGTGAGACCACTCCGGCCGACTCCATCGCTTCGACAATTCTTGCAGCTCGGTTATAGCCAATTTTAAAGCGACGTTGTACCGAGGAGATCGATACACGACGACCTTGCACCACAAACTCAACCGCTTCATCATAAAGCAGGTCTTGCTCAGCATCTGCCGCATCTGCACCACTCTCAGCTGTTGGAGTTTGAGTAATTGTCTCTAAATACTGTGGTTCACCTTGTGACTTAATAAATTCGGCAACTCTATGCACCTCTTCATCAGTCATAAAAGCACCGTGTACTCGACGCGGGTTTCCTGAACCTGGCGGCATAAATAACATATCCCCCATCCCTAGTAACTGCTCTGCGCCACCCTGGTCTAAGATGGTTCGTGAATCGATTTTAGTATTCACCATAAACGACATACGAGTCGGAATATTCGCTTTGATTAAACCAGTAATCACATTCACCGATGGACGCTGGGTTGCCAAGACTAAATGAATTCCCGCAGCACGTGCTTTCTGGGCAATACGAGCAATCAATTGCTCGACCTCTTTACCCACCACCATAATCATGTCAGCAAACTCATCAACTACTACCACAATAAATGGCAACGGATCTAAGGTAGGTGGCTGTTCACCTAATTCATGACCAAAATTTGCAGCCTGCTGATACAGCGGATCAATCAACGGTTCACCTTTTTCAATCGCGGCTTTTACTTTAGCGTTATAGCCTGCAATATTTCGTACCCCAAGCTTGGCCATTAACTGATAACGACGATCCATCTCAAAAACACACCAGCGTAACGCTTGAGCCGCATCACTCATATCGGTGACAACGGGGGTTAATAGATGTGGAATGTCTTCGTAGATCGACAATTCCAACATTTTTGGATCGACCATAATCAGGCGAACTTCATCTGGTCTGCTCTTATAGAGTAGACTCAAAATCATGCTGTTTACCCCTACCGACTTACCAGATCCAGTGGTACCTGCCACTAATAGGTGCGGCATTTTAGCGATATCCGCCACCACAGGCTTACCTGAGATATCTTTTCCTATTGCAACCGTCAAAGGTGAGACTGAACGTTGGAACTCGTCAGAGGCCAACACCTCACGGAAACTCACAACTTCACGTTGCTCATTTGGAATCTCAATTCCCACAAAGGCCTTACCAGGAATGACATCCACCACTCGAACCGACTGAATCGACAACACACGTGCCAAATCTTTCGCCAAGTTATTAATCTGACTGACTTTGACACCTGGTGCCGGAAGAATTTCAAAACGAGTCACCACAGGTCCAGGTTGAACCGATTCCACCTTAACGGTCACACCAAACTCTAATAAACGCTGCTCTAATAAATTAGATAAGGCTTTCAAATCCTCCTCTGTAAAGCCTTCTTCATAAGTTGGCGGTAGATCTAATAGATCCAAACTGGGTAGGTCACCATGTTCAACAATAGGTACAGTAGAAGTTGGTTGCTGTCTGCTACCGACTTTAACGTGCGATAAACTTCCTGGCTTTGCCTCTATCTCTGAAGAAGTTGTCGCAGTTTGAGGAGAATCCGGTATTGTCACAGGGGCGCTATTGGTTTTATCGGCTACAACTTGATTAGCGGCTTTTTCCGTTGTATTGCTGACTGGATCGGTAGTTTCAAGAGCAAAGTCAGGCACATCATTTAGTGCAATAGTAGGTTCAACTTTCTCAGTTTTAAGAGGTTGTTGTGCGGACTTTTTAGCGGTAATGGCCTTCAAACCATTGAGTATGTTCACTAACGACTGCTTTATTCTAGATTCACCGTGATCTGATACTGAAGGTTCACTGTGTTTTTTCTCTATGACCAGGCCTGTTGGCTTTGACTCTTTTTTGTGGGCAATGGCTTTTAAATCGACTTTTTTGGCTAAAGATTTAAGTTTTTCCGACTCAGAAGCTTTGGTTTTAGTCACTTCTGCTAGCTTCCAAGCCAAACGCCCGGTGAATTCGATAATGCTTAACCATGAATAACTGCTTAACATACTGAATGCAACGGCAAACATCACCAACAGAACTAAGGTTGCCCCAAGCAGATCAACCCCTGATACTAACCAACTACTGAGTTCATACCCCCAAACACCGCCAGACGAATAAGGCAGATCAATCATGCCTCCATGCGGATTCATATACAGGTTGGCTAAACCGCTGCCTGCAGAGATCAACAGCACCAAACCCAGTAGACTAATACCAAAACGCAGATAATCGGTTTCACTTCCCGAACGAATTTTTAGCGTAATCCAACCTGCAAGCAAGATACCGAAAGGAATCAGGAAACCAAATATTCCGAACACATACAGCAACATGGATGACAGCCAAGCACCGGTTTGACCACCGTAGTTGATAAAGTCATGAGTACTTCCCGCAGAATCAAACCCTGGGTCTTTAATGTCATAACTGAACAGAACAATATAAAGAAAAAAGGCCAAACCGATACAGCTCAAAACCAAGGCGTCTTTAAACACCAAATTTGCATGGTTTTTTACATCGGTTTTACGACGTTTTTCTACAGGTTGATCTTTTTTGGGTTTAGCAAGTTTAAAACTCATGCAACACTTCAGCAGTTAAGGTTTCAAGCAGGCCTGCTATCTTAATTTTTGATAACAAATTTACTGGAAACTGACAATTCTATTTTAGGTATTATGAGACCTTTGCACGAGTCATGGACAAAAGAAAAATAGGAGAAAATTTTACTGTTTGAGGCATAAAACGCAGTTAATAGCTAGCTATTGACAAGTTTTAGAACGAAAAACACTGAAATTTTAGCAGTTTTTACTCGTTTATGATCTCGTGCAAAGATCTCATCATGTATTTCTCAATTTTAAGGCTAGTTTCTGCCTCAAAAACTGCTAAAATTTTAGCACATAAGACAGATTAAATAATCATAGTTAAGCTTGAAGCGAATCTGCAAGAATTAACCCTTTCAGGAAGTTAGTGCTTTACGACAAGTTTTAACAGAAAATAAGGAAACAACCATGGCGACAAAACATTGCAAATTACTTATTTTAGGTTCAGGTCCAGCGGGATATACTGCGGCGGTTTATGCAGCACGTGCTAACTTAGAACCCGTAATGGTAACCGGTATGCAGCAAGGTGGTCAGTTAACGACCACAACGGAAGTTGACAACTGGCCTGGTGATCCTGAAGGCCTAACGGGACCTGACCTAATGGTTCGTATGCAAAAGCATGCAGAGCGTTTTGGTACTGAAATTATTTTTGACCACATTCACACTGCTGAACTAACTGAAAAGCCGTTTAAGTTAATTGGTGACAATGCTGAATACACTTGTGATGCGTTAATCATTGCAACCGGTGCCTCTGCTAAGTACTTAGGTATGGAATCAGAAGAAGCCTTTAAAGGTAAAGGGGTTTCTGCTTGTGCTACTTGTGACGGTTTCTTCTACCGTAATCAAAAAGTAGCGGTAATCGGTGGCGGTAACACAGCGGTTGAAGAAGCTTTATATCTATCTAATATTGCCGCAGAAGTGACCATTGTTCACCGTCGCGATGCCTTCTCTTCTGAAAAAATCCTAGCCAAACACATTCAAGAGAAAGCGGAAAACGGCAATATCAACATTGAGTTCAACTCAACCTTGGATGAAGTTTTAGGTGATAACATGGGTGTCACAGGATTACGTCTAAAAAGTACCGAAACAGGTGATACCAAAGAGATTGATGTTGCCGGTGTCTTCATTGCTATCGGTCATTCGCCAAACACAGGTATTTTTGATGGCCAGTTAGATATGGACAACGGTTACCTTAAAGTACAAAGTGGATTACAAGGTAACGCTACCCAAACCTCTATCCCTGGTATTTTTGCCGCCGGTGATGTGATGGATCAACAATACAAACAAGCTATCACCTCTGCCGGTGCTGGTTGTATGGCGGCTCTGGATGCTGAAAAGTATTTAGACAACTTATAAAACCTCACTTTTCTAAAGCCACCTTCTCAGGTGGTTTTTTTAACTCTAATTTTCAAGACATCGTCTGTCCCAAAAAAAAGGGCGGATTACAAAGGATATGAAACATGAAAAAAACAGCTCTTATCGCACTTGGTTTAGCGCTAACTTACAATGCAACAGCTCACGCAGCTGATCTAAAAACAGTAGAACAAAAAGCCAGCTATACATTAGGGGCTGATCTCGCCGTTAACTTTGAGCAGCAAGGTTTAGACATTGATATCAAAGCTCTAACAGCGGGTATGCAAGATGCGATGAACAAAAAACCAATGCAGCTGACTAAAGAAGAGATGGAAGAGTCGATCTCTGCTGTTAAAAAGCAGATTATGCAAAAGCAGGTTGAGGCCCGTAAATTACAAGGCGAAGCCAACGCTAAACAAGGTAAAGAGTTTTTAGCTGCCAACGCTAAAAAAGACGGTGTTAAAACCACCGCCAGCGGCTTGCAATACAAAGTGTTAAAAGCAGGAACAGGCCCTTCCCCTACTGAAGACAACAAACTAACTGCTCACTACGAAGGTCGTTTAATCGATGGAACAGTATTTGATAGTTCTTTTGAACGCGGCACACCATTAGAGTTCTATATGAACAATGTCATCAAAGGTTGGCAAGAAGCGTTATCGCTCATGAACCGTGGTGCTAAATGGGAAGTTTACATCCCTTCTGAGCTTGCATATGGCGAAAAAGGGGCTGGAAAACGTATTGGACCAAACTCAACCCTAATCTTTACCGTTGAACTGATTATGTTTGCCCCAGATGAAAAGTAATCAATCTTTTTATGTCTAATTTTTCTTAAAATTCAGGCATAAAAAAACCCAGTTAAATTCATAACTGGGTTACCCAATAAATTCGGTAAATAAATTGCTCTTTAGAGGAGTTGTGGTAAACAACAGACTCCATAATAATATAACCATTTGGTTATATCAATATTTTATTATATGTTTATTTTTGGCCTTCCATAGGTTTATTTTATTAACAAAACCTCTTTAAAAACAATAGCTTTACCTCTCCCCTTCTGACTCAGACCTCAATCAAAACGACTCTAACTTAATCACTTCATAAGCAGGTGTTTCATAAGGATGACTCTGTTTTAACGCTGCCACCACCTCCTTAATTAACTCTGTCTCACAAACCATTTCGACCTTATACTCTTCCACGATCTCTATCTGCCCCTGCTGTCCAATAAAAGGATTGCTACCTTCCAAAGCTCTAAACTGGCCAAGCCCTTTAACCTGCCAACAGCAACAATCGTATTGGCCAATTTTGCCTGCCCCTACGGTAAACAGAGCCGCTTTGACTGTTTCCAAATGTGATTCTGGAACAAAAAAACATAATTTATACATACTATCTTCGCCTTAGTTGCCTAACCCTGTAGAAATTCACTACAATAGTCACACAATTTAACAGAGGATAGCGCACCATGAGAGCATTACTTTTCACTTACGCCGTGATTTTATTACTGGGTATCAGCACACTGCTTTCGGACATTCATTACTTTGCAAATATTGCCGGTTTCATTGGCGCGCTTGGTCTGCTTTATACCTTCTTTAAAGACCGACCAGATGAAGAGACTGAATACGAGATTAAAATGCGTCGTTATTGGTATATCGTATTTGGTTTCGGGATCTTCTTTAGTTTGATTTTGGGTAGTTTGTGGAACAACCAAATGGGTGGAATGATGCCTAGCTAATTAAGTCTAAACATCAAACTATCAATAAGCTTATACAAAAAAAGCTCCAATATTGGAGCTTTTTTATTTTGACCAGGCCTGGTCAGATTTAATAAGCAAACACTTAGAACAAGTCTATTTCACCCTCGTCCATGCTCTCTGCATTCACACGAGTCATACGATTATTTTCCATCTCTTGGCGTTTTTGTCCTAGAACCATTTTCAACTGCTGAATACGCTCTATAAACTCCACCTCATCTGCAACAGATAAGTTTTTACTCTCCGCAATGAAATTATTCACCTGTTCTGAAAACTCATTTAACTGTGATAAATGATTCATGATCTGTTCCACTAACTGACGGACAATATCTTCAAACTGCAAAGAACGCATCGCATCCCCTACACTTGTTTCAATTTGACTCACGATACCAGATACATCACCTAACTTATCAGTAATCCCACTGTTCATCTCTTCTAAGTCCGTTAACATGACGGTTACTTGTTTTTCAGATGAAACGGCTTGTTCCATATCTTTAGAAGCGGTTTCACTGACGATATGACGAACCTGATCAACCGTTCCACGTGCTTTTTCAGCTTGCTTTCGAATCTGCTCATTCAATAAGTTCGAATTTAATGACAACTTACGAACCTCATCCGCAACGACTGCAAACCCACGACCAGCTTCACCTGCACGTGCCGCTTCAATGGCCGCATTCAAGGCTAATAAGTTAGTCTGATCGGCAATACCTTTAACATCTTCTAACAAGGTAAAAATCGCCTCGATCTGCCCAACCATGTCATCAATTTTTTCGACGGTCTGTGAACTACGTTGACTTGAGTTGGTCAATAGGCCAATCAGATACTGGAGCACCTCTTTAATTTCAGCAGAGAACTTCTGAACACTCATCTCATCCGAATGTTCATCCCCACCTAAATTTTCCAGCAGTGAACGAATGACTTCGTACTCATCTTGAGTATGCTGATACAAGCCAGAAAAACTGTTATTTAAGGTTTCAATCGATTCAGAGATCAGCTCTTTAACTTGAATTAACTCTTCGTGAGCCACCGCCACTTCTTGGCTAATAGTGACATCATAATCAGCAGCTACAGATTGCAATGAGTCATCGGCACAGGCAATACTAATACTTGAACCAGTCGCCGCTTGAACATGTCTTTCAACCGCAACGGGCTTCACTGGAGTGGATTTTGGACTGGCAACTCTTGCCACCATCACTGACCAATACAGAGAAACAACAATGACACCGATAGCCGTTGCGAATGGAATCTCCAGAAAACTCACTATAAAGACGATCAGTGTAATGACCCAAGCCGTCCAGTAATCTTTCATGATTTGAAGCATGTTATTGTTCCTTAACTGTTATTTAGCAAAGACCGAATGAAACTCAGAGATTAAGTACTCAGGTTAGCTCGGCTTTATACAAGCTGATTACAGCAGGTAACATGCCAAATAAAAGTAATATTATTTAAAGTCCTTATCCTAAATAGTCTTGAGGACAAAGGACTCATTATGATTTATGTTTAGGCGAACGATAAAATCTTATCGGCAACCGAATCTAAAGGCAGGATATGATCTGCAGCCCCCAACTTTACCGCTTCTCCTGGCATTCCCCAGACTACACTGGTTTTTTCATCCTGAGCAATCGTAGGAGCCTTGATCGCTTGAAGCTCTTTTAAGCCTTGAGCACCATCATTTCCCATCCCGGTTAAAAGCACACCGATTGCATTTGGCCCGACATTTTGAACCACTGAACGAAACATCACATCCACAGCCGGTTTATGTCGATTGACAGGAGGCCCATCATTTAAACGACACACATAACTTGTACCTGCTCTTTCAATCATCAAATGCTGATCTCCCGGCGCGATATAGACGTGGCCTGGTAAGACTTTCTGGCCATCTTCCGCTTGAGTAACCGTCATTGCAGAAACCGTGTTCATACGCTTTGCAAAAGGCATACTAAATGCCGCAGGAATGTGTTGAGTAATGACGATTGCTGGTGAATCCGCAGGCATTTTCATCAACACCTCTTTAATCGCTTCGGTTCCTCCCGTAGAAGCCCCTAGAGCAATTAGTTTATTTGTACCTCTAAAGCTACGTTTGCTCGCGGTATTCTTGCCCAAGACATCATCCACGGTGCGTTTTTCTGCAACAGGTGTATTTAATGCACGATTAGGGATTGGCTTTGCCGTGCCAGCCTGTTGTTTGGCAGCATAGCGCTGATAACGACGCTCAAGCATGGTTTTATTAACTCTTGCCGCCATTTTAACTTTGCCACAAATCTCTTCACGGTAATCCTCAAAAGTATTCACTACATTAATTTTAGGTTTCGTTACAAAATCAACCGCGCCCACTTCCAGTGCTTCAAAGGTTACGTCCGCACCACTTTCTGTTAGCGTAGAGACCATGACAACGGGTAATGGATGCAGACGCATTAGATTCTTTAAGAATGTCACCCCATCCATACGCGGCATCTCAATATCTAAGGTTAAAACGTCTGGACGCAGCTCTTTAATCTTCTCACGAGCCATAAACGGATCAGAAGCGGTACCCACAACTTCGATTCCTGGGTCAGAGGACAGCATCTCTTGTAGCATCTGTCTAATTAATGCTGAATCATCAACAATCAGAACTTTGGTCGTTGCCATAACTTTCCTTTTACTAGCTTTTTTCTACACACCATTAAAATCAAATCCAAAACAGAATGGGATTGAATTAACGTGTCTTTTTATAAATGGTTTTACCTAATAATTCAAAACGATCGCACACTTTATAAAGCGACTCAGAATGCCCTATAAACAAGTGACCGTCATCGGTAAGCAAGTTTGCATAGCGATCAAATAATTTACTCTGGGTTGGCTTATCAAAATAGATCACCACATTACGACAAAAAATGACATCCATCGTATCTTTAATTGGCCAGTCGTTCATTAAATTGATCTGCCCAAAATCGATGATTTTTTGTAACTCAGGTTTAACTTTAATCCAACCGTCCATTGAACCTGTGCCTTTGAGAAACCAACGTTTTTTACGCTGTTCGGTCACACCTTTTAAACGATCACTTTTATAGACACCCGCCATACCTGTTTGTACAACAGTGGTATCCAAGTCGGTTGCTAATACACGAGCATCCCACCCTTCTGGGACACACTCTTTCAGGACAATCGCTAATGAATAAGGCTCTTCACCTGTCGAGCAGCCTGCTGACCAAATACGAATTTTTTTAGATGACTGGTTTGACTTAATTAACTGAGGAATCACCGTTTCAGCTAAATATTCAAAATGATGATTTTCTCTAAAGAAAAACGTAAGGTTAGTGGTAATCGCATTGATCAGATGAACAAATTCAGCCTCCCCCTGTTCAGAGACATAATTCAAATAATCTTTAAAACTGGATTTATCTAAAAAACGAATACGTTTAGATAAACGATTATAGACTAAATTCTTTTTAGACTCATTTAGATCAATACCGGCAAAATCATAGACAATTTTTTGCACACGGGCAAAGTCTTGATCGGTAAAGTCGAACTCATGTTCACTCATATTCTGTTACGTCCCTAATAAAATACGATAATCGCGAGTACCTAATTAAATGCGGTTTGGCATTTCTTACATTTCTACTTTATAGTTAAGCCAAGAAGCATAACTGAATTAGTAAGTGTAATGGTAAATATATCTCAGATAAACAGCAACACTTTACAACTGAATAACCTTAATAAAGTCACGCTTTCAGACTTAAAGGTTGGGCAAACTTTAACAGCCAATATTATAAAACCTATTGGAAGCCAACTATTATTACAAATTGGCACTCAAACCCTACTTGCTGATACTAAATTAACTAATCTAACCAGTGGCACTCTTCAAGTGACCGTGAAACAAACTCAACCTTCGGTTATTTTAACGATTGCTCAACCTAATACATCTGTCCCGCAAAGCTCTAACAATATTAATGCCACCTTACAGTCAACCTATCGCCAAGCACTCGCTCACCAAATCCCTGTGAGCCAAGCTCTCAATCAAATTCTTAACCTTCCTAACCTACCGATTGCCATTCAATCTACTTTACTGTCCATGATAGACCAGCTGTTACGCCCCAAACTGACATTGGACGGTAAAGACCTCAGACAGTATATTTCTCAAAGCGGACTGTTTCTGGAAAATAAATTAAAAGATGGCAAACAGACTCAAACCCTGAATCAAGACACCAAAGCCCAGCTTCTTAAGTTGCAACAACAAACGCTGTCTCAACTACAGAACAATCCAAAATCAGAAGGCTTAAAGCAACTTAACAGCATTCTTTCTCAAGCACTCAATAAATTAACGGTGCAACAGCTACAGATGTTTGAAACCCCGAATTTAATGAACATTGAAATCCCTATGCAAAATTCAAAATTGCTAGAATCGTTTCGTTTCGAAATTTACCGCCATCGCTCCCCTGCTGAAAAAAATTGGGAAATATTGGTTCAATTATCGATAGAAGGCCAACAGATGGATGTCAAATTGCAATTGAATGAGGAATCTGAAACCCTTTATTGCAATATTTGGTGTGAAACAGCTGCCTTAGAACAAAAAATTACCGAAAACCTTGATTTACTAAATCATCAACTTGATCAATTAAGCTTAAAAAATTCTGCAATCCAAATTGTCGACAAGCCATTCACGGCCTCTGAATTTGCAACAAAAGTGGCGTTAATTGATATATCGGTCTAGTTTTTGCTTTGTATAATTTTCATGAGCGTTCACTAGTCAAATTAAAAAAATCGGGTCTAGACTTATAAAAAGTTGCTTTAGGCTAGACCTTTTGATTTGAATAGGGTACTTTATCGATAAAGTTTCATAGAACATGAGAGACCAGACTATGGATTCAAACCTTAATGCACTACAAGAACAAATTGAACAGAAAGAAGATCAAGATGACCAAGTTCTGAGTTTTGTCCTTGGCAATGAGGAATACGGTGTAGATATCCTGACCGTACAAGAGATTAAAGGCTGGGAAAAAACCACCAATATTCCTAACACCCCTGACTATGTCATGGGCGTTATTAATTTACGTGGCGCGGTTGTTCCCATTATTGATCTTAGAGTACGTTTTGGTTTACAGAGTGTGACTTATAATGATTCTACCGTAGTGATTATATTACGTTCAGAAGATCCAAGTGGTACTCAAAAAATCATTGGTTTAGTGGTTGATGGTGTATCCGACGTCTACTCTTTACCTGCATCTGACATTCAATCTTCTCCAGATATGAATGGTACAATCCACACCGAATACGTAAATGGATTAGCGACAGTTGCAGACAAAATGATTGTGGTTCTGAATGTTAATCAATTAATTAACGATGGAATCCTAGCTTCTATTCAAAGTAGCCTAAATAAAGATTAAAATAACTTCAATCCGAAAACAGTAATAAATAAATATAAACATTGAGAGAGTAACAATGTCCAAAATTCTAGCAGTAGACGATTCTAAATCTATGCGCCAAATGGTAAGTATGTCCTTAAAATCTGCAGGGCACGATGTAACAGAAGCTGAAGATGGCGCAATTGCTTTAGGCATTGCTAAACAACAGCAATTTGACCTAATCGTTACAGATATCAATATGCCGAATATGAACGGAATCGAACTCATTACCGCTCTTCGTGCGATGCCTAACTTTAAGTTCACTCCAATTTTATGTCTAACGACAGAATCTTCTGGTGATATGAAAACCAAAGGGAAAGAAGCGGGGGCAACTGGCTGGATTGTTAAGCCATTTAGCCCAGAAAAATTGCTGTCAGTCATCAATCGAGTTCTTTAACTTTTTTGAATAAACAACTGCCTTATTGTGTCAGCTGATGATTTATCAGTTGGCATTATGTTCTGTTTAACCTATCAAGGGGAATTGTATGGCCAACACCATTAGCCTACCTGAAAGCTTAACCATCCATACTATCGAAGCCAGCTATAACGACATCAACACATCTGTTTCAGATTTGGGAGATGATATTGTTCTAGATGCTGAGGCAGTTGAAAACATTGATACTAGCGGTTTACAAAGCTTGTTAATGATTATTCAAACAGCTAAAAACAACCAAAAGAACATCAGTTGGCAAAATGCCAATGATACTTTAAAAGATGCCGCAACAAAAATAGGCCTGTCTGAAGCACTTCTTTTAGATTGATTTTGACTAAACCTTACCCGTCATGTCAGATGATTCAAAACCCCGTTTAAGTGATCAAATAGCCGTCTCTCTTCAATATGAAGGTGAAGGCGCTCCCATCGTCACAGCTAAAGGCTCGGGACATATTGCTCAACAGATCATCGAAACCGCAAAACAATATGACATACCCATCAAACAAGACTCCGAACTTGTCGAACTTTTAAGTCAAGTTGAACTTGACCAACAAATCCCAGAACTACTCTATGAAGCTGTCGCCCAAGTTTTAGTGTTTGCTTATCAATTAAATAACAAAGAGATTCCTAAAAAATAACGTTTTTTATAGTTAAATCTAAGGAGTTTAAATAGATTATTTTTGAAAACAAGGGATCTTTGCCCCTGAGATTTCAAAGGCATTGAGAGTGGGGCTATTACATCAGTTCGGCGAACATATTATCGACATCAATTAAGATAATCACATTATCTTGGAAGTGTGCAATTCCTTGGATATATCTTGAAGCATTTTCTTTGGTTGTTGAAAGCGGTTCAAACTTGTTTTCTGGAATATCTTTTACTTCCATAACAAAATCCACCATCAAACCTACGGTCTGCTCTTCATCCAATTCAACAATAATAATACGTGAATGATCAGTAATCTCTTTAGACGGCATGTCATACATTAAACGAGCATCCAAAACCGTGACAATCACACCTCGAACATTGATCACTCCCAACACATTCGAAGGTGTACCCGAAACATTACGAATTGTTCCAACTCTAAGAACTTCACGAATCTTTTTAACGTGAATGCCATAAATTTCATCTTCTAACATGAAAAGCACACATCGAGCACTTGGCCCGACATTTCTGGCCTCATCTTCCATATCTGCATTAAACGAAGGAGATTTTAATGATTCTTGTAAATCTATTTCCATATATTCTCTCCTTGATTACTGAAAGCGTTGTAACACGCCAGGCAAATCTAAAATAAGAGCGATACTACCGTTTCCAGTAATGGTTGCCCCAGCATAACCAGGCACTTTTTTAAGCATGACTCCCAAAGGCTTAATCACCACCTCTTCTTGACCATTAACTTGCTCAACCACCAGGCCAGCGCGTTGATTACCAATTGAGACAATAATAACCTTGTTACCTTGATAATTTTCTGTATATTGCCCAGGTGCTAACCATTCAGATAAGAAATAGAGTGGGACACTTTTATCTCGTAACCGAACCATCATCTGACCATCAATTTTATTGGTTTTATCAGAATCAAAATCAAAAATCTCTTGAACACTGGTTAATGGAATCGCGTAGTTATCTTCTGAAAATGAGACCATAAGAGTCGGTAAAATAGCCAATGTTAGCGGTACACGAATACTCATTCGTGTGCCTTCACCTAACACAGAGTGGATATCGATGCTTCCATTCAGCTTGGTGATCATGCTTTTAACCACATCCATCCCCACACCACGACCAGAAATGTCACTGATCTGATCTGCTGTAGAGAAACCAGCACCCATAATCAATTGGAACGCTGCTTTATCATCCAGCTGATTAGCGGTCATCTCATCCATCATGCCCTTTTCAACCGCTTTACGGCGTAACATGTCTGGATCCATTCCCTTACCATCATCGGTAATCGACAGAAGAATATGATCCCCCTCCTGTTCAGCGGCTAGAATAACCGTTCCATTAGAGCTTTTGCCAGATGCAATTCGATCTTCTGGCATTTCAATTCCATGATCCACCGAGTTACGTACTAAGTGGACTAATGGATCAGCTAATGCTTCTACTAAGTTTTTATCTAAATCGGTCTCTTCACCTTGTAATTCAAGGTCAATCTCTTTACCAAGTTTACGAGCTAAGTCACGCACCACTCGTGGAAAACGCCCAAAGACCTTTTTAACAGGTTGCATTCGGGTTTTCATTACCGAGGTTTGTAAATCGGTGGTCACATGATCTAAATTAGCTACGGCATTAGAGAGGTCTTCACTCTCTCCTTGGTTTGTTCTAAGAGTGAGTAGTCGGTTACGAACCAACACTAACTCCCCCACTAAATTCATAATCTCATCAAGTCGTTTGGTATCGACACGAACCGTTGATTCGGCATTGCTTTTGCCTGTCGCCTTAGTTGCCTTGGATGGTTTAACTGGTTTAGCTGCAACAGGTTTGGGAGCAGGTGATGGTGTTGGAACTTCAACGGCAGCTATTGCCTCTACGGGTGCTTGACTTTCTTCTGTGGTCAACATATCACGCTGATTCAATAGAGCTTCAAACTCATCATCCGTCATATCCCCATCCGGATC
>JAYENR010000197.1:0-7347 GCA_034722175.1 Pseudomonadota bacterium | reverse complement strand
AGTACTTTTAAAGGCAGACGGTCACGGCTGATCTTTTGGGTAGCCCCTTCATTAGAACGCTCATTATCGCCCGCACCCAACAACAGATTGGTTTGCCCGCCTGTCATCATTAAATACACGTCTGCTAGAATTTCTGAATCGAGTAACGCGCCGTGAAGGGTTCGATTAGAGTTATCAACGTATAGACGTTTACATAACGCATCCAAGGAGTTACGTTGACCCGGATACATTTTCCGTGCCATTTTCAGTGTATCAGTGATGGTGCAATGATCCTCCAGTTTGCCCCACTTATTGTTTTTAAGCAGCGAGAGCTCTTGGTTGATAAAGCCAACATCGAACGGTGCATTGTGAATAATCAATTCCGCACCTGAAACGTACTCCATAAATTCATCAACGACGTCTTTGAAAATTGGTTTGCCGACTAAGAATTCATTGGTGATGCCGTGAACTTCAATAACCTCTTGTGGGACTTCGCGTTCTGGTTGGATGTACTGGTGGTAGTTGTTATGAGTCAGTTTACGTTTAATCAACTCAACGGCACCTATTTCAACAATACGATCCCCATTAAGCGGGTCAATCCCAGTTGTTTCCGTATCCAATAGAATCTGACGCATTTGTATTCTCTTTACTGTAAAATGTTGCCAATTATTCTAATGCAAAAACCGACTAAATTGGATTTAAAGGGTCACTTATGAAAATTAAAAAAGGCAGCCGCGTTACATTTAACTATGAATTACGTAATGGTTCAGGTGAAATCATTGATTCAACTTTTGGTGAAGAGCCGGTTGTATTTATCCAAGGTGAAGGTGAAATCATCCCAGGGCTAGAAGAGTTAATGGAGGGTGAAGAGCCTGGTTTTGAAGCTAAGGCGACGTTACCTCCAGAAAAAGCTTATGGGCCAGTCAATGATGACCTAATCGTTTTTGCGGGGCCAGAAAACTTTGATGATAATGTTGAGATTGAAGAAGGATCTTCGGTTGAGACTGAAGATCCAGATGGTAATACGGTGATCTTCCAAATCATTGAAGTGACTGAAGATAAGGTCTATTTAGATGGTAACCATCCATTAGCAGGTGAAACCTTAGACTATAAGATTGAAGTGGTCTCTGTTGATTAGATTCAAGTAGCTATTTTGGTTTTATTAACCCCTTAGTTGGGGTTTTTTATTGCCTTAAAAATAGCAATACAGATTTTGAGCTACAAAAAAGCCCCTTAACAGGGGCTCTCCTTAACTTAAGCAGCTTATGTGTCTAATCGTCTAAATCACCACACTTCAAGTTACCTGGTACGGAAATATCAATACGTTTTGGATTTGGTAAGTTTAAACCGTCCATAATGGTACAGAAATCTTCATAAGATTTGCCATCACCTACACGTACATTAAATTTCTTTTCTTCACCAATAGTTGACTGGCTGAACCCTTTGTAATCGTGAGCAGGGAACACCATCGTGTCTTCAGGCAGGGTAAACAGTTTTTCTGTGATCGAGTGAAACATTTGGTCATTGCTTCCAAGTTGAAAATCAGTACGACCACAGTCACGTACAAACAGGGTATCCCCGGTAAACGCTGCACCCTCAATCACATAGGTAATGTCATTATTAGTGTGTCCAGGTGTGTGTAATACTTTGATCTCTTGGTTACCCAGTTTAAAAATATCATTTTCATTCGCTAAAATATCAGCGCATTTAGAGCCGGAGTTGGTGTGAACCACAATTTGAGCTTGCGTTTTTTTACGAATTGGACCTGCACCGGTAATGTGATCTGCATGAATGTGCGTTTCTAATAGGTACTTAACTTTTAGGCCTAATTCGTTAATGTGCTGTAGGTCTCGATCTACTTTTTCTATAACAGAATCAATTACAGCGGCTTCCATTGTCGCTTCATCCCACACAAGGTAGGTATACGTCCATGTATCGTAATCAAATAGTTGGCGAATTTTCATATGCAAAAGACCTTTAGCGCATTTGTTATAATAGCGACGCTTTTCTAGAAGTGTGACTTCTGTTTAAAGTCCGCATACAACTTTGTTGTTAGTGATATAAGCAAATATACCAATATAAGAAATTTCTAATATCAATCCATTATCCAGATTTGAGTTTTCACGTCAATATGAATTTCCCTAAAGATAAGAAACAGTTAAATGAACTAATTAAACGTTGTTTAATTAAAGATCGTTTTCGCCTGCAACGTGAATTTCAACGGATTGATATTGACAAATTGCTCGATTCCAAAGAAGAGTCAATAGAGCAGGATTCAGAAAAATCGGCCAATAAAACTCAACAGGCCTGGTCAAAGTGGTGTGCAAAAACTCAAAAGTCATTGGAATGGGCTGATCAAAACCAGAAATCCGTGCCAAAAAACATCTCTTATGATGAAGAATTACCGGTTGCGGCCAAAAAAGATCAGCTATTAGAGCTAATCAAATACAATCAGGTCGTGGTGATTGCAGGGGAAACCGGTTCAGGTAAAACCACGCAAATCCCTAAAATTTGTTTAGATGCAGGCCAGGGGGTCTTTGGTCGTATTGGCTGTACGCAGCCACGCCGTTTAGCGGCCAGAAGTGTGGCAGAACGTATTGCCGAAGAGTTGGGTTCTACTATTGGTGAACTGGTAGGCTATCAGGTACGTTTCCATGATCAGGTCCATCAGCAAAGTTTAATTAAGGTCATGACCGACGGTATTTTGCTGGCAGAAGTACAAAATGATCGTTTTTTGAGCCATTACGACACCATTATTATTGATGAGGCACATGAACGCAGTATCAATATCGATTTCTTGTTGGGTATTCTGAAACAGCTTTTGCCAAAACGTCCAGATCTAAAGGTCATTATTACGTCGGCCACCATTGATACTCAGCGTTTTGCCGATCACTTTACCGTTAATGGTATCAAGCCTCCAGTCATTGAAATCTCTGGCCGAACCTACCCGGTAGAGGTGCGTTATAACCCCTTAGCCAGTTATGAAGACGATGCCGGCAATGTGATTGAACAAGATATTCCCACCGGAATCTGTGATGCAGTTGATGAGTTGAGGCATGAAGATCCGTTTGGTGATGTGTTGGTATTCCAGATTGGTGAAAGAGATATTAAAGAGACTGCCGAGGCGTTGCGTAAACGTAACTTAAAAAATACCGAAGTGGTGCCTTTATATGCCCGCTTGTCGATGGCTGAACAGAACAAGGTATTCCAAACTTCACAAAAACGTCGCATTATCTTAAGTACCAATGTCGCTGAAACCTCGTTAACAGTGCCGGGTATTAAATATGTGATTGATCCTGGTCAGGTGAGAATCAGTCGTTATAGCGTGCGTAATAAAGTACAGCGTTTACCGGTAGAAAAGATTTCACAAGCTTCTGCAAACCAGAGAAAAGGGCGTTGTGGTCGTGTCAGTGAAGGGATCTGTATTCGTCTGTATGAAGAGGAGGATTTTAATGCTCGTCCTGAATTCACTGATCCAGAAATTCATCGTACTTCGTTAGCTTCGATTATCTTAATTATGGCTCAACTTAATTTGGGAGAGGTCAAACACTTCCCGTTTATTGAGCCACCTGCTGATAAAGCGGTCAATGATGGTTTCCGTCAACTGTATGAACTCGGGGCGCTGGATGACAAACGTCGTTTGACCGATGAAGGTCGCAAAATAGCTAAACTGCCGGTTGATCCCAGTATTGCCAAAATGGTAATTGAGGCACAAAAGAATGGTGTGTTGGCCGAAGTCTTGATTATCGCTGCCGCCATTAGTATTCAAGATCCACGTGATATTAATCAATCAACTATGCAGGTAGCACGTGAAAAGCACAAGCCATTTGAAGATGAGCGCTCCGACTTCCTATTCTATCTGAATTTATGGCATTTCTATGAACATCAACGCCGCCACTTAACGCAGAACAAGTTACGAAAACTTTGTAAAACTAATTTTTTGGCCTATATGCGTATGCGTGAATGGCATGATCTCTATATGCAGTTAGAGCAAAGCCTTAAGCGTACAGGCATTAAAGTCCCACCATTGCATCTGTTTGAAGAGATTAAACAGGGGAATGAGATTAAAGAACGCCTAAGTGATCTGCACAGTATCATGGTGCACCGTTCCCTGATAGCTGGCCTGCTGGGAAATGTCTCGATGCGAGAGGACAATAAATCCTATCTAGGTGCGCGTAATACCAAGTTATTTATTCACCCAAGTTCAAGCCTGTTTAAACAGAAACCAAAATGGATGCTCTCTGGCGAGTTGGTTGAAACCACCAAACTCTATGCTAGAAATAACGCGAGTATTGATATTCGTTGGGTAGAGCCAGTTGCCAAACATCTAATTAAACACAGTTACAGTGATCCGCATTGGCAGAAAAAGAACGGTCAAGTTGGGGCTTACGAATCCATTACCTTATACGGTTTACCCATCGTCAATAATCGTCCATGTAATTATGGGCCAGTGAATCCAAAAGAGTCGCATAAGATCTTTATTCGTCATGGATTGGTTGAAGGGCAGTTAAATACACGAGCTAAATTCTACCGACACAATCAAAAATTGATCGGTAATATCGAGAAGTTAGAGAGCAAGCTACGCCGTCCTGATTACTTGGTGGACGATGAGATTTTATATCAGTTTTACGATGAAAAAATTCCTAAGCATATCTATAACCAACCTGCGTTTGAAACCTGGCTAAAAAAGGTCGATAAACAGACAGAGCAGTCGCTATTTTTAACTGAAGAACAGTTAATGAAGCAGGCGTTAAATCAAGATCTATCAACTGCATTTCCGGATCAAATTCAGTTAAAAAATCAACTGCCACTCAAGGTCGATTACGAATTTGAGCCTGGAAAAAAACGAGATGGGGTGGTGTTTAAAATTCCACTACATGCTTTGAATCTGGTTGATCAGTCGCAGTTTGAATGGTTAACGCCTGGCTTCTTAAAAGAAAAAATTGTTTTTTATATCAAATCGTTACCAAAACAAGCTCGAAAACAGTTTGTGCCAACCCCGCCAGTTTCAGAAGCCGTGGTGCAGTGGTTTACTGACAATCAAGCTCAAGAGAAAGGCGCGTTTGAATCGCAATTGGTGCTGGCGCTGAATCGTCTTGCCAGTAGCAAAATAGATCAATCGATGTTTGGCGAAGTCGATCTGCCTGACCACCTCAAACCGTTTTTTATTTTGTTAGATGAGAAGGGGCGTAAGCTTACCGAGGGCGATGATCTGGCGGATATTAAAAACCGTTATCAGCACTTGGTGGATGAAAAAATTCAGCAACAAAGCAGTCAGCAAGCCAGTGGTTTTGATAAACGAATTGTGACCGAGTGGGATTTTGGTGATCTGCCTGAAAAACAGTCTCTAAAAGCCAAAGGCAATCAGTTGGTGGCTTATCCGTGTTTGAGTTTAGAGCAAGCTGAAAACGGAGAAAGTCATCTGATCTTAACCTTATCGGCAGATCCAGAGCTGGCTGATAAAAGCCATGCCAATGCCTTGCTGTTTCTGTTTAAAAAACAGCTACATGATAAGGTTAAATATCTTAAAAAACACCTGCCATTACAGAAAGCCTGTTTGGTGTTTTCACCTTATGGCACTTGTGAGAATTTGAAGCAGCAAATCATTGAACGTGCTTTGTTGCAGCTAATCCCTGAACCACATAAGATTCGTACTCACCAGGCCTACTCAGAAGCAGAAAACGTGTTGAGAACAGAGTGGGTAAATGAATCACAAAAAATTGCCAAATTGGTTAATGAGATTCTAACGGCTCATCAAAAGATTGCTAAACAAGTTAAAGGCAGGGTAAATCCACGTTGGCTGATGTCGATTGGTGATATTCAGCAGCAGTTAGCCGATTTGATTACGCAAAGTTTTGTTGCGGATACGCCCATTCAATGGCTAAAGCAGCTGCCACGTTACTTGCAGGCCTTAGAAAAACGCCTGGAGAAGATTGATCAAGATCCAAATAAAGATCAGTTAGCGATTAGGCAGATTACGCCGTTACTTAAACAGTACGAAGAGTTGGCAAAAAACTCAGCTTATCAAAATCACCCAGGCCTGATAGAGATCCGTTGGATGTTAGAAGAGTTGCGAATCTCGATGTTTGCTCAACCAATGAAAACACTGAAACCCGTGTCGATTCAGCGTTTAGAAAAACAGTTAAAGGCGTTGTAAGTGCAAGACTTACCAATTTATCCTTTATTACCTGAGATTCTCAGTACACTTTCAAATGCTGAAAACTTAGTGTTGCAGGCCGATCCAGGTGCAGGAAAGTCTACCGCGGTTCCTTTGGCAATTTTGCAGTCTGATTGGTTTAAATTGCCTCAAAATGTCGATAAAAAGATCATTATGCTTGAGCCACGCCGTTTAGCCGTGCGCTCGATTGCCACCTTTTTGGCAAAACAATTGGGTGAAAAGGTCGGCCAGCAGGTCGGTTACCAAGTTCGTAATGACAAGGTTTCCTCTAAAGAGACTCGTTTAGAGATTGTCACTGAAGGGATTTTAACTCGACGAATTCAGTCCGATCCTGAGTTGGCAGACGTGGCTCTAGTGATCTTTGACGAGTTTCATGAGCGTTCTATTCATGCGGACCTCTCTTTGAGTTTGTGCCTGGATATTCAAAGTGCCTTGCGTGATGACTTAAAACTGATGGTAATGTCTGCGACCATTGATACCCAAGCAGTTAGCACCTTTCTAAATAAGGCTCCAGTGATTCAGTCGTCAGGTCGTGCCTATCCCGTTGAAACCCACTATTTAAAACAATCTATTCCCACCACCGCTAAGTTTAAGTGGGACATTTTGCCGGTTCTTAAATCGACTACTCTTAAGGCGATCAAAACTGCCGATCAAGACACCTTGGTATTCCTGCCAGGCCAGGGAGAGATCAATTTAACCTTGCAGGAATTGCAAAGAAGTTTGCCGCAAGATCAATGGCTGGTATTGCCTTTGTATGGTGGTTTAAAACCACAGCAACAGGATCAAGCGATTCAGCCGGACAATCAAGGTCGCAGAAAAATCATTTTGACCACCAATATCGCCGAAACCAGTTTGACGATTGAAGGTATTGATTGCGTCGTCGATTCTGGTTTGGCTAGAAAGGCTTTGTATGATGTGAATAGTGGCATGACCCGTTTACAAACTCAACGAATCTCTAAGGCTTCTTCTGAACAGCGTAAAGGCCGAGCGGGACGTTTACAAGAGGGAGTTTGTTATCGTTTGTGGAGTGAATCGCAACAAGCACAGCTGCGTGATTATGAAGATGAAGAGATCAGCGTCACCGATTTATCTAATTTGTGTATGGAACTCGCCCTATGGGGGGTGCAAACTCCTGATGAGTTAACTTGGCTAACACCGCCTCCAACATCACATTTTGACCAAGCCCAGCA
>JAYENR010000196.1:0-7470 GCA_034722175.1 Pseudomonadota bacterium | reverse complement strand
ATCCGTTTACCTTGAATCTCTTTTAACGGTTTACCAGGTAAACGGATGATTGAATGGACTTGGTTGCAAGCCAAAAAATCGGGGGCGGATCGTATTATTATCGCCACTGAAAATCAGCAAGTGTTAGAAGTTTGTGAAGCGTTTGGGGCGGAAGCGGTGTTAACACGCGATGATCATCAGTCGGGAACCGAGCGCATTGCCGAAGTCATTGATTTGGCCAATATTCAAGGCGACGACATTATTGTCAATGTGCAGGGTGATGAACCGATGTTACCGCCGGAACTGATTCATCAGGTGGCAGACGGTTTACGCGACCACCCTGAGATTCCGATGGCGACCTTATGCGAAACCATTGAGGACGTGGAAACGGTATTCGATCCACATGCGGTTAAGGTCTGTCGTGATGTCGCTAATCGAGCAATTAATTTCAGCCGTGCGCCCTTGCCTTGGTCACGAGACTCTTTCTTAGAGTCGGGGCATGTGTTACCTGAAGATTGGGTTTATAAACGTCATATCGGTTTGTACGCTTATCGTGCGGGTTTTGTAAAACAGTATGTGATGTGGCCAGAGTGTGCTTTAGAGCAGGTTGAAAAGCTGGAGCAGTTGCGCGTTTTGTGGCACGGTGAAAAAATCTTAGTGTTGGACGCATTATGTGATGCGGGTGTCGGGGTTGATACCGAAGCGGATCTTGAGCGTGTTCGCCAGTTGATGGCACAGTAAGCGGACTTAGAATTAAACGATTATGTTGAAATATATTACGCTGGCTGGCATTGTTTATTTTTTCTACTGGTTAATTAAACAGAAGATTCGAAATCGAAAACTGGAAGCTCAAGGTATTGTGGTTGAGCAGAAGGGGATGCGTCCTGTCACCCTACTCAGCATTGTTTTGCTGGTGATGTACGGCGGTTATATGCTGTATTTCTTCATCTTTGAAACCAGTTCTGGTTAAGGGTCATGCTACATTTTGTTTTAGGTGGTGCTCGTTCAGGTAAGAGTCGATTTGCCGAAAACCTAGCTAAACAACAGGAAAAACAGGGTAAAACCGTTTATTACGTGGCCACGGCAAAGGTTTCTCGTATCGATGAAAAAGGTCGATCAACACTTGATCAAGAGATGCAGCAACGCATTGAGATGCATCAGTCAGATCGGCCGAGTCATTGGCAAACGATAGAAACGCCTATTGAACTCAGCCAAACACTTCAATCATTAGACGATGCACAACACTGTATTTTGGTGGATTGTTTAACCTTGTGGACGTTAAATCTCCTAGAGAAGGATTCTTTAATTGAACAAAAACAATCTTTGTTGACATGCGTTGCTGATCTCTCTGCTGATGTCATTCTAGTGAGTAATGAAGTGGGAATGGGCATTGTTCCGCTTGGTGAGTTGACCCGTCAATATGTTGATGAGTTGGGTTGGCTGCATCAAGAAATTGCCACTTTGTCGGATGATATGACGTTTATGGTTGCTGGCCAGCCGATGCCTCTGAAATCTCATACTTAACCCCGCTTTCACCTCCTTTAAAGATAAGTCTATTACCCTTTATGAAATCGATTAATACCCAAATCATGAACTTGGCAAAACAACGCCAAAACGCCTTAACCAAACCGCCAGGCTCTTTAGGGCAGTTAGAGCGTATCGCCATTCAACTGGCTGGCTGTCAGGGAAAGGTTTGCCCAGAGATTACTCGACCTTGGATTTCAGTTTTTGCCGCGGATCATGGTATTACGCAAGAGGGGGTGTCGGCTTTTCCTGCCATTGTGACGCAAGAGATGGTTAAAAACTTCTCAGCAGGTGGGGCGGCCATTACCGTCATTTCCCAGCAGGAAAAAGCGTGTTTTGAAGTGGTCGATGTTGGGGTATTTAATGATCTATCGCCTTTACCGAAATTAGTGTCAGAGCGTGTTGCCGCAGGCAGTTTTAATTTTTCTGAACAACCTGCAATGACCGCTGAAATGTTACAAAAAGCCATGAAGGTGGGTAAACGAGCAGTCACGCGTGCTTTAGATAGTGAAGCGGATTTGTTTATTGGTGGTGAAATGGGGATAGGCAATACTAGTGCGGCGACCGCGATTATCAGCCAAGTTTGCCAACAACCCATTGCAGAGTTGGTGGGGCGAGGAACTGGGGTGAATGATGAACAGTTGGCGCATAAACAGTCTGTTTTGGAATCGGCATTAACTTTACATAAATTAGAGATGCAAACACCAGAAGAGGTTTTGCGTTGTCTGGGCGGTTTAGAAATTGCCGCTCTAACTGGTGCGTATTTAGAGTGCGCAAAAGTGGGTTTACCGATGGTGGTGGATGGGGTCATTGCTTGTTCAGCCGCGTTAATTGCGTTTGATATGCAGCCAAAAATCAAAGATTGGATGTTATTTGGTCATCAATCGGTGGAACCTGCTCAGCAAGCTGTCTTTAAACACATGGATGTATCACCAATCTTGGATCTTTCAATGCGGTTAGGTGAAGGAACAGGCGCGGCAATAGCAATACCAGTGATTCGTTTAGCGTGTGTTCTACATGCCAATATGGCGACCTTTGAAGAAGCTCAGGTTTCGGATGCGAATTGATCTATTACGTCACGGCGAATGTTCTGACCAGGCCTGGTTAAGAGGGCGAGTGGATTCTGAACTGTCCGACCTGGGGTGGCAGCAAATGCTAAATCAGAGAAGCCGTCTAGCTCATTATGACAAGATTATTACGTCTTCGGCAAAACGGTGTGCTGAATTCGCAATGAAAAGCTTGCAGCAAGACGCTTCGGTTTCAATCGAACCGGCCTGGCAAGAGAGAGATTTTGGTCTTTTTGATGGCTTATCGTTTGAGGAGCTTGAAACACGTTTTCCCGAAGCGTTAGCGCATTATCTAAATAATCCTTATGACCACGAGATTCCTCAAGCGGAAAGTTTTCATGACTTTAAAAATAGAATCAACCAGGCCTGGTTAGAACTCATTCAAACGGATGTTGAATCGGTCTTGTTAGTGACGCATAGTGGACCCATGCGTTTAGTTCTGCAACATATTCTAGGGTTTGCCAATCAACAGTTATTTCAGTTTGAACTTGGCTACGCAGCACGTGTATCCATTGAGGTGATCCCAACGGATAGTACTCCATTTTGTAAGTTGCTTGAGATTGTTCAAGCCCCGGAGCCGATATGAAATCATTCTGGTTAGCTTTGCAGTTTATGAGTCGTTTACCGACACCGCAGTTTGAAACAATTACGGCTCAAGAGATGGGCAGCTCGATTAACTATTTCCCTGTTGTGGGTTTGATTATTGGAGCCTTTCTGGTTACCACCGCACAATTGAGTCTGTTTTTACCTACTGAATTGGTTGCTGGTTTAGTATTGGGCATGTGGGCGTGGGTAACAGGGGGATTGCATTTAGACGGTTTAGCAGACACTGCTGATGGTTGGTTAGGCGGTGTAGGCAATCAGCAACGTGCTTTAGAGATCATGAAAGACAGCCGTATTGGGACGGGGGGCGGTGTTGCCTTAGGTTTGATTCTGTTATTAAAGTGGCTCGCATTAAGCTATTTGATTGAAGCACAGTTGTGGGTTTGGTTGCTGTTTGTACCGGTCATTGGACGCATCGCCTCGATTGGACTGATGCCGTTGACGCAATACGTCAGTTTGCAAGGCTTAGCCGAAGAGATGGTACTGAATCTTAATCGTTGGGTGGTGTTTACTTGGCTTGGTTTGAGTTTGGTGATGTTATCCTGGTTTACCTGGCCGTTAGTCATTCTTTTGGTGGCTGTTTGGCTATGGATGCGCTGGCTGATGATTCGTATTACCGGTGGTATGACGGGCGACACGGCTGGGGCGATGACCGAGGTGATGGAGTTGGCGGTGATGGTGGGGTTAATAGCCGTTTACGGTTTAGGACTCTAAAGTTTTCCGAACCTACTGAATGGTTCTAGCCTGTTCAATTTTCTGACACAGTCCTTCAATTCCATCAATCATACGTTCAGTCGAGCGCTGAAAAGTATCGGCATGTAACAGGTGAACTTGTTTATTGGTGACGGCATTCAAGCTTTGCCACTTTTGCCAATCTTTTAACCAGGCCTGCTGCATCGCTTTTTCACCCCCTAATAAGATGATATCTGGATTTTTCTGAATCACACTTTCAATGCTGACTTCAGCGGCTAATATCGGTAACTCAGCAAAGACATTCCTAGCGCCACAAATAGTCAAGGCCTGACTGATAAACTGTTCGCCATTAATGGTCATCATCGGCGCATTCCAAATTTGATAAAACGCACTGACTTGAGGCTGGGATTGATATTGATCACTCAGTTTTTTAAGTTGTTTTTCCAATCGATCAGCCACTTTTGCAGCGTGAGATTGAGTGTGAAGTTGTTCTCCAAAAGCGCGAATTTCTTTGGGAATATCGGTCAGTTTAAAAGGTTGTGAAAAGACGATTTTGAATCCGAGTTGCTGTAATTTATCGATGTCTTTAGGGCGGTTTCCAGTTTTCCAAGCAATAATCAAATCTGGGTTAAGTTGGATGATTTTTTCGATATTAATAGCATGGTAACTTCCAATACTTTCAATGTCTAAAGCGGCTTTAGGGAAGTCGGAGTAAGCCACAACGCCAACGATTTTATCGCCCGCACCCGCTGAAAAGAGCATTTCGGTAATATGAGGGGCTAAAGAGATCACTCGCTGCGGTACAGCTTCCGAGTTTGACCAGGCCTGTTGAGAATAAAAAATCAATAAACTGCCAACTAAAGCCAAAAACAAACGCACAGTATTCATTACAGATCGACACCTTTTTGCGCTTTTATACCGCTTTTATAAGCGTGTTTTTCTTCTTTTACTTCAGAAACCGTATCGGCAATCTCTCGCAGTTCGGCAATGGCTGAACGCCCAGTGACCACCACATGCTGCATATCTGGTCGTGCCATTAAGTCATCTAAAACTTGGTCTTTATCTAGATATTTGTAACTTAAAAGGTAAGTCAGTTCATCTAATACCACCATGTCAAAACTGTCATCATTCAGCATTTTTTTGGCAATCGCCCAGCCGTTTTCTGAGGTTTCAATGTCTTGTTGACGGTCTTGGGTATCCCAAGTAAAGCCGTCGCCCAAAACATGCCAATCACAGTTAGGTTGTTGGCTGAAAAAGGCTTCTTCTCCGGTATCGGTTCGGCTTTTAATAAATTGACAGACACCGACTTTTAAACCATGACCTAAAGCGCGGGCGACCATGCCAAAAGCAGAGGTGGACTTGCCTTTACCATTACCTGTGATCACTAATAAAATGCCTTTTTCACCCTCTGCCCGTTCAATTGAGGCATCGATTTGAGCTTTTTTGCGCTCCATGCGTATCTTGTGATATTGATCTTTTTTTTCAGTTTGTGACATGGTTAAAGTCCTAAAATTGAGTCGAGTAGGGGGATGTTAAGGTTGTTTTCTAGCATATCAGCTAATCGGTTAATTTGCTTTTCACGATGTTGATTTAAATCATAGGCTTCAGCACTGAACAAGCCTGCCCAGTTTAATAACGCTTGTAAAGCTTCTGGCTCATCAAATAAACCATGACAGTAACTGACCAAAATTTGGTTGTCTGCTGAAATTGCCCCATCCGTTTGTTGATTATCAAACTTAATCGCAGGTTTTAAGTTGCCAAAATCGGTCACGCCTTGATGAATTTCATAGCCGACTACTTTCGCCGCGGGTTCAAAGTTTAACTGCCCGGTTCGATTGATTAGCTGTTTTTCTAATTCTAAAGTTGTGGAATAGTTCAACAACTCCAATCCAGCTGATTCAGTTTGCTCGGACTCAATTTTTAAAGGATCGAAAATTGATTTACCTAACATTTGTAAACCGCCACAGATACCGATGACCTTGCCGCCATAACGTAAATGTTGCTTGATGTGTGACGCCCAGCCTTGTTGTTTAAGCCACTTTAAATCAAACGCGATATTTTTACTGCCGGGTAGAATAATCAAATCTGCCGGAGGAATCGGGCGGTCATGCTTGATAAACTCAAAATCAATCTCTGGATGCAAACTGAGTGGATCAAGGTCAGTATGGTTTGATATGTGTGGCAGTAACGGGCACACTACTTTAAAGGTTTGGGCTTCTGTATTGCGGCGATCCATCTGGATAGCATCTTCTGAGTCCAAATGAAAACCGTGTAGATAAGGTAAAACACCTAAAACCGGTTTTTGTGTTTTTTGTTCCAACCAATCTAAGCCGTCTTGTAAAAGGGCAATGTCTCCTCTAAAACGGTTAATCACAAAACCTTGAATACGATTCTTTTCAGATTCTGACAAACAGGCCAAGGTGCCTACTATATGTGCAAACACGCCACCACGGTCAATGTCAGCAATCAGTATGACTGGGCAATCCACCTCTTCGGCAAAGCCCATATTGGCAATATCACCTTGACGTAAATTGATTTCGGCAGGGCTGCCTGCACCTTCTACCATCACAAAGGGAAATTGTTGAGTTAGAATTTGAAAAGAATCGAAGACCGCTTCCGCCGCCTTCGGTTTGTATTGATGATAATCACCCGCATTTAAATTTCCAGCAGAGTGTCCCTGTAAAATAACTTGGGCACCTGTATCGGTATTGGGTTTTAAAAGCACGGGATTCATATGCAGTGATGGTGGAACTTGAGCGGCCATCGCTTGTAAAGCTTGGGCACGACCAATTTCACCACCGTCAGCAGTAACAGCGCTGTTTAACGCCATATTTTGCGGTTTAAACGGGGCAACCGAAAAACCACGTCGTGACAATAGCCGACATAAGCCCGCCACCAAGATGCTTTTACCGGCATCTGAGGTACATCCTTGTACCATTAAACAGTGTTGTTTCATATGAGTTCTCAAAGAGTATTGAAAGCTTAATAAGATTTGAATAAGAGTGTTGCTTCAGCTGAAGCAGCACTCAATGTTCATCACACTCTTTTATAGCTTTCCTTGAATACCTAAGTGCAGTTGTGTGCCACCGTTTGAATAAACATTCTGTGGGGTGACAAAATCACCTTGGTACATCGCGACCGCATGCGTGTAATCTTCATTAAATAGGTTCAACACATTGGCATATAAGGTGACGTTGTCAGAAGCCAGATAGTTAATATTTAAATCGCTGACTAAGTATTCGCCAATTTGAGCACCTTGCTGATCGGCTAAATCGTACGTAGTACCGATGTATTTTGTGTTTAATCCAATATCAAACTGGTTAAAGCCGTCATACATTAGGTTTAACGCTAAAGTCTGTTCTGGTCTGCGGGCAATCCACTGATTATCGGCATCTTTAGCTGTGCCTTGTGCAAACTGGATGTTAACCGAGGTATTAATGGCCTCAACATAACGTTGGTAACTGGCTTCAACCCCTTCAAACTTAGAGGTTCCAGCTAAGTTTTCATACAGGTCATCAGGCCACATTCCACCGTATTGGATTAGGTTTTCCGTTTCACTATTGTAGTAAGTTAACTCAAACCCATAAGCACCCAAAGTCACATC
>JAYENR010000195.1:0-7491 GCA_034722175.1 Pseudomonadota bacterium | reverse complement strand
TTGCGCACGGTTTTCAGAAGTATAGTTACCATTCATAGCCTGAACACCTAACTCACGCATACGCTGAAGCATATTGACAACTTCCTCTACCGCACCATCCATAGTTTGCACCATAGAGATACCGTCATTTGCGTTTTTAACAGCCTGATCAGTACCCATGATCTGAGTCGTCATACCTGTTGTAATCGCAAGACCAGCAGCATTATCCGCAGCACTATTAATCTGTTTACCAGATGTCAAACGCTCCATTGCTGTTGCTTGTTCGAGACTTGTTTTATCTAACACACGGTTCGCATTGATTGCGGCCATATTTGTATTGATTACCATTGCCATGATAAATCTCCTTTTATAAAAAAATGTTAGTCTTGCCCTAGCAGGGTTGCTAACTTTTAGTTATCCGCCCACTAGGTGGCAGATTCTGTTTGGGTAAGTCCCCAAATCTTGTATTAAAATGAGCATCTCTACCCATTGTAAAAATTTATTTATCTATTGCAAAAGCTGCAATACATTTTGTGACGATTGATTAGCCTGACTTAACATACTCATCCCTGCTTGTTGTAGCACTTGAGTTCTAGCTAAGTTGGCACTTTCCTTCGCAAAATCTGCATCAATAACTCGTGAACGTGATGCATTCATATTTTCATTCACATTACTTAAGTTAGATACGGTAGATTCCAATCTATTCTGAACCGCACCCCAAGAAGCACGCTGCAAGTTAATGGTAGATAACACTCCGTCAATCTCAGAGATTGCTACAGATGCCGCAGATACTGAATTAGCCAAAGACAAGTTACTAAGTACAAATCCACCTCCACCAGATAAAGCGCTCACACCAAAGTTCAAAGCACTAACAGAGATCTTATTCTCATTTCCAGTGTCCCAACCAACATGAAATTGTTGTGCTAACGAATTACTGCTAGCCGATGCGTTCAAAATTTTCTGATCATTAAAAGTTGTGGTTTGTGCCACACGGTCAATTTCAAGTTTTAACTGATCAAACTCTGTATCCATTTGAGTTCTATTGTCTGCTGTATAGTTACCATTTAACGCTTGAACACCCAACTCTCTCATACGCTGTAACATGTTCACAATCTCTTCAACCGCACCATCCATAGTTTGCACCATTGAAATGCCGTCGCTTGCATTGCGAATAGCCTGATCTGTTCCTCTGATTTGCGTAGTCATCTTTTCCGCTACCGCTAAACCAGCAGCATCATCTGCTGCTCTATTAATTCTTAAACCAGATGTTAAACGCTCCATTGATGTACTTTGTTCTTTTGATGTTGAATCCAACATGCGAACTGCATTCAATGAACCCATATTTGTATTAATTACCATTGCCATGATCTTTCTCCCTTACATGTGCTTTATACGAAACTTAAAACTAATTTTTATATTTTTAATGTATTTAAGTTATGAAGGATATTGCCCTTCAATAACCTTAACGGCCGTTCATAATTTTCTTTAGCACTTATTTAAAAAAATTAAAGCCGCTAAAAAGCGGCTTTAATTGAGGTGGGAACAAGCTGCCAGTTTAGACTAACAACTTTAATAAAATGTGTAGATAATTCAGAAGCTACCTATTAAAGATTCTAAACGGGCAAATTCAGCGCCATCAGGAGACAAGGTTTTAATTTGTTCAAAAGCGAGGTTAAAAATATCCTCCTGCTTTAAAGAATAAGCCAAATCAGCTAGTTTTACCCAAGCAATCACATTTTCTTGATGCTCTTTTAGATAAACCTGTAGTATTTGAACCGCCATCATTGGTTGATCTAACATAACCATATAATCAGCATATGGCACCAAATAGTCTTTAGAGAATGGAATTAACTGCTCTAACGTCATTAATACTTTATTATGATCTTTCACTTTCATGGCAAAATGCAGAATACGCTTAAGTGCAAATAACTTTAAATTAACGTGATTAATGTTTGCATAGCCCGAGACAGCCTGTTCATCATCCCCCTTTAATTCATATAACATCGACTGAATTAAAAGAGCCATTTCTTGCATCAGCTCTGAAGCATCAATATTTACCAACCCAGCTTCAAGACTTTTTAATTCAGATGCATTTTTATTGTTAAACGCTTCATGCACCTTAGAAAAAATATTTTTCCAATTTCCTGCCCGCTTTTTTAGGTTTTCGGATTGTGTTGTCTGCTTGACCTTCAACTCTGCATTAAAGTCGGCTTGTAACTTCTGTAATTCAGAAAACTCCACCTCAGACAAATCACCTAGTATATGCATCTCTTGCCAAAGCTGTGTTCTACCTAGTTCATGACGCTTCCGCCATTCAGTTGCAAGTTCTGAAGGTTTGCTCTTTCCATATTCCAAAAGACGGAACTTCAACATCTTAATTGTTTCATCTAACTCGCTGATTAAACTATTTATTGTCTTTAACATCCCTGAAAAATATTCACTTAGAGTATATTCAATCTCCTCCATAGACATCGCAGCTTCGTCTTCAACTGGTTTCATCGTATTCGCAAAGTTTTGATAGCCGTAGTGAAACAGCATATGAGCCTGATCACCCAACTTTTTATCCAACTTATTTTTTAAAGCAACTACTTTCGATTCAGTGGCTGGCGACCTTCTAATCTTTTTAGCTAGTTCAATTCCTTTTTGAAACTGTCTTTTTTGTTCAATAAGAAACTTTCTCTCCTTCTGAACCGCTTTCAAGACACTTTCAGTAAAGCCAACCCTCTCTTTATCACTTAGTATCAGCGCATCCCAAATTCGAGTCATTAAGTCTTGCTTATCTGGAACTTCTTCTAAATGAATATTATCTGGGTTGATATAGTCTATACCTTCAACAAAAGCGGCCTGATCACTTAAGTTATAAATTTGCGTCTGAAACCGTTCAGAAAAGGCACTTGCCATCGCTTTGAGTGCTTGGATCCCTTGAGCAAAAGGCATATCGGTTTCAGCTAATTCACCGCTATAGGTTTCTACTTGAAGCAAGTGTTTAACGGCCAGTTTACCGTAAGCCTTTTCAGCACTCCCTGACTCATGTGTTTGCCCCTGATAAAAACACATATCCACACCCGCTAGATAAATCTCTTTACAGCCTAAAAAGACTGCCTGATTCAAGGCACTGTGAATAACGGTTGGCCCAGGCGATGCTGAGTTAAGAGGATCAGCCTCCCAAGGTAACCTAGGGCCATAATAAGCGCTTGGGCCAGACCACTGATTGAGTATGCGTGGAACGACATGGTAACAATTCAGCAAAACTGACTGCCCCGAAAAAAACAGCATCTGCTTACTATTATCGAAGCTAACCTCATGCGGATCTGCTGACACAAAGAAATCGGGCACGAGACCTTCTTTAATTAACCGTGGAGCAATTCGACCAACAGAAAAAATAATAAATTTATCACGGTGTTTTTTAATCCAATCAATAGCATGATCTATAGAAGGGCCTCCACCCAGCAACAGAGCTTTGCGTCCTTTTAAGGCATCCTTAATTTTTAGGATCGGAGTAATATTTGCTGAAAGGTTTCTTAATTGGGCATCGACGAAAGGTTGGCTATAGTTATACGTTTCAAAATATTGCAACTGCATGTAATTTTCAGTCACTTGCTTCCACAACTTACCATAAGCAGCATTAATATTATCAATGACCGTTAAAGACTTTAAGAGTCGGACTTTACGGCTGATAAAGTATTCAATAAACTGTTCTCGTAATTTTAAAAACGCATCAGAATCTGTACTAACCACCGTCATCCATTCAGGAAGTTCTCCAATATTTTTTTGGTAAACGGGATGCTCAATAACTGAATCAAATTCAACAAAAATAATATGACGACGTTCTAATTGATGGGAATAGGTGTCTATTAAATAGCGAGGTAACAGGCCACTATCCGTCCCACAAATAATATAGAGTGTTCCAGATTGTGAGAATGAATCTCCCAAATAATGATCATAGATAGTCTTGGAGGCAGTTTTCTGAAAGCTAGCTCCGTTGATTGATGGGAAGTAAGATTCCTGATAATTATTATCAATCACTTCGTCCAGCAATGGTTGTTCTAACTTATTCATACAATTCCCTTAAAATCAATTTGATAACATTTTCAGATACGCTTCAACTTTAAACACATCCACGAGTTCATCTACATCCATACCGGCAATCGGGCTCATTTCAAACAACGCTGTTTCACCCTCTACAACAAAAGTTTTATGCTCTCTGAACCAATCTGGTTTCACTAGATAAAAAGCTCCATTAATCGTGAAGTAGTTATCATCATAATCTTGTCTACGATGCGCCTTTTCAGCGGGTTTGGCCAAATAATTCCACTCACCTTCAGCTTTCATATGCATACTTTTATAAGGGTGTTCAACCATCTTATGAACACTTACCATGGAATTCACACCTAATTCTATAAAACGTCTTACGGCTTTATTAATATCATCTGCCGAACGCAAAGGAGAAGTTGGTTGCAATAGAACAAGGATATCGGGATACTCCCCAACTTGCTCCAACCAATTAAGCACGTCTTCAACCACATCAGCCGTTTTAGCCTGATCACTGCCTAAGGTTTGTGGACGGCGATAACGGGTATCAATGCCGTGTAATTGAGCAAAATGTAGGATCTCATCGTCTTCAGATGAGATCATAATCTGACTTAAAGCCCCACTCTCTTTAGCGGCCTCAAACGTGTATTGTGCTAATGGCTTGGCCATAATCGGAAAGAGATTTTTTTTGGGAATGCCTTTTGATCCGCCACGTGCGGGAATTAATCCTAAAACTTTTTTATTTTGTAACTCTGTCATTTTAACCAGGCCTGTTCATTTTTATTTTTTTGGTCGTTTCTGAAAGTGGACTTCATAGTCTGCTTGGGCTTTTTCAAAGTCTGGCATTTGTCCGATATCCATCCAATACTCGGTAATCGGAAACCCACCGACATTGCCTTTTTCAGACAACACTTCTTCAATCAAGGTTGGCATATCATAAAAAGCAGACTCAGGCACTTTATCCATCGCTTCGGGCGATAGTGCATAGATACCTGCATTGACAAAATAGCGATAAACCGGTTTTTCCACTAACTGCGTAACGCGTGTCCCTTCTACTTCAACGACACCATAAGGTACCTGTTGAGCATACTCGCGAACACACGCGGTGGTGATGTTTTTATGCTCAATATGAAAATCAATTAAAGCGGTTAAATCGACTTTAGTGAGCAAGTCTCCATTCATCACCACAAAAGGCATCGTTGGTTTTTCTGGTAACAGACTTAATGCACCAGCGGTTCCCATACGTTCGTCTTCCTCCACATACTCGATTTGAATTCCCCATTGACTTCCATCACCGAAGTATTGACGAATTTGCTCACCCAGATAGTTGATGCAGAAGTAAAAATTTACAAAGCCTTGCTCGGCAATGTGCGTCACGATGGTTTCTAAAATAGGTTTATCACCGACCATTAACATTGGCTTGGGAATGCTTTCCGTCAAAGGTCGTAATCGAGTCCCTAATCCTCCTAGCATCAACACCACGGGATTAAAGCGTTTTTGAACCTCTTTTTTATCGTAATAGAGTCCAACAATACATTTGTTATCGTCAACGATGGGTAAATGCCGAATAGAGTGCTCCAACATTTTACGTTTCCAGGCAGTTTCACTCTGTTGTTTTAAGCCTATCAGCGGTGTGGTGTTCATAGCGGCTGTCACTTGCCCATCTAACCCCTCCCCCCTTAACAGGGCACGCCTTACATCCCCATCGGTTAAAGTTCCTAATAAACGGCACCCTTCACCTACCACCAAAACAATCTGTAGTGCCTCTCGGTCTAATACGGTTAAGGCCTCTTTAATCGATGCCTCTTCATTCACCGAAATACGATGCCAATCAAAAAGATCCATAATCAACTCCTAAGATGTAAAGCAGTGGTTGGGTAAGTCATAAAACGGTTTGCCTATTCTTTTACCAAAAGGAAAATTTGCCAGTTTATTACAAATCAATTGAGCAGTCTGACCACTGCCATAAACACTTTGCTTTTTTTGTGCAATGACTTGAAATGAATCTGACAAAGCCTCAGTTAATGCGTTTGCAATTGAAGCTTGGTCATCCTGGCAATCAAGAATGGATGGCGATCGTAAGCGACCTTGTTGTCGGCTTCCAATATTCACAGTTGGCGTTCCCATTGCGGGGGCTTCAATAATACCACTGGAGGAGTTACCCACCACCACATCCGCTAAGGCCATCAGGCTCAAATAGCGTTTCGAGCCCAATGATGTGACAAATTTAGCATTTAACGGCGTATTTTTAATCCAATCTTCAACTAAAGCATTAATCTGTTGGCCTTGCTCATCGGCATTCGCTCCGGTCCAGACAACAGTCGCATCTTCAATTTCCTCTAAAGCAAGAAACAAGTCGGTTAAAGCTTGAATGCCTTTGTTTTTATTCCACGTTACAGGGTGGTAAGTGACTAAACAAACAGGCCTGTTCAGTTTTAAATTCAAATCTTTTTCTAATTCACTCTGAGGTAGCATACTCATTTGATGAATCAAATCTAAACCTGGGGCACCAACATTAAAGACGTTTTCAGGTAACTCGCCCATCTGAATTACACGATTTCGGTAGTTTTCAGCAGCTGTAAAATGCAATGTCGCCATTTTTGTAATTGCATGGCGAATCGCTTCATCCACTGCCCCCTCAGTCACTTCTCCACCATGGATATGTGCAATAGGGATATCCATTAATAGAGCGGTTTCTGCTGCTGCTAAGATCTCATAACGATCTCCCAACAGCAGTACACAATCAGGCTGTAAGCTTTCATAAGCATCTGCAAACCCAGCCACACCTTTAGCAACCGCCTTAACCATTGCTAAACGTCCATCTTGGTTTTCCAGCATTTCGACACGTGCATTAACCTCAAATCCGTCATCAATAATTTGATTAACCGTCATACCATGCTGTTTTGAAAGGTGTGCGGCGCAAGCGACAAGCTGTAACTCCAAGGCTGGGTGGTTTTTAATTTCATGCATGACGTTACTCAATAACCCGTACTCTGCCCGCGTGCCAGTCACAACACAGATTTTTTTGAGCCCATTTGAGGTACTGCTCACAACACCACCCCCTCACCGATTCTAAAATCTTTAGGGGCTTTTTGACCCAATACTGCATCCCAACTCTCCGCAAACAAACCTTGATCACTGCGTTTTAAAGTGATGTTTTCGGTTGTAAACTTTTCACCCTGCTTGACAGTTTGGCTGACAACAATTCGCTTTCTCGCTACCGTTTTATTGGCTTGTTCAGACTTAGACGCTACCTTCTCTCCAGTACCCAAAGCTAGTTCAATATGACGAATCCCTTGAACCATCGCTTTAAGCTCTGCCGGCTCTAAACTCGCCTTATGGTCTGGGCCAGGCAGGGTTTTATCCAAGGTAAAGTGTTTCTCTATGACAACCGCACCTAATGCTACAGCTGCAATCGGCACTTCAATGCCTAAAGAGTGATCAGATAGGCCTGTTGAAACTTTAAATTCATCGGAAAGG
>JAYENR010000194.1:0-7575 GCA_034722175.1 Pseudomonadota bacterium | reverse complement strand
GATCGAACCGGCCATGCTATTTTGCACTCTCTGTATCAACAGAATATCCATTCTGGAACACATATTTTTGAAGAGTATTATGTGCTTGACCTACTCAAAAACACAGAGGGGGATATTAACGGTGTATTGGTGATGAATATTCATAACAACGAATATCAGATCTTGCAAAGCCCTTACATATTGTTGGCGACAGGGGGGGCTGGACAAATATTTCATAACAATACCAATGCAACCATAAATACGGGTGACGGTTTAGGCATGGTGTTACGAGCTGGCCTGCCTCTCCAAGATATGGAGTTTTGGCAATTTCATCCAACGGGTGTCGCCGGAAAAGGCATGCTAATTTCAGAAGCCGCACGCGGAGAAGGAGGCTTGTTACGCAATTCGGACGGAGAAGCGTTTATGGTGAACTACGCCCCCAATGTTAAAGACTTGGCATCACGCGATGTGGTGTCACGTGCGATTGCTATTGAAGTTAAAGAGGGACGCGGTTGCGGCCCAAACAAAGACTATGTGCTACTTGATTTAACCCACCTTGATGCAAACACCATTAAACAACGTCTGCCTGGAATACGAGACATCAGCATGACCTTTTTAGGGGTTGATCCAATTGAAGCTCCCATGCCTATCTACCCTACTTGCCACTATATGATGGGCGGCATCCCCACTGATTTAACAGGGCAGGTGCTTACTCAGGATGATCAAGGACAATCTCATACGGTTAAAGGTCTGTTTGCCATTGGCGAATGTGCTTGTGTCTCAGTTCACGGCGCTAATCGTTTAGGTGGCAACTCTTTACTGGATATTGTGGTATTTGGTCGTAAAGCCGCTTTGACCATCAGTGAACAGCTTAAAACAGAGTCTGAAACTTCGACTCTAAAGTTTGACCTGAAACCGGTAATTCAACGTCTAAAACGCTGGCAAATACACCCCAAGGAACAGGATCACGATACTGTCATCAAAATTAAACAAGATATGCAAAAAATCATGGAACAGGGTTGTGGCGTTTTTCGTGACCAAGCCAGCATGCAACAAGCAATTCAACAACTTCAAGACATTCAACAGAGACTGGATCAGGTTAAAATTCGTGACCACTCACAGGTCTTTAACCAAGAACGTCTGTCTGCTTATGAATTAGAAAACCTAGTGGCCATTGCCTATGCCACCGCACACTCGGCTTTAGCCAGAACAGAGAGCCGTGGTGCCCACTCACGTGTTGACTTCAGTGAACGTGATGATGGCAACTGGCTCAAGCACACCTTGTATTTTGCAGAACAACATCAACTGCAATACAAACCCGTCAACCTGCAACCTAAACAGCATGATTCATTTATTCCCAAGCCACGTGTCTACTAACGGAGTACTTTATGCAATTTATCATTAGCCGTTACAATCCTGAAGTCGATAACGAACCTTATGATCAATCTTTTGAGTTAGACAACTCTGAAATTGATTCAGATATGATGCTACTTGGTGCACTACACAAACTACAAGAACAAGATCCTTCTCTAACCTTTCGATCCTCTTGTCAGGAAGGGGTTTGTGGCTCAGATGGCATGAACGTGAATGGCAAAAACTGTTTAAGCTGTATTACACCACTCTCTTCACTAAGCTCTCCAGTTGAAGTTAGACCAATGCCAGGCCTACCCATTATTCGTGATCTGATTATCGATATGGATCTGTTTTACCAACATTACAAAGAGGCTCAGCCCTTTTTACAGACCCAACCACTTGATCCAGACCATGAACATTTGCAAAGTCCGGAAGACCGAGCCAAACTAGATGGCAGTTACGAATGTATTATGTGCGGTTGCTGTTCAACTAGCTGCCCCTCCTTCTGGTGGAACACAGACCAATTTTTAGGCCCCGCCGCCCTGCTTGCCGCTCACCGCTTTGTGATTGATTCTCGTGATATTCAACCTATCAGCCGCTTAAAAGAGTTAGACGATCCAATGAAAACCTTTCGCTGTCGTCATATTCAAAACTGCACCGCTGCTTGTCCAAAAGGCTTAAACCCAAGTCGAGCAATTCAAGAACTCAAAAATTTAATAGTGGAAAACAGTGACTAAAAACCTACTTTCAGAAACTCAACAGGCCTGGTTAAACCGTACCTTGTTTCAATGTAAACGTGGTAATTTAGAAACTGAACTCTTGCTGGTCGCATATGCTCCGACATTGCTATTGGCCTCAGATCAACAACAGGGTTTGTTTCAAGAGCTGCTCAATGAATCGGATAAACATCTGTTTTATTGGTTACTACCCGATTCACAGCCACAAACCGAGGCTTGCTCAGGAGTTCCAGTTGAATACCAAACTTTAATTGCGGATATTCGCAATAATTATTTGAATTCAACTCGTTAGGTGGTATAATCCGCCCAAAATTTTTTCTTAAGGATTAAACCTAAGCTTATGGCAAAACAAGACGTTATCGAATTTGATGGTGTAGTGATCGACACTTTACCTAATACAATGTTCAAAGTTGAACTAGAAAATGGCCACCAAATTTTGGCTCACATTTCTGGTCGTATGCGTAAAAACTACATCCGAATTCTTGCTGGTGATGCTGTTAAGGTTGAATTAACGCCTTACGACTTAACAAAAGGTCGTATTACTTACCGCGGTAAGTAATGGCATAACCTGTAACAGGTTAGCAAACTACTGATAGAAAAAACGCGTACTGCGTTTTCATCTAGTCAGAATGAAAAACCGCTTTAGGCCTTTTGCCAAAGCGGTTTTTTTGTTGCGATTAAAAATCCTTCGCCTAACTTTATAATACCGTTAAAACCAAACAGGCCTGTGCAAATTTAACTCTGCACAGGCCTGTTCGGTTTTATACATTTCTTCATCAACAGTTAACGATTAATATCAAACACCAATTCATCCTCTTTACAATCAATGGTGACACTGCCACCGCCTTGTAAATCACCAAACAACAGTTTATCCGCTAGAGGCTGTTTCACCTTCTCTTGGATCAAACGTGCCATTGGACGAGCCCCCATTAATGGATCGTAACCATTTTTACCTAACCAACTACGAGCGGCTTCTGTTACCGTTAAGACCACCTTTTTATCAGATAAGGTCTGTTCCAAGGCATAGATAAACTTATTCACCACCGAGCCCATAGACTCTTCAGACAATCGATTAAATTGGATTACACCATCTAGACGGTTACGGAATTCTGGCGTAAAGGCTTTTTTAAGTTCGGATTCAAAATCCATCGTATGATCTTGCATAGTAAAGCCCATGCTCGAACGCGCCATCTGCTCTGCCCCCACATTCGAGGTCATAATTAAAATGACATTTCTAAAATCCGCTTTGCGACCGTTATTATCGGTCAGGGTTCCATGATCCATGACTTGTAACAATAAGTTAAAGACGTCTGGATGCGCTTTTTCAATTTCATCAAGTAATACAACGCAGTGTGGATTCTTATTAACCGCTTCGGTTAATAGCCCACCTTGATCGTAACCCACATAGCCAGGAGGCGCACCAATCAAACGAGAAACCGTATGACGTTCCATATATTCCGACATATCGAAACGAACCATCTCCATCCCTAAATGGGTTGCCAACTGTTGAGTCAGTTCAGTTTTACCCACACCTGTTGGCCCTGCAAACAGAAAACTGGCTGTTGGTTTATGCGGATCACTTAAACCTGAACGCGCCAATTTAATGGCCGAAGACAGTTTATCCACTGCATGATCTTGACCAAATACCACACGCTTCAGGTTATCACCTAAATCTTGCAGCTTGTCTCTCTCTTTCTGAGTAATTTGCGAAACTGGAATACGGGCAATACTCGCCACCACAGATTGAATCTCCGACACACCAATTTGTTTTTTACGTTTACTTGGTGCCATTAAGACTTGCTTAGCCCCTGCTTCATCAATCACATCAATTGCTTTATCAGGCAGATGACGATCAGTAATGTAACGGGCTGATAAAGCCACCGCCTCTTTTAAAGCCGGCAGCGTGTATTTGACGCTATGGTGAGATTCATATTTGTCTTTTAGGCCTTTCAGAATCTCAAACGCTTCTTGATTGCTTGGCTCACGAATATCAATCTTTTGGAAACGGCGAGCTAAAGCACGATCTTTTTCAAAGATTCCACGATGCTCTTCATAGGTGGTTGCACCAATACAACGTAACTTACCAGACGATAACGCCGGCTTCATTAGGTTGGAAGCATCCATCGCCCCGCCTTGCACAGCACCTGCGCCAATAATGGTATGAATCTCATCAATAAACAGAATGGCATGGTCATGCTCTTCTAAGGCTTTTAGTAAACCTTTAAAACGTTTTTCAAAGTCACCACGATAACGTGTTCCAGCTAACAGTGCCCCCATATCTAAGCTGTACACCACCGCATCAGTAAGCTGTTCCGGCACTTTATTATGCACGATTTGATAAGCCAAGCCTTCCGCCACAGCGGTTTTACCAACACCGGGCTCCCCCACTAATAACGGGTTATTTTTACGACGTCGACTTAAAATCTCTAAGGTTCGATCCAACTCCCATTTACGACCAATTACTGGGTCAATTTTGCCATCAATCACTGCGTTATTGAGGTTAATGGTAAAGGATTCTAATGGTGACTTTTTCTCGCCACCCTCAGCCCCTTCCAACTCTATCCCTTCTTCTGGTTCATTGGTGGCAGGAAGATAATCGTCACCTTCACCCGTGGTTACGCCATGTGAGATATAACTTAAGATATCAACACGATCAATGCCGTTACTCTCTAACAGATAGACCGCTTGAGAATCTTGCTCAGAATATAAAGAGGCTAAAACATGCAGGCCTGTAACTTCTGGATAACCATTCGATTGTACTAAATAGATAGCACGTTCAATGACTCGCTGAAAACCCATTGTTGGCTGAAGATCGTCTGGCTTACGTGACACCATCTCAGTTTCTAAAAAGTGCTCTAGACCGGCTTCAATTTTAGCAATGTCCGCACCACAGGCAATCACCGCTTCCTGAACTTCTGGCATGCCTAACAGTTCAAGCAGCAAGTGTTCAAGCGTCACAAATTCATGTTCGTATTCGTGCGCGACACTAAAGGCGTTGCTTAAGGTCATTTGTAAACTTTTACTTAACACAATTAAGCTACCTCTAATTGACACATTAACGGGTGCTTGTTCTGACGTGAATAACGATTCACCTGCTGCACCTTCATTTCAGCCACTTCTCGGCTGTAAACCCCACAGATACCTTTACCATCGTGGTGTACTGCTAACATCACTGCACTTGCTTTAATCTCATCCATATCAAAGAAACGTTGCAAGACATCCACCACAAAATCCATTGGAGTGTAATCGTCATTTAATAATACAACCTGATAACGTTTTGGTGGTTTAATTTTCGGTTTCGCAGTTTCTAACAGTAGATTACCGTCGTCATATTCATGTGAATGAGGCATAAATTTTCTTTTTAAAGGTTCTTGAGACCTTTGCACGAGTCATGGACGAAAGAAAAATTAGAGAAAATTTTAATGTTTGAGGCTTAAAATGCAGTTAATAGCGAGCTATTGACAAGTTTTAGAACGAAAAAGATTAGAATTTTAGCAATTTTTACTTGTTTATGGTCGCGTGCAAAGGCCTCCTATTATTGAGTTGTTACAAGCATCTATAAGGCCATATTGTAGCCTTTTCAAGTCATCGGTGAAATTGTTTAAGGGAGATAGCGACAAAAAGAAGGCTAGAGGCAATAATGACTGTTTTTAAACCGGAACCAAAAGCGTATATAGGTGTCCTGCTTTATTAGCCGCTTCAGCAGGTAACCCCATACCTTCTACATAGAGAAATTGATCCGCTTGATAATCGTCAGGAATCAATAGTTGGCAGCTCCCTGTGGGAACATCCACCTTGATTTCTGTTCCTGTAACTAACTGTTTTTCTGAAACATTAATGCGACCGTAAATATCCGCACCTTTTAAATGCCAATGTTTATTTTCGTTTTTAATCTCAAAACGCACTAAATAATCGCCATTCTTACCACCAAATAGGCCTCTGTATCCCTTTCCTGACAAACGAAAAGTTTTACCTGTTAAAGCTAGACGAGTGAACTTCATTTTAACTTTTAAACTAGGAATATAGAAATGCCCTAACTTTAGTAAACGAATGGCGTAACGTAAGGTTAACGGATAGGTAATAGTTCTATCTTTGCCATCAATCGGTTTAGAGGCCTGTTTAAAATAGTCGTTAGAAGATTGTTTAGAATTTGATTCAGAGTTCGATTTTGCTGACTTGGTATCTGATGCTGATTTGGAAGAATTTTCAGCAGAGTCAAAGTCACTTGAATATTTTTTTTCGCGCTTTTGGTGAAGTTTAAAACCTGAACAATACCCTTCTCTATGTTTACTTAACACCTCATAGGCAAACGCCATTTCCTGGAATTTGTTTTTTGCATCAAAAATTTTGGAAACATCGGGATGATAACGCCGTGCCATTTTGCGATAGGCTAACTTGACCGTTTTAGGAGGCGCATCAAAATGCACCCCAAGTACAGCAAAGTAATCAATTGAAACATCGTATTTGCAATGCATATTTGGCATTTACACCGACTTACAGACCATCTTTTAGGTTCAAATTGATAAATAAATTAATTCAGTCACATTTGTTTTTTCAACTAAATTAATCGCGTACTTAAAAGTGTAACGCCTGTCACTTTAAAACAAAAGCTTCTAAAATATTTAACGCGCTATTTTTAACTCTAACCAGGCCTGTTCAATTTAAAAAAGTGTAAACCATTCAAAACATATCTCTTAAATTCTCAGAATTTTAGGGTTTGAAAAGGCATAATAGTCACCAATTAAAATTACTGGAAAGGAATCGATCATGAGCCTAGAAAAAACCCTAATCGAACGCAGTGGTAATAAATGTGAACTGTGTGGTTCAGAAGAAAACTTGTCTGCTATGGAAGTCACTCCGAGTGATGGCTCTGCGGATCAAGCTATTTTGGTTTGTGGTACCTGTGCTAGCCAAATTGAAGATCCAACCACCATGGATTCAAACCACTGGCGTTGTTTAAATGACAGCATGTGGTCACCGGTTCCAGCGGTTCAAGCAATGTCTTACCGTTTACTACACGCTCTTCGTTCCGAAGGTTGGCCACAAGACCTTTTAGACATGATGTATTTAGAAGACGAGACTAAAGCGTGGGCAGAGGCAGGAATTCCCGATGAAGATGATTTTTCTACTCCAACCAAAGACAGCAACGGTGCTCTTTTAAATGAAGGTGATGATGTAACCTTGATTAAAGACTTGGTGGTAAAAGGCGCTAACTTCACCGCTAAACGCGGCACGATGGTGAAAAACATTCATTTAACAGATAACCCTCTGCACATTGAAGGCAAAGTAAACGGTACTCAAATTGTATTAGTGGCGGCTTACCTTAAAAAGTCTAACTAAAACTATTTAAAAGAACTTAATGACAAAAAAGCCCGCTTCTGAAGTGACCCCAATAAGTTGGACATTTTAGTTAAGTGGCACCTAAGGCCTGATTTCGATATTCTATCGGAGTCAGGCCTTTTAGTTTCACCTTGATTCGTTTTGTATTGTAATACTCAATATACTC
>JAYENR010000193.1:0-7635 GCA_034722175.1 Pseudomonadota bacterium | reverse complement strand
TATGGTGCTGCAACGTTTTATTGGCGAAGCGGTACACCAGTCACAAAGCAAGGGCGTGCAACCAATTCAAGTGATGGGAATGTTAGAAGCGGGGGGGCAGAGTTTTGATGCTCTTTGGGTGATGGGCTTAAGCGATGAAGCCTGGCCAAGAATGCCGAACCCGAATCCATTTCTACCGATGCCGTTGCAACGCACCCACCAAATGCCACGCTGTGATGCGCAAAAAGAGTTGCAGTACGCCAAACAAGTGACCGAGCGTTTAGTGAATTCGGCTGAGCAACAAGTTTGGAGTTATGCACGAATTCAGGGTGAAGCTGAGTTGTTAATCAGCCCTTTATTGGAAACCGAACGTTTTCAGTCAGCAGAAAGTTACCAACGGCAGCTTTACCAAACCTTATCTTTAGCGAGTTTTTCAAAACGTGAAGTCTTGACTTGGATATTGGATAATCGAGGTCCTGAAGTTCCAGCTGGTACAAAGGCACCTGGTGGGACGGGGATATTACAGGCACAAAGTCAGTGTCCATTGATGGCATTTATCGATTATCGTTTAGGTGCTAGAAATGGTTTGCAAGCGGTGGAAGATGGCCTGCAAATGACCAATCAGGGAACCTTAATTCACGAGATTCTAGAACATTTTTGGATAGAAACTAAGACCCAATCTAAGCTCTTGACCTTGAGTGATGATGAGATTCAACAGCGACTTAATCAACACATTCAAACCAGCTTCGAAGTCTTGCAAAAATCGTTTGATGAGCACTATTTGGAACTGGAACAGGCTCGTATTTTTGAGCTGCTACTACAGTGGATGGAGTTAGAAAAACAACGTCCTGCATTTGCTGTTGTTGGCACAGAAGAAGAGAAAAAAATTATCTTAGCTGGGATTGAATTTAAAGTCATTGTGGATCGCATTGATGCTGTGGAAGGGCAGAAAGTCATTCTCGATTATAAAACTGGCCGTGCCAATGCAAATAACCTATTGAAAGCACCGATTAAAGCTCCGCAATTAGCTGTCTACCTGTTTACTACTGATGATGAAATCTCTGGCTTAGGGTATGGGGTATTACATTCCGATGATGGGGTGAAGGTCAGTGCCGTGGTAGAAGACGAAAATGTGTTTGCTTCCAAAGCACGTAGCATTCAAGTGTTTTCGAAACTATCTGAAAAAGGGGGCGGAGATTTCTATGAGGTGTCCTGGTCAGATTTTTTAGACAGTTTACGCCAAGAAGTGACCGATTTAGCTCTCTCTATTCAACAGGGCGTGGCTGATATGGCTTTTGATAAACCTGCCGACATTGCCTATGCTGCTGGACATTTAGCGTTACGTTTACCTGAGGTGGCCATGCAACAAGCTGAAGTTGATCTGTTTGAGGAGGAGGCATTATGAGCCATTTTCCGATAGACGATATGAACTCTGCGATGGATGAATTGAGCCTTGAGCAGGTGACTGACAATCAAGCGTATGATCAGGTTGACCTGTTTGCAGAGTCGGTTCAACCTCAGCAAGACTTAAGTTTGCTAGGTGACTTGACAGCTGATGAGAGCTTAGTGGACGGCCAAGCACGTTTTGATGCGATCAATCCGTTTGGTTCCTATATTGTGCAAGCACCAGCAGGATCGGGAAAAACCGCCCTGTTGATGCAACGTTTTTTGGCCTTGTTAGCTAAGGTCGATCAACCTGAAAAAATCATCGCCATGACTTTTACCAAAAAAGCCGCCGCCGAGATGCGAGAGCGAATTATGGGGGCGTTAAAACAGGGGTTAGATGAGTCACCGAGTGAAGAGAATCTGTTTGAACTGAATACTTGGAAGTTAGCTCGACAAGTGTTGCAACGAGATGCTGAACAGGCCTGGTCACTATTAGAAAACCCAAATCGACTGCGTGTTAAAACCATTGATGGAATTAACGGCTTTTTGGTGGGGCAAATGCCTCTGTTGTCGCGAATGGGTGCGCAACCACAGGTTACGGATAATGCCTCGGCCTTGTATTTAGAAGCGGCACGTCTGGCTTTAAAAGATCCAGATAGCAAACCGGCGGTGGCGAGTCTGTTACGCTTGGTGAATGGTCGTTATAACCGAGCCGAATCGCTGTTGGTCAGTATGTTACAAAAACGCGATCAGTGGATGGGTAATCTGTTTGCGATGCGTAGCGATCAAGCTCGTGAAAACCTAGAGTTTGCTTTGCAGTTGGTAGTGAAACAAGAGTTGAAAATACCTTGTGCACAAATGTTATCGGTTAGTGATGCCTTAAAAGAGATTGTTCTGTTAGTTGATTATGCGATTGCAAACGGTCAAGAACAATTAAAGCCATTGATGAATTGTTGGCCCCTTAGAGCCACGATAGAAGATCTACCTAAGTGGCGAGTTTTAGCAGCTTGGTTGCTGACGGCTGATGGAAAAAGTTTGCGTAAATCGGTGACTAAAAATAACGGTTTTCCTGCTGGAAAAGGTGAAGCCAAAGAGAGTAAAGATCAGTTTTTAAATGCCTTAGCTGAGTTGCGTGATGGGGTACATGGTCGTGCTGTTTTAGAAAGTTTACAGGTGTTAAAAGCCCTGCCCGATCCTGAGTATTCGAATAAACAATGGGAGAACTTACAGTGGTTGATTCAGCTGTTGACGATTTCAGCGGGCTATTTAAAGGTCGTGTTCCGCAGTGAAGGCCAAGCCGACTTTATTGAGGTCGCGCAAGCCGCCAGTCAAGCGTTAGGGTCGGAACTTGAACCGACTGAGTTAGCGCAACAACTTGATTATCAAATTGAACACCTGTTGGTTGATGAGTTTCAAGATACCAGTAGTGAACAGTTTAAACTGATTAAACAGCTGGTGGCAGCTTGGCAGCAGGGGGATAGTAAAACCTTGTTTATTGTGGGTGACCCGATGCAATCTATTTACCGTTTCCGTGAAGCGGAAGTAGGTAACTTCTTAAAAGCATGGCAAGGAAAGATCGGTGAAGTGACCTTAACACCGCTTAATCTGTTGGTGAACTTTCGTTCCAGTCAAACGGTGGTTGATTGGGTTAATAGCAGTTTTAAAACGGTGTTTCCCAAAGAACATAATATTGAAACGGGGGCCGTGGCGTTCAGCAAAGCCGTGGCTTTTTCAGATGATCAACAGCAGGCGATTTTTAACCACTGGGAAGTCAATCGTAGTCATCAAGCCGAGGCACAGCAAGTGGTCGATTTGATTCAACAGCGTTTAACTGAGATTCAAGACTCACCTAAAAAGAGCATTGCGTTATTAGGACGTACTCGTTCGAGTTTGATGGGCATTGCCAGTTTACTGAAACAACAAGACATTGCTTTTAAAGCGGTGGACTTGGAGGGGTTACAAGAGCGCCAAGAGATTCAAGATTGTTTAGCCTTGAGCCGTGCCTTACTGCATTTAGCCGATCGTCCAGCTTGGATTGCTCTATTACGTTCGCCGTTGGTTGGTTTGTCGTTAAATGACCTACACACTTTGATGGGAGATGATTTGTATCGTCCTGTTTGGGGGTTGTTATCAAAGTCTGATCGTATTGCTTTGTTAAGCGAAGAGGGTCAGCAGCGTTGCCAACAGGCCTTACCGGTTTTAGAAACGGCTATTCAGCGTCTGCACAGCGTGCCGTTTTCTTGGTTAATCAAAGAGACTTGGTTGCGATTAGATGGGGCACAAACGGTTGAAAATGAAACTGCTTTAGAAAACGTTGATGTCTATATTCAAACTCTGACGAACTTTGATGGAGAAACGTTGGATGCAGACCGTTTAGACGAGATGATCGAACGTTTATATGCTAGCCCAGATGCATCCGAAGGCAGTCAGAAAATAGAGTTAATGACCATGCACAAATCCAAAGGTTTGGAGTTCGATACGGTGATCTTGCCAGGCCTGGGTAGAAAGCCGAGAGCCAATGAGAGTCCGCTGGTTTCTTGGATGCAGTTTTTAGGCCCACAAATACACGAAGAGCATGACGAAATGCAAGAGTGGTTGGTAATGGCGCCACTTGATCAGAAAGGCCAAGACAGTTCGTTATTAACAGGCCTGTTGAAACGTTTTGATCAAATCAAGGAGAGTAATGAGTTAGCTAGATTGTTATATGTTGCCGCGACTCGTGCCAAAACTCAGTTGCACCTGTTTGGATCGATTAACTTTAAGGTTTCAGAAAAGGAGGATCGTATTGTCCCAACCAAAGCCAGCTTATTAGAGCCTCTATGGCTGTGTGTTAAAACCGAATTTGAGTCATTGTGTTTGGCTTATGAGCCACATGAGTCTGATGATGAAGTTGAAAGGGTCTTGCCCAAAGTGAGTCGTTTGCCTGTTGAACGCCTTAAGTTTTCAGGGTTTTTACAGTTTACGGGCTATAAATCAACGCTAGAAAAAAACACTGAGTTAGAGAAAACTGAATTTGATAAGACAGCCGAACCGAAGCAAGAAATTAGTTTTGAAAAAGTCAGCGCCGCACAGGCCTTATTAAATACCTCTGTCGGTAATTTGGTGCACATGGCCCTAGAATTGGCAGTAGAAGAGGGGGTTGAAAACTGGAATGCCGATTTAATTGAAACTCGTGCCCCCTTGTATAAACAGTGGTTGCAACAAGAAGGTTTAAAGGCTGAGCTTCTTGAGGAAGGGTTGCGACGAGTGTTACATTCGTTGAAGAATGCGATTAATAACCCGCTTGTGTGGTGGTCGTTAGAGAATAGCCATCAAGCTTCGCAAACGGAATATCCGCTGACATCGTTTGATAGTGAAACTCAAGAGGTGGAGAATCATATTGTTGACCGCACCTTTATCGATGAACACGGTATTCGTTGGATTATTGATTATAAAACCAGCTTCTTTGAAGGTTCAGCAGAACAGAAAAAGCAGTTTATTGACAAGAAGGTAGAGGAGTACACACCACAGTTAGAACGATACGGTCAGCTGTTTGACAAGTTGGAAGCGCTTGATGGTTTGGTCAGAAGCCAAAAGAGGGTTCTGTATTTTAGTTATCTGGATCGTTGGATTGAACTTAACTAGTAGGTTGTCGCGTCTTTCAGCGAAAGCTTAATAGCTAAGTCTAAGGTTTAAACTCAATCTCAGAGTCCAGGTCAAAATCAAAGTCATTAATTTCTTGGGTGGTACTGACTAGGTCTTCAAACTGGGAAAGTGGCAGAGGTCGGCTAAATAGGTAACCTTGGTAGATAAAGCACTTATTGTTTTTTAAGAACTCTTTTTGCTCAACGGTTTCAACCCCTTCCGCTACCACTTCGAGTTTCAAGGTGTTTGACATCGCGATAATGGTTTTAACAATCGCCGCATCATCTGAATCCGTTGTTAGGTCACGAATAAAGGATTGGTCAATTTTTAGTTGAGCCAAGGGTAAACGTTTGAGGTAGGACAAAGAAGAGTGTCCGGTACCAAAGTCATCCATTGAAAAACGGATACCAATATCACGTAAGTCGTTCATGGTTTGGATTGTTCGGTCAACGTCTTTAACCATGACCGATTCCGTCAGCTCTAATTTTAAATTATTAGGGTTGACTCCGGTGTCAGAGATTGTTTTCTTAACTTTTTGCACAAAATCGATGTCGGCAAACTGCTTAGCACTGACATTTACCGACAATTTAATATCTTCGGTTGATGGGTGTTGGGCCCAGTTAAATAAAGTGTTACAGGCGGTCTGTAAAACATAATCTCCCAGAGGAATAATGAGCCCTGAATTTTCAGCCATAGGGATAAAGACAGCGGGTGAGATAAAGCCTTTTTCAGGATGGTTCCAGCGAACCAGCGCTTCTGCTGCAATGACATGAGCATATTGATTCACTTGGGGTTGGTAGTAAAGTTCTAAAGCATTGTTTTTTAGTGCCTGGTGTAACTCACTTTGTAACTCTGCTAATCTTTCAATGGTGATCTGCATATCAGGGTTGAAGAAACGCATGGTGTTACGGCCATGCTTCTTAGCTTGATACATCGCTAAATCAGCATGGGCCAGAATTTCGTCAGGCCCCTCATTGGTTGGATGGACAATTTCTATCCCAATACTTGGACTGCTGTGGTGGTTGTGACCGTTAAGTTCAAACGGAGTATTAAAGGAGTCTAGAATACTTAATGCGAGTTTTTCAGAGTGTTGTACCGCATCGATTTTACATTCCCCTAAGTTTTCAAGAAGAATAACAAATTCATCACCACCTAAACGGGCAATGGTATCCACTTCACGAACCGAATGTTGTAGACGGGTAGCCACTTCTTCTAAAAGCATATCACCGATCATGTGGCCTTTTGAGTCGTTCAGTGTTTTAAAGTTATCTAAATCAATAAAGAATAGAGCACCACATTGATTGGTACGTTTAGTATAACGCACAGCTTGCTCTAATCGATCCAATAACAGACGTCTATTAGGCAGTTGCGTTAATGAGTCATAGAATGCCAGTTTTTGGATTCTATCTTGAGCTTGATGTCGCTCGGTGATATCAGAGAAGTTAGCCACGTAGTGGGTGATTTTACCCGGATTGTTTAATACTGCCGTAATTGTCAACCACTCTAAAAATACCTCATTGTCCTTACGGCGATTCCAGATCTCACCTTGCCAAAAGTGTTTAGATTTAAGATGTTGCCACATATCTTCATAAAAACTCGGTCTTTGACGACCTGAGCTTAGGATTTTAGGTGTTTGACCTATGACTTCTTCTGCGGTGTAACCAGTTATACGGGTAAAGGCTTGGTTGACACGCAGAATAATTCCATTTGGATTGGTAATCATAATGCCATCTTGGGTTTCAAACGCGGTGGCAGATATTCTTAAACTATCTTCTTTGGCTTTTTGTTCAGTGATGTCGCTGAAGACGGTGACAGCACCTTGCAGTTCGCCACCTGTTATCATGGGTTGGCTGGAAGCTTCAACCCATATATTGCTATGGTCAGATTTTAAAAAACGAATTTCACCGCTGAATCCATGTCCCAATTTCGCTGCTTCTTCTATTGGACAGGCACGGTATTCATTGGGCTCTAAAGGTTCAGGGTTATGGAATAGATCATGGGCATTTTGCCCAACTAAAAAGTGTTCTTGATAGCCTAAAATACGTTCTGCTGCGGAGTTGGCAATCGTAATCATGCCTTTGGCATCGGTAACGTATAAGCCTTCACTCATGGTGTCATGAATATTTTCAAGATAGTCATGCTGTTTTCTATATTCACGTCCAGAACGCACCATTCGCCATAAACCATAACCAACGATCAAAAGAATAATCGACATAGTCCAAGCGTATTGATAAAAATGAGATTGCTGGGTAGATATAGATGGGGACTCACTAACCGAAACTAAATAGGCAATATTCGCCTGATTAATATCTTTAACCGTTGTTAAAGTTAGAATAAAGTGTTGATTATCAAGAGAGTAATGTTTCGAAAAGGACTCGCCTTTAGCCAGTTTTTGATGGAAGTCATCATCGTTATTTGCAAACATGGTAATTTGTTTTAAATTGCCAGATAGTGCGGGTGATGAATTTGTTAACAGGCGGTAAGAGTCTTCTTCTACCCAATCTGGTGAAAATTGACTGGGTTGATACAGATATGAGAACTGTTTAAAACGTTTTTGCTCAAGGGGTTCTCGATTATAAATAATGGTGTATTCATTATGAGGGGAAAACTCGATGAGTGCTTGACGAAGAGTTTCGAAATCTTGAC
>JAYENR010000192.1:0-7743 GCA_034722175.1 Pseudomonadota bacterium | reverse complement strand
ACAAGCTTTAGAGGGCTTCCAGTCTAAAGATATCCGTCAAACAGGTAAGCTGATTCTTGATGAGCTATTTTTAACCTCGATTCCTATTAAAGATATTGAAGAGAATATTATCGGCTGTTTAATGGTTGCGGATCAATTAGGTCATGTAGAAGCGTTGATTGATGAAGCGCGCTATGGATATATTGAGCAAATCTTGATTGTGGTGCTGATTGATCTTCTGATTTTTATCTTTTTGGTACTGATTTTAAAACGTTCAGTTCTGGTTCCTATTGATGAGTTAACAGAAAATATTTCTGACTTGAGCAATCAATTTGATGCTGAAGGTAATCACACTCCCAAGCCGCCGATTAATTTAATTAAACGGCGCGATGAGATTGGTTTAATTGCACGAACCTATGCCAAATCTGGAAAAAAAGTACACAACTTGTTTAAAAATTTATATGAATCTAAAAAGATCAATGATGAATATTTAAAAGCCGTGTATGCAGGTAGTATTGTTTCTAAATCGGATACTAAAGGGATCATCACTTTTGTAAATGAATCACTCTGTTTGGCAACAGGCTATACCCCTGAGGAGCTAATAGGCAAGCCGCATAATATTTTCCGCCATCCTTCAACCCCTAAAAACACCTTTTGGGAGATGTGGCGAACGATTACAAAAGGCAAGGTATGGCACGGCATGTTAAAGAACAGCCGAAAAGATGGCACCACATTTTATGCTAATACCACGATTGTTCCGATCCTAAATGCTCAAGGGCGCGTCAGGGAGTACATTGCATTACGTGATGATGTAACACAGTTGGTAAACAGCCAGAGAGACTTAAGGAACTCATTTTTAACGGATGCGTTAACCAGTTTAGGCAATCGTTTTAAACTGCTCAATGATATTGAAAAATACCAACCTGAACTATTAGCGATTTTGGATGTTAAGGCTCTGAAAGAGATTAATGATTTCTATGGTGTTGAGATAGGTGATCAAGTAATCGTGTCCCTGTCTAAGTGTTTATTTGATCATTTAAAAAATGAATCTTGTTCCGTTTATCGTTTGCAAGGGGATGAGTTTGCAGTAGTGAGCTTTAAGCCACTCGAAGAGTTGGGGCTGTCTGAATTTAAACTGAAAATTCAAGAAATGATGAATTTGGTTCACCAAAACAATTTGGATATAGAGGGCTATGCCATTGATATTGAACTGACAGTTGGTATTGCCCAAAAGCATGAAGACCTATTAACAGAAGCGGATTTAGCTCATAAAACAGCGAAAAGTGATAATAAAGAGCTGGTTGTTTACAGTGAAGAGTTGAAAACGTCGCAACAGTTTAAAAACAACATTGAATGGGTTAAAAAAATTAAAGAAGCGTTAAAAACAGATCGAATTTATCCCTATTATCAACCTATTATTAATAACCATACAAAACAGATCGAAAAATATGAATCCTTAATGCGTTGTGAAACGACTGATGGGGAAATTAAATCGCCGTTTTTCTTTTTAGATATCGCCAAGAAAGCTCGTTTATATAGTCCGTTAACGGATGTGATGCTAAAAAGGGTCTTTAAGGAGATGCAGGTTACATCTGGAGAATTCAGTGTTAACTTGAGTATGGAAGATGTGGTTAATCCTGATGTGTTAAGTAATTTAAAATCACAGTTGCAGGTGATGCCGGAGTTGGGTGAGCGCCTGGTGATTGAGATTGTAGAATCTGAAAGTATTGAAAGCTTTGATATGGTAGAGAGCTTTTTAAACGAGATTAGAGCCTACGGCTGTAAAATTGCGGTTGATGATTTTGGAACGGGTTACTCCAATTTTGAGTTCCTGTTAAATTTAAAACCAGACTACATCAAAATTGACGGTAGTTTAATTAAGACATTACCTGGTGATGAAAAGATCATTCCTGTGTTAGAAAGTATTATTGAGTTGGCTAAGAAAAATGGCATTAAAACGATTGCAGAATTTGTACACTCTGAAGAGGTTTTGCAAGCCGTGATTGAGTTAGGAATCGATTATTCTCAAGGTTTTTATCTAGGAGAGCCAGCTCTAAAACCACAAGGGAAACTGGATAAATCTTTTTAAGACCGAGTGTTTAGCTCGTGATGAATTCGAGGTTTCGCTTACATAAAAAGGCCTGGTTAAACCCTTTTGAGGTTTACCAGGCCTGTTCAGTTTGAAAAGCTTAAATTTATGGCAGAATGAAGCTTAGTTAAGTTCTGCTAAAACCGCTTTTTCAACGTCTGAAATGCTCTGAGTACCATCCACTTTGATGTACTTTAGAGAGTCGTTATTGTTCGCCTCTTCCGTGTAGTAGTTCACTAAAGGAGCCGTTTGATCATGATAGACTTTTAAACGATCCAGAACCACTTCACATTTATCGTCATCACGCTGAACGAGGTCTTCACCCGTTTCATCATCCTTATCTTCTTCTTTAGGTGGGTTATAGACCGTGTGGTAGGTTCTTCCCGAAGGCAGGTGACAACGACGGCCAGACATGCGTTTAACGATCTCTTCGTCTGGTACATCAATTTCAACAATCGCATCAATTGCTACACCCGCTTCTTTTAAAGCATCAGCCTGAGGCACGGTGCGTGGGAAACCATCTAATAAAAAGCCGTTTTCACAGTCGCTTTCTGCAATGCGATCTTTCACTAAACCAATAATGATTTCATCTGTGACCAGCTTACCAGCATCCATAAACTCTTTAGCCATTTTTCCCATCGGTGTGCCAGCCTTGATTGCCGCACGTAGCATGTCGCCCGTTGAGATTTGTGGAATATTGAACTGCTTAGTTAGGAACTGAGCTTGGGTTCCTTTACCGGCACCTGGCGCGCCTAATAGAATGAATTTCATTGGAAAATCCTAGGTTTTGAATGGTTTAAAAAACTGCTCAATATTATACGCTGTTTGCTAAACATGGCAAAGTTTTAGCAGGCCTGTTGGGTTTTTAGAGATCAAAAGTTTAGCTTTTTGATTGCGTTAAAAGGTGTTGAATAATCTGTTCTGATTGTTCTAGATAGTGGCCGCCAAATAGATTGAAGTGATTTAATATATGGTAAAGATTATATAAAGCCTTTCGGCTTTGATAACCCGAATCTAAAGGAAAAACAGTGTTGTAGCCTTGGTAGAATTCAGCTGTAAACCCACCAAACAGTTCGGTCATAGCAAGGTCAGTTTCTCGGTCGCCATAATAACAAGCAGGGTCAAAAACAACCGCTTCTCCATCGGTGGTAAAAGCACTGTTGCCACCCCATAAGTCACCATGTAGCAGTGAGGCTTCAGGTTGGTAAGTTTGAAACCAGAATGGCAGAGCATCGATCAACTCAATACCAGAATCATATAGACTTCGGCTGGCACCTCTCAATTGCGCCAGTTCTAGTTGAGGGCGAAGACGTTGTTCTGCATAGAAACTGATCCAATCAGAGTGCCAGCGATTTTGTTGCAGCGTATGGCCGATATAGTTGTCTTCAAACCAACCGAATGGTTGAGTCTTGGTGGGTGAGGTGCGATTGATTTGATGGTGCATCATCGCCAAATTTCGACCACGTTGAAAATCATCGCCTTTAGAGGTCAGTGGTAGATGTTCCATTACCAACCAGGCCTGTTCACGATATAAACCGACCCCTAAAACCTTGGGGCAAGCAATACTGCAAGAGTTGCCTATGGCACTTAAGTTGTGGGCTTCTGTTTCAAACAGTGGTAAAAATTGTGCTTGATTGAGTTTAAGAAATAGATTGCCATTTAAGGTGTGGAGTTGGTAGGCCTGATGAATATCTCCACCGCTGACAGCATGTGCGGTTTCAATATGAATCGGTTGATTCAGTGCCTTTGAAAGCGTACCAGAAAAATCAGACCAATCCATATTTTCTCCTTTCAGCGATAGAGAACTATCGAACTGTTATTCGAATAGTTCTTCCGTCATCTGATGAATTTTTGTTTCCGTGACACTTGGGATTTCTGGCGCATTGTTTTCATTAAACACCTCAAAATAGGCACCTGGAGTATCCGCAGGGACAGCATTTCCGGTTTCTAAATTGATTGGCACATTCACTAAACCTTGAGGGCGGGCAAATGGTGCATTTGGATAGGGTGCTAAGGCTTCACGCATATAGTCAATCCAGATAGGGAGCGCAGCACGACCACCGACTTCACGACGACCTAAGGTGGATGGTGTATCAAAGCCCACCCAAACGGAGGTGGCAATATCTGGACTAAAACCAGAGAACCATGCATCTTTTTGATCATTGGTGGTTCCGGTTTTGCCCGCTATGTCTTCACGTTTTAAGACTTTGGCTTTGCGGCCAGAACCGTATTTAATAACGTCTTGCATCATTGAGGTAGCAATATAAGCGGTTTGCGGGCTAATCACACGTGGCGCATTGGTAGGGTCGTCTTCCATACACTGCACTTTACAGGCTGTTTGAGGTTGAGCACGGTAAACCACGTCACCATTGAAGTTGCGTACCTCTTTAATTAGATAAGGTGTGATTTTATAACCGGTATTGGCAAAGGTTGCATAGGCTTGAACCACTTCCCAAGGGGTAAATTGTGCACTTCCTAAAGAGAGGGACAGATCACGGTGTTTATTCATCTCTTCAAGCGGGAAACCAAAACGCTGTGCATAGTCGATGGTGTATTTAATGCCGATCTGTTGCAACAGACGAATGGATACTAAGTTACGAGAGTAAGCCAACGCTTTACGTAATCGAGTTGGACCATAAAAACGACCGGAGTAGTTTTCTGGACGCCAAACATCTTCTAAAGCACGGTCGTGGAAGACCACAGGGGCATCGTTAATCATTGTGGCAGCGGTTAAACCTTTATCCAGGCCTGCTGCATATAAAAAGGGTTTAAAGTTTGAACCCGGTTGGCGTTTCGCTTGCACAACACGATTGAACTTACTGCGGAAGTAGTCAAACCCACCCACTAAAGCGAGAATTTGACCGCTCTCTGGTTTGACAGAGATCAGTGCAGATTCGGTTTGAGGGTCTTGTGCGAGCAACCATTTGTCATTTAGGTTTTGTAGATAGATGATATCACCGACCTTTAAGAAATCTTCAGGTTTGGTTGGCTCTTTGCCCATTTTATTGACGCTGATGTATGGGCGTGCCCATTTCATGTCTTCAAAGGGTAGGGTGACGGTTTGCCCGTCTAACATTAAAACTTGGGTATCAGTTTTAGCAAACTGAGTCACAACCCCTGTTTTTAAATGTCCGAACTTGGGAATGTCATTGAGAGTTTTTAATACTTGCTCGCTATCCGTCATTTCGGTAGGGGTGAGATGCTGAATCGGCCCGCGGTAGCCATGACGACGTTCGTACTCTTGTAAGCCGTTACGTACCGATAAATTGGCGACATCTTGCAGTTTGCTATCAATGGTGGTGACAATGGTTAAACCTTGTTTAAGTGCATCTTCCCCAAAGTTCTCGATTGCAAAGCTACGAGCCATTTCCGCAACATAGCCCGCCTCAATTTCAATACGAGCTCCAACTAATTTAGCGTGAACCTCAATGGCTTGCGCGACTTCTAACTCTTCTTGAGTGATAAAGCCTTGTTCAAACATGCGGCGCAGCACGTAGTTACGACGTAACTTAGCTCTGTCAGGGTTGGCAATGGGGTTATAGGCAGACGGGGCTTTCGGTAATCCAGCAATCATTGCGTACTCATCAAGCGATAGTTGATCAATGGGTTTGCCGTAATAGGTTTCAGAGGCCGCCGCAACACCGTAAGAGCGATGGCCTAAAAAGATTTTATTAAGGTAAAGCGCCAAGATCTCCTGTTTGCTAAGTTCGTTCTCAATTTTATAAGAGAGAATGATCTCATTGAATTTACGGAGGTAGGTTTTCTCTTTACTTAAGAAGAAGTTACGAGCCACCTGCATGGTAATAGTCGAACCACCAGATTGTTTACTCCCTGTGGTCACCAGTTCAAAAACTGCACGGCCTAAACCAACATAATCCACGCCACCATGTTCAAAAAAGCTCTCATCTTCCGAGGAGGTGATTGCCTGAGTCATGCGTTCTGGAATTTCGTTATACTCCAGAGGAATTCGTTTTTCAGTTCCAATTTCACTGATTAATTTACCGTCCTCTGTGACAATGCGTAGCGGAACTTGATAGGTCACATCTTTTAGTGAAGCGGCGTCTGGAAGAGTCGGATAGATGGTGACTACGTAGATCGTTAAGGCGATCAGCGGAGTAATAATCATGCTTAAAATAACCGAAAGCCAGACAAACCATTTTAGTTTGGATCTTTTTTTCTTAGATTGTTTCGGTTGGGATTGTTCAGGTGTTTGGGTCATATCAAATTCTGGATAATAAAGTGGGCCATTTAACTGGCTTTAAATGAGGGTCTATTATACGCATTTCAGTTCTAAAGGTTTGAAATGGTTATTTATGATGGCCTGGACAGAATCAATGCCCTAAAACGAAAAAACCCAGCCGAGGCTGGGTTTTTAGAAACGCTTAAGTTGTTCAGGCTTAAGAGTTTTTGCTGTAACGACCAGATTTAATATCGCTCCACATTAGGTATAAGTTTCCACCTAGGATGATTGCGATAGTCGCAACAACACCGAATACACCAACGGCTACCTGAAGAGATTGTGGCAAAATATCTGCCCAAATTCCAAGTAGGATAACTAGTGGAACCACAACCGTAATTACGATAACACCTAGCATTTTCATTAAGTTATTCATAGTCTGCGCCTCAGAAATATATTATTTGTTTTATAACACTCGCAACTATACGTTTGTTAAAGTCGAATTTCAAATAAAAAAGATTGATTGAAATCAAGTTAATTACTTATAACTGAGATACTGTTGAAATCATTCAATATTTTGCACCTGTTCTCGCATTTGTTCAATCAAAACCTTAAGTTCAACAGCAATTTGAGAAGTTCGGCTATCCGCTGATTTTGAACCTAAAGTATTAGCTTCTCGATTCAGTTCCTGCATTAAAAAGTCTAACCGTCTTCCGATCGCTCCAGATTGGCTTAATATGTGATGAACTTCAACTAAATGGGTCTGTAATCGATCAAGTTCTTCTTGCACATCAAGTTTTTGTGCTAGCAAAGCGGCTTCTTGATGGAGACGGGTTTCATCTTGTTCCTCTAGCAGTATCTGCATACGTTGTTGCAACTTTTGAGTCTGGTGTTTGATGATGTCTGGCAGCAACTGTTGGGCAAGGTCGACTTGGTGTTTAATTTCATCGCTTCGCGCTTGAAGGATTTCTGCCAGTGCTTGGCCTTCTCGTGCTCGATTGGCATTTAAAGCTTCGATCGTCTTTTGTAAACCCATCAACAGTTCTGTTTCTTGCTGTTTTTGTGCCTTCTCATCTTCGCTATTGTTCTGCAGAACACCTGGCCAATTCAGAATTTCTAACGGGTTAACATGAGTGGCTTCCATTAGGCTTTGTTGTACTTCATTCACCGCCATAACTAAGGGCTGTAATACGGCCTGATTAACTTGAAAGTCATTGCTGTTCTGATTTGAATGGATTTTTAATGTGACCTCTACTTTGCCGCGATGTAAGGTTTGTTTAAGTTGATCACGAACTTGCATCTCCAAAGATCGATAGTTGTCTGGCAATTTGAAATTAATCTCTAGAAAACGTTGATTAACTGAGCGAAGTTCCCAGCTAAAACCACCCCATTCGGTGGCGATTTGAGTACGGGCAAAGGCGGTCATACTTTTCATTTTAGAGAGCTCCATAGTGGCATCGACCAATTAGTAGATCGTTTATAATGTTGGATATTCTAC
>JAYENR010000191.1:0-7823 GCA_034722175.1 Pseudomonadota bacterium | reverse complement strand
CCGAATAGTTACCTTATAATACGCCCTATAGACTAATAACGGTCACACTGCAAATTCTTGCATCTTCACTTCCCTAACCGCCTCTGCATTTTTTTAAAAGGATACTTGTGATTCAATCTAAAAGTTTAAAAACTGATATTTTGGTAATTGGTAGTGGGATTGCAGGTTTATCGCTGGCCCTAAAACTAGCAGATCAACACCAAGTCACCTTACTCGCCAAAGCCGCTTTAACTGAAGGCAGTACCCAATATGCTCAAGGTGGTGTAGCAGCCGTTTTAGACCCGTTTGACAGTGTGAATTCACACCTCAATGACACCATTGAAGCGGGAGCGGGATTATGTGATCCTGACATTGTTCAGCTTGTGACTGAACAGGCCTCCCACTCGATTCAAGAACTGATTGATCTTGGCGTACCATTTAGTCGTTGTGAAGGCGATCAATGTACCTACCCCTTTCATTTAACCCAAGAAGGTGGTCACAGTCATCGACGCGTGATTCATGCCGCTGATCATACAGGCCTGTCGATTACGCAAACTTTAATTCAAAAAGTAGATCAACACCCCAATATCACCCTGTTACCTGAACACATCAGCATTGACTTGATCTTAAACCAAAAACGAGATCGTTGTATCGGGGCTTATGTTTTAAACAAAACCGACAACACGGTATATGACATTTGGGCGGATTTCACCGTCTTAGCCACGGGGGGAGCCAGCAAAGCGTATCTTTATACCAGCAATCCAGATACCTCTACGGGTGATGGCATTGCCATGGCTTGGCGTGCGGGTTGTCATGTCGGTAATATGGAATTTAATCAATTCCACCCTACTTGCCTGTTTCACCCAAAAGATCGTTCTTTTTTAATCAGTGAAGCGGTGCGTGGTGAAGGGGGTATTTTACGCCTGCCGAATGGTGATCCCTTTATGCAGAAATATGATGAACGCGGCGAACTTGCACCACGTGATATCGTGGCTCGTGCGATTGACCAAGAGATGAAAAAACACGGGATCGACTGTGTCTATTTAGACATTAGCCATCAACCTCGTGAACAAATTTTAGATCACTTCCCTACCATCTATAAACGCTGTTTAAAAGCGGGAATCGATATCTGCTCAGAACCGATTCCTGTTGTACCAGCCGCGCACTATACCTGCGGTGGTGTTGTCACAAGCAGATACGGTGAAAGCTCTTTAGAAGGTTTATATGCAATTGGTGAAACCGCCTATACCGGCTTACATGGTGCTAATCGATTAGCCAGTAACTCCTTGGCGGAAGGTTTGGTATTTGCCGAAATGGCAAAACAAAGCATTGAGAAGGCTTACCAACAACCATATAGTAACAATGAAGCGCCAAAAGCCTGGGACAGCAGTAGAGTAACCGACCCAAAAGAGAAGGTTCTAGTTACCCACGATTGGGATGAACTACGTCGAGTCATGTGGGATTACGTCGGCATTGTCCGTACCGATGAACGTTTAAAACGTGCTCGCCAACGAATTCGAAACCTGAAAAAAGAGATAAAAGAGTACTACAACGAACATACCGTGGACAGTGACCTACTTGAGCTGAGAAATTTAGTTCAAGTCGCTGAACTCATGGTCATCAGTGCACAACGCCGTAAAGAGAGTCGCGGTTTACATTACAATCTTGATTATCCAAAAACCAAAGACAAAGCAAAACCTACCATTCTGAAACCTAAAAAGGTTAAGTTCTCGTAGCTGACTTTGCCTTCGTCATAAAACAAAAAACATCAAAAAAGCCCGATCAATTTAAAAACTGATCGAGCTTTTTTTAGTTTAAGACTTTTGACGTTTAACCGTTACCAACCGGCATATTACTCGAAGCGATGGCTTGCTCAATCAAACCTTCAGAAGCAAGCTTATCAATATCAATCAAAATCACCATACGGCCTTTACTTGATTCAGATTTTTGACCCTCACTGCTGGCCGACATACTGCTCTGCCCCTTACCTTCAATCAAGGTTGATAGACCGATGATATATTGACTATCAATGGAGGTAGAAATATCCGGTGCAGGTTGCACCTCTTTTAGATCAAACGTGTACACATCGGATACGGCATCCACCACCAATCCAACTACCCGTTCACCTTGCGAAGTGAACACATGCACGACAATCACCACCGTTGTGCCATCATAAGTTAATGGCAAACCAAACTTCTCACGCAGATCAATAATCGGCACCACGCTACCACGCAAGTCCACCACCCCTTTTACATAGGGCGGCACACTCGGAAGTGGAGTAGGCTCTACCCAACCACGTATCTCTTGAACACGCAGGATCTCAACCGCAAACTCTTCTTTGCTTAAACGGAACGTTAGGAATTCTTTTTTTGACTCAGACACGTTTGTCTCCAATTCAGTAAACAACTTATATTTTTTATTCTAACCAAGAAACTAACCGTTAGGCAGCTTTTTGTTCTTGAATGCCCGTAGATACACCACAATAAAAGCATATTACCGACCTAATTTTATAGAAACACTATGCAAGAAGTAAGCCAAGTAAATTTATTATTACCTCCGACTAAGGTATCATTTCGCAAACTAAATTTTTTAAGGAAGAAACATGACAGCAGTTACCGCTCAATGGGATCCCGTTTGGACAGAATTTTTAACCGAGCAAGGTGCCCAATTTACCGAAGATAACCTTATTACAACCTTTGGACACCCTGAAATTGAACGTTTTTTAATTAAAAATGGCCCTGTTGTCACTAACCTTACCCACAACGCCTTATTAAAACTATCAGGTAGCGACACCTTTGATTTCTTACAAGGCCAGTTAACCAGTGACGTTAGCACCGTAAGCGAAACTAAAGCTCAACTGTCAGCCTACTGCGACCCTCAAGGGAACGTTCTTGCCGTATTTCTAATTTTTAAAATTAAAGATGATTTCTACCTAAGTTTTGACGGCTCTTTAAAAGAGGCTATTCAAAAACGTTTAACCATGTTTGTTATGCGCTCTGATGTCAAAATCACCGATGTCAGCAACGAAATGATTCACATCGGTTTTGCCGGAGAGTTTGGTGATTTAGACATTCAACGCCGTTTAAGCACCAAAGTAAAAGAGGTCTATGAAAGTGGCTCGGTTGAAGAAGAAGGCATGGAAGACGTCTTTGTTGTCAAAGTACCTGGCCCTTACCACAAGTACGATCTATTTGGCCCAGCCGAACAGATTAAACAGGCCTGGTTAAAACTCCGCGACAACTCAGATGTCACCAATACGCAAGATTGGAATCTGTTAAATATTGCCGCTGGTGTGCCGGAAATTACCGCTAACAATACGGGGCAGTTTATTGGGCAATTTATTAACTTAGATAAATTAGACGCCATTAACTTCCAAAAAGGCTGTTTCCCAGGGCAAGAGATCATCGCTCGTGTGCACTATCGCGGTAAAGTCACCAAACGTATGTTCCGTGTTCGCATTGAAGAGAAACTAGAATTGGCGTCTGGCGATGACTTAGTATTACAAGACAACAATGGCAAAAACCACAAATTGTCCGTCATCAACAGCAACCCAGACATATATAGCACCAGCACTTTATGTCTAGCTGTAGGAACGCTTAAATCGTTAGAAGCCGTGGAAGGTGACCTCATGACAGAAGGCGGTAAACCTGCCATTTTAGAGCCGCTACCGTACAGCATTACTGACGAAGGTTAACCCTTCATCAATCAGGCCTTTCAGTTTTTTTAAATAAATCGAATTTAAAACTGAACAGGCCTAGTCAGTTCTCTGAAGCAAAAAAGCCGCTAGAAACTTGGGTTTCTAGCGGCTTTTTTATAGCTTAGTTTTTAACTAAAACTAGTCAGCTTTTCTCATATGCGGGAACAGTAAAACGTCACGGATCGATGGTGAATCTGTGAACAACATTACTAAACGGTCAATCCCAATCCCTTCACCAGCAGTCGGTGGCATACCGTGTTCCAGTGCGGTGATATAGTCTTCGTCAAAGTGCATCGCTTCATCGTCACCGGCGTCTTTTGCATCCACCTGGGCTTTAAAACGTTCTGCCTGATCTTCAGCATCATTTAACTCGTTAAAGCCGTTTGCCAACTCACGCCCACCAATAAACAGTTCAAAACGGTCGGTAATGAATGGGTTCTCATCGTTACGACGAGCCAATGGCGAAACTTCCGCTGGATATTCCGTAATAAAAGTTGGGTCCATTAGCTTCTCTTCAACGGTCTCTTCAAAGATTTCAGTAATGACTTTTCCTAAACCGAAGCCTTCTTTAACATGAATTTTCAAAGATTCCGCTAAAGCCGTGGCGCTTTCTAATGTATCCAGCTGATCAGCGGTCACACCTTCGTTATACTGAAGAATCGCATCTTTCATGCTTAAACGGGCAAATGGCTTACCAAAATCAAACTCTAAACCTTGGTAAGGCACTTTGGTTGAGCCAACTGCTAACTCTGCCAGCTCTTTCAACAGCTCTTCGGTGTAGTCCATTAACTGGTGGTAATCGGTATATGCCGCATAGAATTCAACCATTGTGAATTCTGGATTGTGACGAGTTGATAACCCTTCGTTACGGAATGAACGGTTTATTTCAAAAACACGTTCAAACCCACCGACAACCAAACGCTTTAGGTAAAGTTCTGGCGCGATACGCAGATACAAAGGCATATCAAGTGCATTGTGATGTGTGTTGAATGGACGAGCGGTTGCGCCCCCCGGAATCACGTGCATCATTGGCGTTTCAACTTCCATGAACTCTTTACGCACTAAGAAATTACGAACGTGTTGAACGATTTTAGAACGCAACATAAAGGTCTCACGACTCTCTTCGTTAACGATCAAATCCACATAACGCTGACGATATTTCACTTCCTGATCTTGCAGACCGTGGAACTTATCTGGCAACGGACGCAGTGACTTAGTGATCAATTCAATATTTTCAACATGAATCGACAGTTCACCGGTATTGGTCTTAAACAGGTACCCTTCTGCACCGACGATGTCACCCAAATCCCATTTTTTGAATTGAGTGTTATAAAAACCTTCTGGCAGTTCATCTCGTGTCACATACACTTGAATGCGGCCGGTATCATCTTGAATGGTAGCAAAACTGGCCTTACCCATAATACGACGCAGCATCATTCGACCCGCTACCTTCACGCGAACAGGCTCTGCTTCTGCTAACTCTTCTTTGGATTTTTCATCGTATTGAGCGTGCAAGTCTACCGAGCTATCTTCACGACGGAAGTGGTTTGGGTAAGAGTGCCCAATCTCACGCAGTGCGCCTAATTTAGCGCGACGTTCCGCAATAATTTTATTCTCATCCACTTCAGGCACATTGTTTTGTGTTTCTGACATTCGATTACTCTCTTTCAATCTTCAAGTTTCCTGCTTTTAAAAACTAAGCAGGCCTGGTTATTTTAAATTTGGTTATTTTGCCGCGTCTAGCTGACAATAATTTTGACAGTTAAGGTTTAAAGACCCGCTTTTAAACTGGCTTCGATAAACTGGTCTAAATCGCCATCCAATACTGCCGTGGTGTTGCCGGTTTCAACCCCGGTGCGTAAATCCTTGATTCGTCCAGAGTCCAAGACATAAGAACGAATTTGGCTTCCCCAACCAATGTCAGACTTTGAATCTTCCATCGCCTGTTTTTCAGCATTACGGCTTAACATCTCTAACTCATAGAGCTTGGCACGTAGTTGTTTCATCGCATCCGCTTTGTTCTGATGCTGAGAACGTCCATTCTGACACTGTGTCACCGTATTGGTCGGTAAGTGGGTAATACGCACCGCCGATTCGGTTTTGTTGACGTGCTGTCCACCTGCCCCACTGGCACGATAAACGTCAATGCGTAAATCGGCGGGGTTAATATCCACTTCAAAACTATCATCAATTTCTGGAGAGATAAACACCGAAGCAAATGAGGTATGGCGGCGGTTACTTGAGTCAAACGGAGACTTACGCACCAGACGATGCACCCCCGTTTCGGTTCTAGACCAACCAAAGGCGTAATCACCCTTTACATGAATAGTTGCACCTTTAATCCCGGCAACATCGCCCGCGGTAATTTCTAAAATTTCCGCTTTAAAGCCGTGCGATTCCGCCCAGCGCAAATACATTCTTAATAACATATTTGCCCAATCTTGGGCTTCTGTTCCACCAGAACCAGACTGAATCTCAATGTAGCTATTGTTCGGATCTAACTCACCTGAGAACATACGCTGGAACTCTAATTTTTCCAACATAGCACCCAGACGATCTAACTCATTTTCAACCTCTGAAACCATCTCTTCATCGGCTTCCATCTCTGCCAACTCAAGCAATTCTTTACAAGACTCAACACCTTCGTCCATCTCTGTAACCGTATGGACAATAGTTTCAAGTTGAGACTTCTCTTTACCTAAAGCCTGAGCCTTCTCTGGATTGTTCCAGATATCGGGATCTTCTAATTCACGATCAACCTCAATTAATCGTTCAGCCTTGGTTTCATAGTCAAAGATACCCCCTAAGCGATGTATTACGCTCTTGATAGTCGTCAAGTCGGCTATAAATAGGGTTTAATTCCATGAAGTTAGACCTTTTCCATGAGGTTAAAAAATAAACGAGAATGATACCAGTATTTAAAGTTTTTTGCTTGAGGTTATCACTAAAAAACCAAAGTGATTTATACTAAAAGAGACCTCTTCACAAACAATAAACGGATAAAAGTCTCTAAAGAAATCAAGACGTAAGCCGATACCTTAACTAATTAAGAGAAGCTGTGAAAATACACAGTTCAAACAGTACACACAATTAAAACAATAAAATGATGACTTAAAGGTTGAACTATCTTAATTCAATCTACCTTCAGACCAGATATAAGGTGAACTTTATGAGTGTTAATTCGATACCAGCTATGGCTAACGCCTACCAAAAAACAGCGGGCTTAGCACCAGAACAAGCTAATCCAAATAATAATGGAGTCCGTGCTCACGGCCAACCACAACTACCTGAGCAAGCTTCTGAGCGTGCCAAAGAGGTACAGCAGACACACCTAACAATTCGCCAGCAAACCCAGGCAAGCATTGTTGAGATGATGTTTAGTAGTTCAGAGTCTGCAACTCAAAACTCTCTTAAAATCACCTACCAAGAAGCGATTGATAAAATCAATGAAATCCTAACGGCTGAAATTGGCGATCAAGTGACGGATGAAACCACACCCGCGCCGATTAGTGAAGAAGCCTTAGAAGCCCAAGGTGGGATGGACTATTGGACACCTGAAAATACCGCTAAACGTATTGTAGAAGGTGGAACCGCTTTTCTAGCGGGTTTTCAGGCTGCACATCCTGAACTACAAGGTGAAGCATTAATGGATCGTTTTATGGAAGTGGTTGGTGGCGGAATCACCCAAGGGTTTGATCAAGCTAAAGGTATCTTGGGCGATTTAAACGTGCTGGAAGGTGATATTGAAAGCAATATTGACCTTACCTACAATTTGGTACAAGAAGGCTTAACTAACTTTAGAAACCAGTATTTAGGCATTACACCTGAAGCGGTTGATTTATCAACCGATCAAGCTGCCATTGAAAGCGATTCTGACAAAACAGAATAGTTAACCCTCTGTCTGCATAAAATGCAGACATAAAAAAAGGGTTCTAAATTTAGAACCCTTTTTTATTGAATCTATATTATTTAATGAGACCTTTGCACGAGTGGGGTGCGAAAGAAAAAATGAGGAAAAATTTGCCTGATTGCGGCGGAAAACGTGGTGAATAGCCAGCTATTCACTAGTTTTTCAACAAAAATCTGGTGAATTTTAACCATTTTTATTCGTGCATTCACTCGTGCAAAGGTCTCTTAATATTATTCA
>JAYENR010000190.1:0-7993 GCA_034722175.1 Pseudomonadota bacterium | reverse complement strand
GTTTGAAAGGTTTATTGAATAACGAACTTATCTAAATAAACATCTTCTAATAGGTCTGGATACAGTTTGTGTTCTTCTAAGATTTCACGTGCCACTTTTAATATTTCTGCACGTAGTTGATCAGGCCCATCAGGGGTGCTGAGGTTCTCATAAGACTGGTTTCGTAATAGGCGGTCAATGTCGTTTTTTAGGATTGGTCGTAGGTGCTCCATCTCAACTTCTACCAGTTGTGGGTAGTAAGACATGAATTTAAAGTCGACTGCAAGAAACTTGGCTTTTTTGGTATTACGTAAGTTGACCACGTTTTTATCCATAGAGAAGTATTTAGGAACATTCTCTGCCGGTGGCTCGAATTGTTTGTATTTAGGTGAATAACCTGAACCACCTTCATCATCGCCAGCATGACTAGTTGCGAATGGTAGCAGTAAAAAGGTGCTTAAAAACAGAGAGAGGGTAACGCTTTTCATATTGAATATTCTCGCATTAACGGTATATGGATTTACGTATTTGAATGTAAAATTTATTTTAGCGTGAATAAGAATGATATGCGGAGAGAATTTTAATAAATTTGGAATAAAAAAAGCCCCGCTAGTGCGGGGCTAATAAATTACCGAGGAGTAATTTTAAGACTATAAAAGAGTCGATTATTTGTTAGTGAACTCAGGGTAAGCTTCCATTCCACATTCAGATTGGTCAACACCTTCGTACTCTTGTTCTTCTGTTACACGTACACCCATTACCGCTTTAATGATGCTCCAAACAATCAAGCTTGCAATGAATACCCATGCAAAGATTGCAACGATACCGATTAACTGAGAAGTAATTGTTGCATCAGCATTGTTGAATGTTACAGCGATCAGACCCCAGATACCTACGATACCGTGAACTGAGATAGCACCTACTGGATCATCAATTTTTAATTTGTTATCCATGAATAGGATAGCGAATACTACGATCACACCACCAGCAAGACCGATTAGGGTTGCTGATAAAGGTGCAGGAGATAGTGGATCAGCTGTAATTGCAACTAGACCCGCTAAAGCACCGTTTAAGATCATTGTTAAATCAACTTTACCGAATAAGATTTTTGAAACGATCATCGCACCGATCACACCACCAGCCGCAGCCATGTTTGTGTTTACAAAGATCATTGCAACTGCGTTTGCGTTTTCGATGGTTGAAAGCTGAAGCTGAGACCCACCGTTAAAACCAAACCAACCTAACCATAGGATGAAAGTACCTAAAGCCGCTAGAGGCATGTTAGCACCAGTAATAGCGCGAACTTCACCATTTGGACCGTATTTACCTTTACGAGCACCTAGTACAAGTACACCAGCAAGTGCAGCAGCCGCACCCGTCATGTGAACAATACCTGAACCAGCGAAATCGCTAAAGCCAAGCTCACTTAGGAAACCACCACCCCAAGTCCACATACCTTGAACAGGATAGATGAAACCAGTCAGGATGATTGCGAATACGAAGAAAGACATAAGCTTCATACGTTCAGCAACCGCACCCGATACAACTGACATGGCTGTTGCTACGAATACTACCTGGAAGAAGAAGTCAGACATAGAAGAGTAGTAGATATCTCCGCCACTAGCCATAACGTCAGCTACTGCATTGTCACCACCTAAAAGGAAGCTGATGCCAGGGATGTAAGCGTTGATTGCTTCACCATACATAACGTTATAACCAACGAGCATGTACATGATAGACGCGATAGCAAACAGCCCGACGTTCTTAGCTAGAATTTCTGTGGTGTTCTTAGAGCGCACCAAACCCGCTTCAAGCATGGTAAAACCAGCGGCCATCCACATAACTAACGCACCAGACATCAAGAAGTAAAATGTGTCTAGGGCGTAACTGACTTGAGTAATTTGTTCCATAATCATTTCCCTTTATTTTTTACAGCGCAACATCGCCGGTTTCTTCGGTTCTAATGCGAATCGCGTCTTCAACAGGCATTACAAAGATCTTTCCATCTCCGATTTTTCCTGTACGAGCCGCAGAGCCAATGGCTTCAACTACGGTTTCCACTTTGTCATCTGAAACGGCGATTTCTAGACGAATTTTAGGTAAAAATTCGATCGCGTATTCCGCACCACGATAAATTTCTGTGTGACCTTTTTGACGGCCAAAACCTTTAGACTCAGTGACGGTCATTCCGTGAACATCTACATCATGTAGAGCTTCACGAACGTCATCAAGTTTAAAAGGTTTGATAATTGCAACAATCAGTTTCATACTAACCCTCTCTGATTTATATAAAATAAAATTTTCAATCACTAATAACAATCAGTGTGCCAATAAATTATTTATTCTTTAAATAACATAACGTTAGATTGTTTTCCATCTGGTTTTTACTGGTTTTTGTAGGTTTAGTAAAGAGAAGGTAATTAATTGTGGTGCATTGTTTATCTTAAATGGTGCATTGGTTTATAGAGGGTTCTAATTTATGTCAAAAGTGCTACGTGCTTTGGTGATTCAGCTACTGGCCTTGATGATATTGGCGATAGGTGTGTATCTGCTTCAGTATGTGGTTGTGCCACCTTACCCTATGTGGGGCTTGGTGTTACTTCAAGCAGTATTAGCAGCTTCCTTCACTGTTAAGTTTGGTTTGCCAAGTTGGTGGCGTTGGATTCAGTTTGTTATTCCTATCGGGTTGTTTGCTGCGATTGAGTTCGAAGTTAATCCTTGGTTAGGGATGGCGGGTTTTGTTGTGTTGTGGTTGATCTTTGCTAATGCTAGTAAAGAGCGTGTGCCTCTGTATTTAACTAATCGTACTACTCGCCAAGCGTTTACCGAGTTGATCAAACAAGTGCAAGCGTCTCAAAAGGGCGCTGAATCAAACGTCACTTTTATGGATTTGGGGTGTGGTTTAGGGGGGAACGTAGTCTTTATGTCTCAACAACCAGGGGTCTCTCAATCTCAAGGGGTGGAAACGGCCCCGATTCCTTATTTGATTGCTAGGATTTTTACGGCCTTGAGAGGGGGGCAAGTTTTTGCTCAAGACTTATGGAAAACTCCCATTAAGGATTGTTCGATTGTGTATGCTTTTTTATCAACCGAGCCGATGCCACGACTATGGGAAAAAGCCAAATCTGAAATGCAACCGGGTTCGATATTTGTTAGCAATAGTTTTCCTGTTCCAGGTGTTGATCCGAATGAGATTTGGGAGCTACCAGACAGTCGACAAACTAAGCTATTTATATACAACCTATAAGGTTTTTACTACAAAATCTGTTTCTAAACCCATCAGGCCTAGTGGGTTTTAAATTCTTCAATTATTCGTAATCAATTTTGCTGCAAATTCTACAATTCCAGTTAGGATTGGTGGTAAATTTAATCAGATGTGCCAAGCAATAATTATTAAGGAAGAAGGCTATGACCTACAGCTTAGAAAATGTCGTTGAATGGAGTCGTTTTGTTGAGAATATTGCTCGCCGTTATCCAGAAGTATTAGAAGGGCAAAATTGGCAACACGTTTGGGAAGAAAAACAACTCTATCAGTCTGTTTATGACTTGGTTCGTGGGTCTGAGAGTGATGTTGAGTTAAACCGTCACTTGCGTCAACAGCGTAATAAGCAGATGGCGCGCATTGCAATTCGAGATCTAACAGGCCTATCCGATTTAGCCGAAACTATGCGAGAAATTTCTGACTTGGCAGATGCGTTGGTGGGGGGGGCGCTGGATTGGCACTATGAAAAGTTTTGTGAACGTTATGGTACACCGATAGGTGCTGAGTCTGGTAAACCTCAAAAACTGCTCGTATTGGGAATGGGTAAGTTAGGCGGGCATGAGCTGAACTTCTCCTCCGATATTGATTTGATTTTTGTATTTCCAGAGCAAGGAAAAACAGAGGGTGCGGCACGCAGTATTCCCAACGATCAGTTTTTTATTCGTTTAGGTCAGGCCTTAAATAAATCATTAGTGGATTACACGGAAGATGGGGTTGTTTACCGTGTTGATATGCGCTTACGCCCGTTTGGGGATGCAGGGCCTTTAGCCGTTAGTTTTTCGGGTATTGAGCACTATTATGAGCTTCATGGCCGTGCATGGGAACGCTATGCCTTGGTCAAGGCGCGAGCGATGGCAGGAGATCCTGAAGAGGCGGATTATCTCTTTAGTATTTTAAGACCATTTGTGTATCGCCGTTATGTCGACTTTAGTGCGATGGAATCATTGCGTGAATTGAAGCAAATGATTATGGCCGAAGTGCAGAAAAAAGGCATGCAACAGAACATTAAGTTAGGACCTGGTGGGATTCGTGAGGTTGAATTTATTGCTCAGGCATTTCAGTTAGTGCATGGTGGGCGTGAGCGAAGCTTGCAAGGCCGTCAACTGATGCCGATGCTGACACGTTTGTTAGAGCGAGGGTTCTTGGATCAGTCTGAACACGATGGGTTGCTCAATGCTTATGTGTTTTTACGTCGTGCCGAAAATCGATTGCAAGAGTGGAACGATCAGCAGACCCATGACTTGCCTGAAGAAGGGGTGCAACAGTTATGTTTAGCAAATTCAATGGGCTTTGACAGTTATGAAGACTTTATGCAGCAGTTGGATGTGCATCGTGAGTTTGTTGATGCTCAATTTAAAGCGGTGTTTGCCCTAGAAGAGGTGAGTGAAGAAGCCAATAGCATGGCAAAAATCTGGTTAAGTGATTTTGAGTCTGTTGAAGATCTTAATGACTTAGAAATTGAAAATTCAGATGCCTTTTTAAAGCAGATGCAGGTTTTTAAACAGAGTCGAGCCGTGGCTCGTCTGGGTAAAGAAGGGATTGAGCGCTTGAATGCTTTGATGCCTCTGTTATTGGAAGAGTTGTTTAAACAAGGTTATAGCGAAGAAGCGTTAAGTCGTGTATTGAAAATTATTGAAAACGTCTTACAGCGTAGTGTGTATTTGGTTTTATTAAAAGAGAACCCGGTCGCCTTAAAACATTTGATTGAGTTAGCAGAAGTGAGTCCGTGGTTAACCGATATGTTAGCTAAATATCCGGCTTTGATGGATCAGCTTTTGGATGAGCGTAGCCTATATGAGCCTTTGAGTTTAGATGAGCTAAATGCAGAGGTTGAACATTTGTTAGTGGATGCTGGGGATGATGAAGAGCGTTTTATGGAACAGATTCGTCAATGGCGTCATGCACAGGTGTTTAGAGTGGCGGCAGCAGATGTTACAGGGCAGGTTCCGGTGATGCAGGTGAGTGATTATCTGACATGGATAGCGGAAGCGGTTTTAAATGGGGTGGTGACATTCGCATGGAAATTAATGGTGACTAAAAATGGTCTACCTGGTGGGATGGACCAGTCAGCGGTGCGTAATCCATTTATGGTTTTAGGTTACGGCAAAGTGGGCGGAATCGAGCTAGGGTATGGTTCAGATCTAGATATTGTATTTTTGTATGAAGGCTTGAATCCAAGTGCGCAAGCGACCAATAGTCGCGGGCGTCAAATTGGAAACTCGGTGTATTTTGTGCGCATGGGGCAAAAAATCATCTCGTTGATGACGACACTGATGCCGGCCGGTGTACTTTATGAAGTGGATACTCGTTTACGTCCTAATGGTGCATCGGGCATGATGGTGACCGATTTTGAAAGTTATAAATCTTATATTGAAAACAAAGCATGGAACTGGGAACATCAGGCGTTAACGCGGGTTCGTGCTGTGGTCGGGGATCAACAAAGTCGTTCAGCTTTTAGTAAGTTTAAACAGGGATTTATCCAGCAGGTGCGTGATGCTGAAACAGTTAAGGCGGATGTAATTGAAATGCGTCAAAAAATGCGTGATGCTTTGGATAAGTCGAAAGCGGACAGCTTTGACTTAAAGCAGGGGAGAGGTGGCATTGTTGATATTGAGTTTATGGTTCAGTATCTTGTTTTGGCATTTGCCCATCAACACCCTGCCCTAACCGAGTATTCGGATAATGTTCGACTTCTTGAGGCGATTAATCAAGCAGGCCTGTTAGGTTCTGAGCAGGTTGAGCAATTGATTCATGCTTATAAAGTCTATCGTTCAAAATACCACCGTGTGGCACTGCAGAATGATAAGCCGATTGTTGAAAAGGATTGTTATTTGAATGAGCGAGAGGCGGTGGTGTCAATCTGGAAGCAGTTGATGGGGTGAGTATCGCCTTTGATTTAACCGGTTTGGTTTTAACCAGGCCTGTTCAGTCTGTTTTGGTTTGATTTTTACTTTGTCTTAGCTAATAAAAAAACCCGCATAAAGCGGGTTTTTTTGTGCCTGACGGCTCTGAAAGATCTCTAAGAGATTATGCAGAGTAGTATAGGTCAAACTCAATTGGGTGAGTTGTCGCACGTAAAGTTGTTACGTGTTCCATTTTCAAGTCAATGTAAGAGTCGATCATCGCGTCAGTCATAACGCCACCGACTTTCAAGAACTCACGGTCAGTAGATAGAGCGTCTAGCGCTTCTTCTAAAGAGGCACAAACTGTGTTGTAAGTTGCTTCTTCTTCTGGTGGTAGGTCATATAGATCTTTCTCAGAAGGTTCGCCTGGATCGATCTTGTTAAGAATACCATCAAGACCCGCCATCATAGATGCAGTGAATGCTAGGTATGGGTTTGCTGTTGGATCTGGGAAACGAAGTTCAACACGACGTGAACGCTCAGATGGAGCATATGGGATACGAATCGAAGCTGAACGGTTAGAACCAGAGTAAGCTAGTAGGATTGGTGCTTCAAAACCAGGAACCAAACGCTTATAAGAGTTAGTACCAGGGTTAGTGAACGCGTTCAATGCACGAGCGTGCTTCATTAGACCACCGATGTACCAGATCGCTTCCTGAGAAAGACCTGAGTAAACATCACCAGCAAAAATGTTTTTACCATCTTTAGATAAAGACATGTTGATGTGCATACCGTTACCGTTATCACCAACGATTGGCTTAGGCATGAATGTTGCCGTCTTACCTAAAGCGTGTGATGTGTTATGTACACAGTACTTAAGAATCTGAACTTCATCCGCTTTAGCCGTTAAAGTGTTACCCGCTACTGCAAGCTCACACTGACCAGCTGTTGCTACTTCGTGGTGATGTGCTTCTAGTTTTAAGCCCATCTCTTCTGCCATCGCACAGATGTCAGCACGTAGTTCATGCAGTTGATCAACTGGAGGAACTGGGAAGTAACCACCTTTAATGCCTGGGCGGTGACCAACGTTACCGTCAGCAAATACTTTTTCAGAGTTCCAAGACGCTTCGTCAGCATCGATTTTAACAAAAGAACCTGACATATCTGAACCCCAGCGAACATCGTCAAAAACGAAGAATTCTGGCTCTGGACCGAAGAATGCAGCGTCCGCTACACCAGTAGACTTAAGGTACGCTTCTGCTTTCTTAGCGATCGCACGAGGATCTTTTTCATAGCCTTCCATGGTTGCTGGTTCAATAACCATACAACGAAGGATGATCGTAGGATCGTTGGTGAACGGGTCCATTACATAGCCGTCAGTCTGCGGCATCAGGATCATGTCTGAGTTATTAATGCCTTTCCAGCCTTCGATTGATGAACCATCGAATGTTTCACCGTCTACGAAGAAGTCTTCGTCGATGCTTGAAGCAGGGATTGTGACGTGCTGTTCTTTACCATGAGTATCTGTGAAACGCAGATCCGCCCATTTAACATCATTTTCTTTGATTAAGTCGAAAATAGCTTGTGGCATTTTGTGTCCTTTTAGCATGTTTATATTTAAAAATAACGTAATGATATTAGCGTGAACCATGCCAAATTACCAATAATTTTTACTAATGATTTAAGTGCTTGTTTTATCTGGTTTTTGTAGTGTTGTAGTGAAGTAGAGCCGCAGCGGTTAAAATTTTGATTTGTGCAGGATTGGTGCTTACGCTGTTATTTTTTGGTGCGTTGAGTAGTTTTTCTTAGGTGAGTGACAAAAAAGAACGTTGTCTTATGACAAATTGAAATCTTATTGTAATATTCAGGGTGTATATTTGCGGCAAATTTAAATATAAGAGTCCTTTGC
>JAYENR010000189.1:0-8051 GCA_034722175.1 Pseudomonadota bacterium | reverse complement strand
CGAGAAAATATTAAGCGACAACCCTGTAATCCAGAGTGCCAAGAGGCCACCTGCAATCGCCAAGGGTTGCGCCAACATAATAATAAGCAGCTGAACAAATGCATTAAATTGGCTCGCCAACACCATATAAACCAGTAACAATGACAACAGCAAACCAATCAGCATATAGTGAGAGGTCTTCTTTAACTCCTCCGCCTGCCCCGTCATTTTAATCGTATAACCCGCTGGTAATAGATCGGCTGACTCCAGATTCAAAATTTCAATCGCTTTACTTAAACTGATACTTGGCGTGCTAAAAAACATACTCGAATAGTCCAAGTCGTAACGCGGCACCACCGCAGGAGAAGGTTTTGTGACCATCTGTGCGACTGTATCCAAAGAAATCAGTTGCCCACTGTTCGACTTAATAAAAATCTTCGACAGATCCTTAACCTGCGTTAACTGGCCTTGTACGGCCTTTAACTGCACGTCATAACGTTCACCTATTTGATTCTGCTCACTAAATTTAGCAAGGTTCACTCCACCTGCTAACACATTAATTGCCTGTGCCACCGATTCTGAGTTCAAACCTAACAATGAAGCTTTTTGACGATCCACTTCAAAATTCGCTTGCGGCAGTGCCATCTGCAGATCTAAATCCAACTCACCCAACTCGGGGTATTGCTGTAAACGAGCCATTAAGATCTCACTGTAATCCGACACTTGCTTTAAATCTGGGCCTTGGATCACAAAACGGAACGGCTCACCTCGTTGACCACTGATCATCGGTTGTGGCGAAACAAACGCCTTAACCCCAGCCAGTTTATTCAGTTTTTCAGAGAGGTTTTGCATGATCTCCTTCATATGTTGTTCACGCTGATGAATGTCAACCAGACGCACCACAATACGCCCCTCATTAACTTGGCCCGCTTCACCGGTACCGATACTCGAAAATACGCCCGCAATACTAGGCGTGTTCTGCAAAATTTCTTCAATATCAAGCAGGCGTTTTTCGGTATAAAGCAAACTCGACCCTAAGGGCGTTTTAAAATTGACAATAAACTGCCCCTGATCTTGTTTAGGCATAAAACTGGAGCCTAATTGCGTCACCAATAGAAAGCACGGCACCACAATCACCCCCATCCAAACTAAGGTTTTACGACGATTATCCAACGCTTTAACTAAGCAGGCCTGGTAGGTTTTTTCAACCTTCTGAAAAGCATTTTCTAACGTCTGATAACGTTTATTAGCTTGTTTTTCGACCTTTAAATAACGGGCGCTCAAGACTGGAATCAAGGTCAAAGAGACCCATAAGGAGACCAATATTCCAATGGTGACCACCACGCCAAACTCTTTAAAGAATCGACCGATAATCCCGTCCATAAAGATCACAGCAACAAAAATTGAGACCAACGTTAAAGAAGCCGCAATCACCGCAAACTGAACCTGTTGTGTGCCTTTTAACGCCGCTTCTTGCATAGAGATATCTTCGGTTTCAGCCAAGCGGTGAATGTTCTCTAACACCACAATCGCATCATCCACCACAATTCCAATCAGCAACAACAGGGCTAATAACGTCATGGTATTAAACGTGAAGCCTGAGAAGTACATCACCGCAACCGCCCCCAATAAAGACACCGGAATCGATAACGAGATAATAGCCGTGGCTCGAATATTTTTTAGAAAAAGCCACATCACAAATGCGGTTAATAGCGTGCCTAACCACAGATGCTCTTTCATCGACTCTAAAATCTGCTGAATAAAACTGGCATCGTCACTCGCCACACGCAACTGCACACCAGGATCTAAATTCGGCAAAATATCACGTTCCAAACGTAACTTGGCCTCTTTCACAATATCCACCGTATTGCTTCCTGATACCTTAATTAAGCCAATACCCACGGTTGAGTTGCCCTGAAAATGCGCTAATTTGCGTTTGTCTGCTAAGCCGTCAATCACCTTAGCCACATCTTGCAACTGCACAACACTGTTACCCCGTTTAGCAACCGGAAGAGTTTTTAAGGCTTCAATTCGATGAAATTCTGCATCCAGCTTAATCAGATACTCCTGCTCACCATGCGTTAAAAACCCACCTGGTAGCTGAAAGTGTTCATGCTCAATTGCGGCCATCACTTCCAGCACACTTAAACCGTATGCATTCAAGCGATCAATATCCAGATCGATACGAATCGTCCGTTTTTGCTCACCACCTAAAACAACCTGACCGACACCCTCAATGTTCTCTAAGTGACGTTTAATTTGGTTACGGGCAATTTCATTCAATTGCTGCAGAGTACGATTGCCCTCTAACGCTAACCAAATGACCGGCGCACCGCCTGCTTCAACCTTAGCCACTTGTGGGGTTTTTATATCATTGGGCAACAAATTAAGGACTTGATTCACTTTTGCCTGCACTTCGTTAAAAGCGACATCGATGTCTTTTTCTAGACGGAAGGTCAAATAGACTTGAGAAATACCCGGTGCCGACTTAGATTGAATATGCTCCACCCCCGGAATGGCATTGACCTGTGACTCAATCACTCTTGTAACACTGGCATCAATAATTTCAGGGTTTGCCCCCAACATCACGGTACTTACCGCCACCATTGGAAACTCAACAGAAGGGTAACGGTCTAAACCAATTCGCTCAAAGCTCATCCAACCAAACACCACAATGAGTAGACTCATCATCCATGCAAAAACGGGACGCTTTAACGAAAGCTTAACCAAGTTCATCGCTGAATCTCCACGTCAGCACCAGCCGATAAGAAACGCGCACCATCCACGGCAATGTTCTCACCTAAATTTAACCCTGATAAAACTTGCACCCCTTTATCACTCATCAGGCCTGTTGAAACCGGTCTCTCTTCAATCGAAACCTGTTGTGACTTTTCATCGCTATGCACCACATACACCACTTGGCCAACGGGACGATCTACTATCGATTGAACTGGTACTACCAAGGCATTTTGCTGTTGCTGTAAAACCAACTCCGCATTCACACTTGCACCAGGTAACCAGGCCTGTTCATTTTCAAAACTCGCAAACACTTCAATCGCACGGCTATTTGCTTCAATCTGCGGGCGTAGATAATCAATCTGAGCTTTAATCGGGCTACCTGCACTCACCGCAGAGGTTAAATACACCGTTTGGCCTTTACGAATATCCGAATAACGACGTTCTGAAAAAGGGAGTCGCACACGTAACTGCTCAACCCCCACCACTCTAAAAAGCGGTTTACCAGGTACAACATAACTCCCAACGGACACCATGCGTTCATCAACCACCCCCTCAATTGGGCTGATAATTTCAGTCTGCTTCACTCTTAACTCTGCGGCCTGTACTTTGGCTTGTGCATACTCCTGTTGCGACACAACCGAATCTTTTTCCGAAACTGACTTATCATAAGTTGATCTATCGATTCCTTTTTTGCGTAATAACGCTTTGTAGCGTTTTACTTGGCGCTTCTGTAACTTCACCATTGCGTCCAAACGACGCAACTCTGCTTGAGCCTCGGCAAGCTGTAAATCGTAAGTAGCCGAATCCAATTTAGCCAATATTGTTTCCGTTGTGACCTCATCACCAATTTTTACCTGAATATCTATAACTTTAGCAGTCAATTCAGCTGCGACAACGGGAGACTGTAAAGTCTCGACCTGGCCAACTGTTTCAATTCGCTCCTCTACCATTTTCTCAATCACGGGATGAATTGTGATTGAAATGGTTTTCGCCGATAAGACAGAAGAAAACAGCCCCAAAGCAACAAACGGAAGTAAAAATCGAATAAACATAATGAACCAAATAAGTAAAACTAGCAGGCATTCTAGTCGTCTAAACAAGCAATGAACAATCAAACATACTGATTAAAGGATTAACCAACACAACACAAATTAATTACGATGCCTTATAAAAAATCATACTTTTCTTAAATACTGTACTTTCGTACACTACATAACCCATCAAAATACGGTAATATTTGCTGTAACTTTTAAAGCTGTGACTATAAGGCTACCCGCATGAACTCAAATCAAGAACCATTAATGATTGGACAAGCAAACAATATCGAAGGTGAAATCAACGCCACTGACAGTCAAGGAAACACAAGATCGTTACAAAGTGGCGACCCCGTATTTCTGTCAGACACGATTGCCACCCCAATTAATGGTTCTTTAGAAATTATTCAGCCTGAAACGCAAGAAACTCTGCTCAAAATTTCAAAAAATACCTCCGTCTTTATTGATGAGAGCGTTATTCCTGGGCTGATCTCTACAGAATCACTGATCGAAGAGAATGCCGTTGATATCGAATCCCTACAACAAGCCGTTGAGGCTGGCCTTTTTGAGGAATTAGAAGAAACTGCTGCAGGCGAAGGATCTACCGCATCTTCTTCCTCTATCAGCGAAGCTCAATTCATGATTGACACGGGTAACGAAGGTCAAGTAACCGCAGGTTTTGATACATCAACAGCAACAAACATTTCCGACCTTGAACGAGAGTTTGAAGGTGTGACTACTTCTGATTCAGAGCCTGCTTCCGTAGAAGCTTCAAACACGCCTGTTGAAATTGGAGTAACAAACACGATTGAAAATGAACCTCCTGCTGAAGAAGATCAGCCAGAAGAGTCAGTAACTCCGCCTGTGGAAGAAGAAACTCCAGAAGTACCTGCTACTCCACCTGTGGAAGAAGCAACGCCAGAAGAGCCAGTAACGCCACCTGTGGAAGAAGAAACACCAGAAGAACCAGTGACTCCACCTGCAGAAGAAGAAACACCGGAAGAGCCAGCGACTCCTCCTGTTGAAGAAGAGACACCGGAAGAACCTGTGACTCCTTCGGCTGAAGAAGAAACACCGGAAGAACCTGTCACTCCTCCAACTGAAGAATATCAGCCGGAAGAGCCCGTTACTCCTCCTCTAGCAGAGGAAAAAACCGTTCCACCGACTGATGAAAAACTGGATGATGGTGAACACGATAAGCCAGGAAAAAACAAAGATAAGTCTGATGACAATAAGAGTGACAAGTCAGGTAAAGAGCATCAAGACAACGGTCATGGCAATGGTGATGACAATGCACCAGGCAATTCTGAAGAGAATAATAACGCTGAAAATACAATTCCAAGCTCACAAGAACAGCCAGAAACTGGAACAGCACCTGTCATTTTGCTTGAAGAGTCCTTTGAAAACCTTCAAACCAGCAAGGGGTGGCACGTTGAAGCAGGTGACGTCACGGGTGATCACGGCGTTACTTGGGATACAGGAAAAACCGGTTTAGAGGTTCAAAGTAAAATCGTTTCAGCCTCTTCAGACGGAAACACGCACGCTGAGTTGGATGCACATCACAATGTCAGCATGTCGACCGAGGTACCATTAAACGGCTCAACTAATGTAACGTTATCAATCGACGTAAAACCTAGAGATGGTGGTTCAAGTAGAGACTATAAAGACACTTCAGATGCCAAGCTTGAGTTTGATGATAAAACGGTTGAGATTTTATCTGACACCAAAGGCAACTTAACCTTTGTTTCTGATGATGATTCGGTCTCTGTCGTTATGACAGATGCGCCGAATGGTTGGACGACCTTTGAAATCACTTACGGCCAGGTTGAGTCTTAAAGCCCGGTGTTAACCATTGAAGGAACGGGGAAAGATGATAGTTACGGAGCTTTAATCGACAATATTAAATTAGTTGGTGAACGCTCTATAGATCAGTCTGACAAAGAGCATCAAGACAACGGTCATGGCAATGGCGATAATGAAGCGCCTGGTAGCTCAAAAGAACACAACAATGCTGAAAATGCGGTAACGCCAAAAACGCTAATTGGTGACGATTCAGGTGATGACAAACACGATAAGTCGAGCAGAAACAAAGACAAGTCGGATGATGACAAGCACGATAAGTCGGGCAGAAACAAAGACAAGTCGGATGATGATAAGCACGATAAGTCGGGCAGAAACAAAGACAAGTCGGATGATGACAAACACGATAAGTCGGGCAGAAACAAAGACAAGTCGGATGATGATAAATATGGCAAATCTGGAGACGAAAAGTCTGACGGTAAAGAGAGTGACTTCGGTAGTTTCTTAAGTGATGATGGTCACTCCTCTCTGTTTGGAGGTGCATTTGAAAACTTAGGCTTCGAAAAAGGCGCTTCAGGATGCAACCCTTTGGATATCAGTGAGGTGATTAGTGATGACTTCGATAGTCACTCACTTGACCAATATCTATCAATTGGAGGAGATGATGCTTTAGAAGGGCAGGATGATTTACCAAGTGATGATAATAAAGCAGATGACCGTAGTCATGTTCAATTGGACAATAACGACGATCAAAACTGCATCGTCTCCGATAATCACTTCGATTTTGATGGATTTTAATGTCTAAAAAAAAGTCAAAAGCACTGTTCAAAACACAAGAAGACATTCTTTCTGTGTCTTCACTAGGTGGCGGTGCTTTTGCTTCTGTTTTTAAAGTCATTCAAAAGAAAAAATCACTGAAAAAAAATCAAATTGTTCGCGTTATTTCTAAAATAAACAAACCTTATTTTTTAGAACGAGAACAGCAACTTCTATTCTATTTGAGTCAGTTTCCAGCCTTTATTAAACTCAATGAAGTTCGAAAAATTGAATTCAACCAAGTACAATTTTTTGATTTTTTAGGGGATAAAAACCTAAAACAACACATTATCCAACATGGCTCACTTTCGTCTTCAGAAGCCACTAAACTGCTTTCAGACACCCTCCATTCATTACAAGTTCTGCATAACGCCAAGTTTGTCCATACCGATATCAAACCAACCAATATCGTGGTAAGCAGCGATCAATACTTTTTAATTGACTTTACACAGGCCACCTTTCAAACGCCTTCCTACGAACTCGAACAAGTAATAGGTGACGATCGATACTGCCCACCTGAGAGAATGAATGGAGAATATACCGCTAAAAGTGATATTTACGCTTTAGGACTTACCCTGTTTTACGCATTAACAGGCAAGCATATCTACAATCTAAATGGTCAGCAAACTGAGTGGGAAAAGCTTTATGCTAATGCATTCTTTTCACCTATTGGCATCCATAATCTTGACAGTAAATGGCAAAATCTGATCCTTTGGATGACTCAAAAAAATCCATTAGACCGCCCCTCTTTAGAAGAACTTAATAACTGGTTAAAAGGGAAAACTTGCCCTCCAGATTTAAACAACAACATAGACATGATCAAAAATTCGTATGCTAAGAGTTGTTTTAAATCTTTATGCCTTGCAGGCTATCTATATCCAAACTTTCATCGAGCCAATAAATTAAAACGTAGAAAAAAGTATGCTCAAGCCTTTGATCTCTTCAAACAAGGGGCACTGCTGGGTTATTCACGCAGTATTAATAGCCTAGCGTTGATGTATGAAGAGGGTCAATATGTAGAACAATCATGGATACAAGCACATGAAATCTACATTGAAGCTTACAAAAAGAAAAACCCTTATTCTGCTTATAACCTAGCACTCATCTATCAACAAGGCTTAGGAGTCGTTCAAAATCATCAAAAAGCCTTCACACTATTCGAATTTGCAGCTCAAAGAGGAAATTCTTCTGCCCAAATCGAACTTGCCGACTATTACATAAAAGAGTTAATTGTTCCAAAAAGCACTGAAAAAGCACTCTACTGGCTGAAACTGGCCGTTCAAAACAAAAATAAAAGAGCAAAAAACAAGCTCAAAACACTACTTTCAAACCAGAAAGAATGAGATAAAAAGTAAATTTACAAGACCTTAAGTCTACTCTGATGAAGGTTGTGACTTCTTTTTTTCCTTTAATGTAAATGATTGTTTATCCTCGCACTTACTCTGCCCCCACTCCAGAAAAAAACATTATCAATGAATTACGCATCGGTAGTATCGACTTCTTTTCTGCTTTACTTAAGTTTTAAACGTAATCTCGATTGTTGTCCATTTAAATACCCCCTGTTTTAGGAACGACTGTACCATCGTATTCACAACCTAATATAAGAACATGAGAACTTAAAAAGTCATTTTAAAACAAGCATATGAACCACACTGAACAACCCTGCAATTACTTTTAAAGCCC
>JAYENR010000188.1:0-8067 GCA_034722175.1 Pseudomonadota bacterium | reverse complement strand
GTTGAACCTCATGCTTGGTATTTTTGTTATCGATATAGATGTATAGGTGCTTTTTAATTGTAAAGGCAAAGGTAGCAGATTCGTTATTCAGTTGTTCGATAATAGTTTCAGTGATCTGTTGGTATATATTGTCGTAAATTGCCTGATGGTGTTCATCCTGACTTTTACTTGAAATATTAAGTAATCCACCTTGGTGAGTTTTGTCCGCAATATAGCCGACAAGAATTTGCGTTTTTTTGTTCTTCCAGTGGTAATCAAATTGTTCTAATAAAGAGGTGAGGATAGAGGTGTTTCGTAACAATGAACGAATCATATTTAATGCATTGGTAAAGTCTTTTTTCTCGAAATAGTTAATTGCCAACACACCAATATCATGAATCTCTTTATGTAGCATTTCAATTTTTATTTGTAAACTACGGTTGCTGTGGCCAGTAATTTCAAATTGAATGGTCGAGAGTTTTTTGCCTAATCTACACAAAGAGAAGTCAGTAATAGGCATTCCAGATTCTTCAGTCGAAGTGTCTTCAGACCATTGATGTTGTGAGCTCAAGTAATGGCTTAATTGGATTAACCAATCAATGTGGATTTTACTTAATTCGGTTGATGGAGTCAGGGTAGAGAGCGTATCTTCAATACTTCCAAATATATACGAGTAGGCAGTTGACTGCTTTATATTGTTTAAAACACTTTCGACTTTGCGAGCAGTAAGATCAATTTGTTGGTTTCTAATTTTCTGAATAAGTTGATCTTGGATGTAGTCAATCATTTTGTACAGATAAGTTTCATCTAGATGAATTTTCCAGTGAATGTCTGCTAAACGTTTGTAGTCTGCAAAGACTTGCGTACTGTCAACCGAGTATAGAGCGTTATATAGGTAGTCAGATTGTGCAATGACTAAATTTGAGATTCCTTGGTGTGTTTTAATGAAGCTTGCCATGTAAGGGTCTTTCATAATCAGTAGATAAAAGTCTTCAAAGACTTTTTCTATGACTTGACGATTATTGGTCTCAACCGTTTTGCTTTCCATTAAAATTCCGTATCAAAAGTATTGGTTTAAAAAACATTATAGTATATAGGGGTTAAGCCAAGAATTCATCAACTTACGTTAAAGATTGAGCTATTAATTATACGTATCTACAATATCTGGCCAAAAATGAAAGGTTTATAATACTAGCAGTTAGGCATGCTTGTATGAATAGGTAACAATGTTAAGATACTCAGCGTTTTATTATTACGAGATTTAAACTATGCCATTTCAAATTCAAGAGATCGATCCAAAGTTTTATCAAAGCCAGACTCGAAAGGCGACCATGATTGTGATGGCAATCTTTATTGTCATTGGTTTGATTCTTGCAAACCTGTTTCCAATGTGGCTTGGCGACTATTTTGAAAGTCAGTTGATGCTGAATTTTGCAGGTGCGTTTACGGGTTTAATGATCACTGCCTTTTTAGTTAAACACTTCTTTAGTGATAAACCTTGGATGAAAGAGGCGATGTATGGCTGGCGTTTAAAACGCAGTTTGATGCATGTCACAAATCGTCAACGTCATATCCTTGAAGCGGTTGAAGAGGGTGATCAGATGGCAATGAAGATCCTGCGTTTTTATCACTTGGGTCTAGAGCATATGCACAAGTTAGAATCCAATAGCACTTCTCTGGTGGATATGATCGTTGAGAAACGAAACCTTGAAAAGAAGATGACGGAGTTAGGGTTGGATTTGAATCAGACTGAATTTGATGCAGAATGGGTAGAGGCCTATAAAGAAGGCGCTAAAGATGAAGACTAGCTGCGCATTATTAAAAAAGAAACGGAGCAGAGCTGCTCCGTTTAGTTAGGCTTAAGTTGCGAATATAAAAAAGCACTCATCAATGAGTGCTTTTTGTTTTTTAGCTTATTTAAAATTCACCAGGCCTGTTCAATTCAATTGTGAACTATTTAATGATGCTGGTGTTTTTGTTCAATCTCTAAACAGATGATCTTTCTTTGTAAAGAGGCAACCTTATGCTGATCGTGTTGGATATTCGCTTTTAGTAATTTTTTCCAAAGATGACTTAGTTGTTGTTCTAACACTTCTTTACTCATGGTAAAAATCCTTTTTGTATGTCTGTTGCCTATATCTTATTACTACTCAGTATTTAGTGTCAAGTTTTTAGACTAAATCAATTAGTTAGCTATTGTTTTTATAAACAATTTTAATATTTATACAGTGGGTTATGATGTTAAAGGCTTTTTACTGACTGGTGTAGGTTTTTAATGATCTCGGACTTTTATTTAGGTAGCGCCATTGGGTTGTTAGTCCTGTTATGAACAGTAGAAGCATCCCCGCTAAAATACTGGAGATCCAGATGCTAGGATCAATTTGAGGTTCCGTTTTTAGCAGGAAATGACTGATCAGTAAGCTGGCGATTTGTGCAAAACTGGCAGCTAATATGCCTGCAACAGCACCTAATAAAACAAACTCGGTTAATCCAATTTTAATAATGGTTTGATTGGTTGCACCAAGGGTTCTTAAAAGTAACCAGCTTTGAATTCTGGATTGTTGACTGGCAAGAGTGGCGGTGAATAAGACACCAATACTGGCAAGTAAGGTGAACACATACAGCCCCGATACCGCCCAACTGGCCTGATCCATAATATCCTGGATTTGCTGCATGATCGCATTGACGTTAATCAATAAAACCCCAGGTGTCGTTTGTGCCAGTGTTTGGGTTAATTGAGTACTGGGGTTGACGTTTGATTGATACTGATTGCTTAGATGAAAATTGCCTAAGTAGCTGATCGGTAACAAACGGTTTTCAACAGGCTCTAAGATAAAGAAAAAATTCAGTTGAAAACTCTGCCACTCGACTTTTCGTAAACTGTTCACTTGGTATTGATAGGTTTGTCCGGACAAATTAAAACTCAAGGTATCGCCAAGCTGAATATTAAAGCGTTGTGCCATTGCTATTTCAACGGAAACGCTAGGTATGTCGCTTGATCTAGTTTCTAACTGATTCACGATGATATTATGTTCAGGAATCGATTCTAATATTGCGATATTGGCTTCGCGTTCTAATAGACGACGCGCTCGCTCATCCGTTTGCTCTGAAATGATAATCGGTTGATTGTTATGTGCCACTAAACGCCCTCGAACCATGGGAACCAACTCTGGGGTTAAGTCGTTCTCAGCGAAAATAGATTCGACTGCTTGCTTTTGATCTGGCTGGATATTCATTACAAAGGTATTCGGTGTGCCTTCGGGCAGAGAGGACTGCCAATTTTGCATTAAATCTTGGCGTACAAATGTCATCAATATCAATACAAACAGAACCATACCAACAGAGATCAACTGTACTTTGACCAGGCCTGGTTCTTTCAATAAAGCGGATAAAGCAATACGTAACCAGCCTTTACTGTTGGTTTGCATTAGCTGTATTGCTTTAAGTAATAGGTTGGCAAACACCCACAAGACCAAACTTAAACTGACCAGGCCTGCTAAGATCCAAAGCACCGATTGAGTGCCAAATAACAGACTGATTAAGCCCAATAACAGAGCAAAGCTAATAAACCAGTGCATGCCTTTTGGTGATTGAGGAACCGACTTTAAAACTTGCATCGGTGAGGTTTGTAAGGCACTTTGAAAGGCTTGCCATGCAAAACTCCAAAGCACTAACAAACCACTGATAAACCCAGTTATGATCGCTGGCCAAGCAGAGGGTTGAACCAGTGGATCAAAATAGTCGGCTAACCAAGGTTGAATCAATAGTGTCAAAAGGTAACCGATTGAGACCCCAATTAAACTGCTAACTAAAGCAATCCAGGTTAACTGTAAGGCAAATAGACGTTGCATTTGTGCATTATGAGAACCAAATGCACGCATTAACGCCATACTATTTTGCCAGCGAGTCAAATAGAAACGGCTGGCGATGACAATCGACATGCCGGCAATTAAAACAGCGGAAAGCGCGGCAAGGTCTAAAAATAGCCAAGCGGTATCCAGTGATTTAGCCAAATCTTCGGAGGGGGCTTGAGCGGATAACAGTTGCCAGTGCGGTTGTTTATTCTGTTTGATCTGTTGCGAAAACTGTTCAACTTGTTTGTTAGAACCTGCCACGGACAATTCATAGCTGACACGGCTTCCTGGGCCAATTAATTCAGTCTGATGGAGTTGCTTTAATGGAATTAAGATCTCTGGAGCAAAACTGGACAAAGGACTCATGACATTCTGAGAACTCACGGCACCAGCCAGTTTAAAATCTAAAGTACCCAAAGTAATCTTGCTGTCTGTATTGAGCTGCATCAGGTTAATAAGTTTTGGTTCTACCCAAGCATGGTTGTCGGTTAGACTTTTAAATTCGATTACATTTGACGCCTTAAGCTGGCCTCTTAAGGGGTAGCTGTCGGTAATGCCTTTTAACTGTACTAACTGAAACTGTTCGCCACTTAATGCCATGGTTGTGGTACTGGTAGTTAAACTGGCCTGCAAACCTAACGCTTGTGCTTGTAAGATCCATTGTGGTTCGATTGCTCGGCTGCTGCGAATGACAAAGTCAGCTCCTAATGATTCCGAAGCTTTACGTAACATACTTTGTTGAACGGTGTCGCCTAGTTGTTTAACAACGGTAACCGTGGTACTAGCGAGAATAACCGCAATCATTAACCATATCCAGTCGCCTTTTTTTAAGCTACGAATAAACCATTTAGAAGCGGTGACAATATCAAGCACAATGGATTTCATGGTCACATACTCTCTGCTTTAAAAGGGCTGAGTTGGCCATGTAGCAGTTGCACCACTCGATCACATTTCTGGGCAAAGGTCAGATCGTGTGTCACCAATATTAAAGTGGTGTGTCCATTCTGGTTGAGTTCAAATAACAGCTGTTGGATTTGTTTAGCCGTCTCTTCATCTAAGTTACCGGTTGGCTCATCTGCAAATAAGACTTTGGGCTGAGTCACAAAGGCACGTGCAATCGCCACACGTTGCTGCTCACCACCCGATAACTCCGCAGGGCGATGATTGGCACGATGTTGTAATCCCACTTGTTCTAATGCAGCTAAGGCTTTTTGATTAGCGTTTTCAATTTGGAATAACTCTAATGGCATCAAAATGTTTTCTAATGCTGTCATACTCGGCATTAATTGAAAGTTTTGAAAAATAAACCCGACCTGTTGAGCGCGTACTTTAGCTCGTTGATCTTCGGATTGATGGTTGAGATTATGCCCGAGCAACTCAATCTCACCAGACGTCGCTAAATCTAAACCCGCCATTAAAGAAAGTAGGGTAGACTTGCCGGAACCTGAACGTCCGACAATCGCCAAACTTTCATGCGGCTGGACACTGAGTTCGCAGGATTTTAAGATAGTTAGAAGCTGATCTTCAGAAGGAATTTGATAATGTACATTACGCAATTCAATAATGGCTTGCTTTGTCGATTGCTGGGGCATCTCAGTGCTCTGCTATTTGTGGTAGGAGTAGGCTTTAATCCTAGTCTAAGCTTTGCTAATGCGCAAGCCGATCAGGATGTTTCTAAGCCGGTTATTTTGGTGTTGGGCGATAGTTTAAGTGCCGCTTATGGTATGGCGGTAGAAAAGGGGTGGGTAAACTTACTTCAAGCTGAAGTTTCATCCGACTACAAAGTAGTGAATGCCAGTATCAGTGGTGAGACCACCTCGGGGGGCAAGCAGCGGTTACCTGCATTGATGAAGCAACATCAACCAACGATTTTGATTATTGAGTTAGGAGCTAATGATGCTTTAAGGGGGCAGAATCTCGTTTTTACCAAAAACAATCTGAAAACTATGATAGATCATTGTCAAAATGCTAAACCAATTTGTAAACCCGTTTTATTAGGTATTCGTCTGCCCACCAATTACGGTCCAGCGTATGACCGTTTATTACAGAAAACCTTTGAAAGCATTGCCAGTACAAACCGATTAGCATTTCATCCATTCTTTTTAGAAGAGGTCGCGCTTGATCCTGATCTGATGCAATGGGATGGCTTACACCCGAATGAACAGGCACAAGCTGTTATTTTAAAAACGGTTTTACCTGTTCTTCAATCCGCCTTAAGTTCAAAACACTAAGCTGGCTAATGACCTGTTTTATGAAGCTTTGTCTAATAAATGTCTGTTAGGCAATTCAACTATTTTGAATGAATTTACCGACTGATCAAGATCATTTACCTGATGGATGATCGTGCTTGATGTTGAGGCGATTTCTTCAACTAAAGCCGCATTTTGCTGTGTGCTATCATCGATCTCATTTATGGCTAAATTTACCTGTTTGATCTCTTGGGATTGTTTTTCAAGATTCTCATACATGTCAGTTACCATGTGAGTCACATTTTCAATAGCGGTTTGATTAGAGTTAAATGTGTCTTTGGTCTGTTCAGTTAGAGACATGCCTGTAGACACTTTTTCAATACTTGTGTTTGACACTAAACGAATTTGTTTGGCGGCATCTGCAGCACGTTGTGCTAGCGTTCTTACTTCTCCCGCTACAACGGCAAAACCACGCCCAGCCTCACCAGCACGTGCGGCTTCCACTGCTGCGTTTAAAGCAAGAAGATTGGTCTGAAAAGCGATGCTATCGATTATATTGGTTATTTGAGATATTTCATTGGTTGCTTTAGATATTTCGTGCATTGCCTGATCCATTTCAGTAATGATATTGTTTCCTGTGTGAATGTCTTGTTTGACGACCTGTGTGACATGGTTAACTTTTTCAGCATGGTGTAGAGATTGTTCAATTCCTTGAGTCATTAAGTCCATGTGGCGAGTTGTTTCTTGCAGAGCTTGTGCTTGAATTTGGACACGCTGGTTTAAATCTTGATTTCCACTGCTGATCTCTTTAACGCCATTTAAGACCTCGTTAGAGGAGTGTTTGACGTCAAAAATCATGCGACTGATACTGTTTGCCATGGTGTCCATATTACTTTTTAACTCATCTAATCGGCCATGGAATACGGTTTCAGTTTGATAAGAAAAATTTCCCTTTTTATAGTGATTTAAAATTTGAGTTTTCGTATCTATAGCGTGCTCTAGATTTTCTAGTGATTCATTTAAACATTGTTTTAAGTGATCGTATTCACCTGGCAGTGCCATAGACATTCGTTGTTTAAAGTCCCCTTGAGCCATAGATTCAATCACTTGGATAACGGCTGAGATAGACTCTTTTTGAACAACGATCGCTGCGTTTAGGTTACGCATTACTTTTTGATAATCACCAGTAAAGTTTTGTAGGTTGATATCAATGCTTAGATCGCCTTGTGCAAGGCTATGGCTTGTGTCGTCAATGGCTTTAAAGGTGTCGACAATTTTCTCTAAACTCTGATTAAAAGAAGATTTTAAGGTTTGCAATTCTCCTTTGTAGTTGCCTGTCATTTTTGAGTCAAGGTGACCTTCAGCTAAACGTTCACTGACCGTAATAACTTCGCTGTTGGCTTTAACAATGGAGTTTAATAAAAGCTGGATACTTTCTCCCATGTCTGAAAGTTCATTGTTTCCAACAATCGGGTTCCATTGACGATATTCGCCATTTTCAACGATCTTATTAACCTGTGATTTCATTTTAAACAGTGGTTGAGTAATTGATCGCATAATCCCTAAACTGACAATAACCATGGTCACTAAAGCAAAAAGGCTCAAGATTGATACTTCTAGTATTTCTTCAGTGGTTAATATATGCATACCTTTAATTAAGTTAGAGGTTTCAAGCTGAGAATCTAGCATTGAATTCTGCATGATCAGATTCGCTCTTTGTGTGAGTTTAGCAATGGTTTGGTTATTCTGAGATGTCGTTTGTATCGTATCTTTAAGATCGTTAAAAGTTTCTGCATACCCCTCCCATGCGGAGTAGAGTTCATCATAAGTTTCTTGGTTTTCAAAGTCAGATTCGAATTGTTCATTTAGAGTTTCAAATATGGGGTCTGCTGCATCACCTAATCCATGTTGATCAAATTCCACTTTTAGTTTAATGTCACGGCTTGAAATCATTTTTATCATAATTGAATTGGAAGCGTGTAATCTGATGAGAACTTCATCAAAGAGCAGTTTTACACTGAGATCTAATTCAGGAATTTTATATA
>JAYENR010000187.1:0-8093 GCA_034722175.1 Pseudomonadota bacterium | reverse complement strand
TTGTGTAACCTTGAAGGTTGTTGGCTAAAATAGCATCGGCAACTGCCATCAGTGAGGCTAAATTTTCATCATCATCCATCAGTTGTGCGGCACCCTCAAATTCATTTCCTTGCATATCGGTTAGGCACACCCAACTGGTAGCGATTGGAAACTCACCTAAAAAGAAAGGTTCGTGCATGGCAGTATCTTTGGTTTGCAATACCCCTAATCCAGATTGTGGAATAGATTTATAGCTGACGTTAAAGTCATTAATAACCGATTCAATGACGACTTTAATCTCGTCAACAGGAACCAGTTTCAATGCACGCATCCATTGACTGCGTGGAACTTTACAGTGGGGTTCGTTCATTTTTAGATTCCTTCTTTAAAGCGTTTTGTTTCGTAGTTTCTGTGAGAACACTTCAAGCACCACCACAGAAATAAAGATAATTAATAGAATGGTCGCAACGTGGTCATAATCGAATAGATCCCAACGACCTTTAAGCTCCATACCAATCCCACCAGCACCGACAATACCGAGAACGGTTGCCGTACGAATGTTACGTTCAAATATGTATTGAACATAAGCAATCCAAGCAGGGAGAACATGAGGGAACACCGCATAACGAAGTACTTTTAGTGAGTTGGCTCCGGCAGAACTTAACGCCATTTGCGGGCCTTTTGGTGCGTTTTCAATCTCATCAGCAAAGAATTTACCCAATACACCTGACGTATGTATCGCCAGAGCTAAGACACCTGCAATTGGACCAAAACCGTAAATCAGCACTAAAAATAGCGCAACAATTAGTTCTGGCATGGCACGGTGAAAACTTAGCCAACTACGAGCAATTTGATAGACAATTGGATGCGGTGAATAGTTTTTAGCCGCTAAAATACCCAAAGGAAGCGAGATCATAATAGAGATAACCGTTCCCCAGAAGCCCATTTCAATGGTCTCCCACATCATCCATAGCACTTTCTTCAGATAACCGACGGGTTCAACCAAATACTCAACCTTTTCTTCAGTCCAGGTATCCGTATCCACGTCATACTCTCGTGAAACTCCCTCTTCAACATAAGAGAGCCAAGGCAAATACTGCAAATCGACCCCTTCAAGACGAGTTAACTCAGTACGGGTACTAAATTGAATTGGGAAGGCCTGGCTACCAAACTTGGATACCCCATTCAGGACATCTGAATCGCCAATGCCAACCGCTGATAACACCGCTTTACCGGTTTCTACGGCCGCTTTGTCCATCTCTGTGTTATGGCCCGACCAAGCTAACAACATAAAGGCGATCAGTAGCGCAAAAATGGTTTTTGGGGTAACGGCTTGATAGACTTGCCACTCACGCCAATCACGTTTTGGTATATGATTTGTTGAAGTGTTCATGCGACGGCTCCAATTTTTTGTTCTGGATTGATGTCCGCGGTTTCAGTGTTGTTTGAATCTGTGGCATCTTGTTTTTTTGAAAGGTTTTCACGCTCTATTTCATAGAGTTTGCGCTGTACTTCTTCGTCCATGTCAGAAGGGGGGCCGTCAAAAAAGACTTCGCCATTTCTTAAAGCGACAATACGATCTGCAAATTCAAGGGCGTAGTCCATTTGGTGCAAAGTACATAACACCGTTGCACCGTGGATTTGCGCCGCTTTTTTAAGACTGTTTAATACACTGCGACTCATCGCAGGATCTAAACTGGCAACCGGTTCATCGGCTAACACCACTTTGGGGCTGGCCATAAAGGCTCTGGCAATCGCAACACGCTGTTGCTGACCACCGGATAGTTCAGATGCACGTCTCATAAGTTGTTTTTCCTCTAAGCCCACATCATGCATCAACTCAAAAGCGCGTTTTTGGTCTGTTTCTGGGAAGGATTTGATCATGCTTCGCCAAAAACCCGCTTGTGGCAAAATACCGGTAAGCACATTATGTAAAACCGACAAACGAGGCACTAAATACAACTGTTGATGAATCATGCTGACATTGCGTTGAATGCTTTGTAGATTCTTTTTATTCATGGTTTCACCATCAAGCTTAACTTGACCACTAGAGGGTTCAACTAACCCATTGACCATATTCATTAGGGTCGATTTACCCGCACCAGAAGGCCCCAGTAAAACGCAAAATTCGCCTTTTTTGAGATGTACAGAGACATCTTTAACCGCTTGTGTGCCGTCTGGATAAATACGACTGACATTTTCAAAAATTAACATTGTGGATTCTCCAAATATAAAGACCTTTGCAAACAGGCCTGTTAGAAACGTGTTTGCAAAGGTCTCTTAACACGCACCTCACAATAATGAGGTGCGTGGATAAGATTGATTAGTCGTTAAATTTATTAAAGGAATCTTCCTTTAAAATTAACGCTGACCTGCTTTTTCAACCATCTCTGCTTTAACCGTTTTAGTGACAGCACTTAGCTTTTTCAAAGCATCAAAGATTTTTTGCTCTTCAAAGTTCGTGTCATAACGGTCTACTTTTTTACCGCCGTAACCACGGATTTTGCTAGGATCGATTTTTGTGTGAATCTCACCAAATGCTTTACGTAGTTCTGCTTTAAGCTCAGGTGTTAAACCTTTGTTCATCGCTAGAGGAGGGTTTGGAATAGGCTGAGATTTAGCTAAAGGCATGAAGAAAGCTGGATCAATGGCGCCTTTTTTAGCGGCTTTACCAAAAGAGTTATAAGAAGCGGCAGCTGCTGAAACTTTACCTTCTGAAAGTGCCGCAATAGAAGCCGAGTGAGAACCAGCGATAATTACTTTAGAAAGATCTTTAACTGGATCAACACCACCAGCAATCAACATCGCAACTGGGAAGTTGAATGAAGAAGTTGAGCTTGGGCTACCAAATGCCATGCTTTTACCTTTAAGGTCAGCAATATCCTTGATACCGCTGTCTTTGCGAACAAAAATACCTGAGTGGTAAGAAGCATTGCCTTTTTTAACGTCAACCGCTAATAGATCAACACCACATTTATCGTTTGCTTGACCATAAGTTACGGCACCAAACCAAGCGATATCGGCTTTATCGTTACACATACCTTCAACAACCGCGGCGTAGCTTGCACCGGCTTTAATGTCAAAATGAATGCCGTAGTTTTTAGTAATCCCTTGGAAAACTGGGCCATAGTCTTTAGTAATGTCATTTGTTCCAGTATCAGCAGGAACCATTAGTACACGTAGAGGGTTCTCTTTTGAACCGTCAGGTAGAGCAAAGGCCGCTAAAGGTGCTAAAGCAACCGCTGTTACAGCAGATAAGAACAAATTCTTAAGTTTCATTGGGTTTTCTCCAAAATTAAAAGTTATTGATTTAAAAAAATTGAAACGTTTAAACAATCCAGCCAAGAGTGATTAGACGGATTGCGTAAAGGTCTCTTGTGTCTCTCTAGTTATTCCATTAACAGTTCAAGCTGCATCATGTCGCCACGAAACCGTGTGACTGAATATTCAACAAGTTCATTTGTTTTGACGTTAATATTGAGTGTCTTAACTTTTAGAATCGGTTGAGAGCTATTCATTCCAAGTTGAAAACTGTCTTGTGCATTAGGCATAGCGGCATTCACTTGACTTGAAATGCGTTTCGCTTCAATTTCACACTGTTTAGCCAAGAACGTCCCCAATGAGCCGGATTCGTAGTTGTCAAACGTATCCTTAACAATCGCTTGAGGAAAGAAGTGAGAAATTAACGCAATAGGCTTATCGTCAATTTGTCGTAAGGTATCCACTTGAACCACGTCCTCAGCATTTTTCAGCTGCAATTTCTCCGCGACACTGCCGCGTGCCGCAATGATCTTTTTATCAAGTAGCGTCGTCGTAACTTCAGAGCCGTTTTCTGCAATGGCTTGGCTCAGACGTTGGTGACCTTTAATGCTGTAAGCGAGTTTTTTTTCGGCGACAAAAGTTCCAAAACCATGACGTTTTTCCAACACACCTTGTTTGACCAATTCCTCAACCGCCCTGCGAACCGTATGGCGGTTCACACCAAATTTTTCTGTTAGGGTTTTCTCAGACAGATACAAATCGCCCGCTTCAAAACCATCTTTAAGATCAGATTCGATTGCGTGTGCAATTTGCATATAAATTTTTTCAGGGCTGTAACGGTCAATCACAAAAATTACTCAACTTGTCTAGATGTCTAAAACTGTTGAAAATTTTAAATCTGCAAGATGACTGTCAATGGTTGTTTAGGTTAAGGTTTTGTTGCAACAGTGGATGTCTACTGAAGAGCTAGCTAATTTGCGTTATTGAGTGAGACACAACAATTTAATCTGATCTCAATATTTAGACATTAACCGGAGATTTACTCTGTTTTTAATAATGAATAATCAGTAGAGGTGTAAAAGAAAGGCAAGTCTTGAGTGGTGATTAAGCCTTTGAAGGGGGGCAGGGCACTTTGAAATTGTTACGAGTGTTAAACAATGGTTTAGATTAAAAGTAGGACCTTAGTTGAATGATAAATCCAAAATAACCAAGCGGTTCAGTTAATGTTTTTTTGATGCTTCCCGATATTCTTAATGAATACTTTAACCAGTAACTTTATGTCCATTTGAAATTACACCAAACTGATAGTTTAAATGCAGCAAAATACCGGGATTTTCAGAGGTTAGAGAGTGTTACTTTAGGCAGTAATATGCAACAAATATTAAAACTTGTCTAAGGCTTATATTGGTTATGTAATTACCCTGTTTTTGTTAAGCAATGAGGTGACAAGGTAATTGCTGGAAATTCAAAAAAAACCTTTTTTATAAGTAATATAGTTTTTCAAATCTCTGCAATCTACTTTCGTAAACCGGAGTTAAATTAAATCGAACTTTTTGTTGTACATACTATAGAGAAAGATTCGTTATTTAGCAGAGTGATTCGTTTTTTAGAAAATATCGGTGTGCAATTAATTTTGGTTTAAGCTTTTTTAAAGTAACCGGGGTATTTTGAAAAATCGTCATCGGGGTTAATAGTGTTATATTAAACATATTACCTTAAGTAATATGATGAATGAATTGAATAACTTTAATGTAGGTATATACAAGTAACTAACCATATAGCTGAATGAATCTATCTCTATTGATTAACAGACTCAATGGAGCATAGTATGACAACGACTTATCAACAAGCAAGCCACTATCATAATGCCTATCAAGGCTTACCTAAACGCCACCCTGACAACAAAGAACTGACACTGTGGTACGAACCAATATATCGTAATGCACAGATTCTTACGACTAAGGGTCCAATGGTTAAAGAATATCTTGATGGCCTGATTGATACCTACGTTAATCACAAGCAACAATACAGAAAAGTTTTTACTGTGATGGTTAACCTGTACTTTCCTGCTAACTCTTCTTTAGAGCAGAGAGTGCAACAAGATTACTTTAAACGCTTTATGGCTTCCCTAAACGCTCAGGTTGAGGCACATGGGCAGCGTAAGCGTGCTCATGGTGACGGGCGTTCAAATCGCATTCGATTTTGCAGAGTTTATGAGGATGGTCAGAGTCGTGGGTTACATATTCATGCAGTACTGTTTTTTAATGGTCACTCGTTTAGAGCTCTTGGGGATTTTAACTCCACTCAGAACAACCTTTATCATCGAATTGTTGCGGCTTGGGCGAGTGCTCTCGGCTTGTATGCTTGCCAAGTTGTTAATGAAGGTCTTATTGATTTCAGTCACAAAGGTTATTATATTGATTTAAGTACAGCTCATAGAAAACAAGAAATCAAACAGATGTTCAAGCACTACTCATACATCTGCAAAGCCTATTCTAAGCGCTACGACTTGCCTGTAAAGGTTTTCAGTCGTAGCAGAGGGTAAGCTGGCAAAAGGACAGGAAAGCTTGCTGGTGGCGATCGTGTTAACGCACAGCAGTAACGCTATCACCTCCATGTTTCGTGACCCTTGGGCGGCACTGAATCTTGTGTGCTTGGCGAGTAAAGCTGATGTCACTGGACTTATTGGCCCAGACATAAGCTTCTCCGGGTTTGAGGGCATTCAGTTTCTCGGGTGTTAGGTTCCTCAAAGCAGTATTAGCCTTCTGAAGGTGAGCTAACCAGAGTGGTGAGTTAAACTTAAACAAGAACATCATTGAAGCAAGCTCTAGTAAGGTTGCTGGTATTGACTGAGGATCTTGGCTAGCTAGAATAATGCTTGTGCCACGGTGACGCATCTCTCGCACCGCTTCAGTCAGAGCATTCACTAGAAAACGGTTTTGAATGTATTTGTGACACTCATCAAACATCACTAGCTTATTAAATTGCCCACCGTTGTGCTGTGCTTCTGAAAACAGATCCATTAGAATCATAAACAGGGTAAGCGCTTCGTCTTTTTCGATTAATTCATCACGAAGGTCAACGATGACTAATCGACCCGGTTGGAGAAAATTAGTGATTTGGCTCTCAGGGCTCACGTATTGCTCTGCAAAATCAAGGCGCATTAAGCCAAACTCAATGAGTTTTTCATCAGGACATGCTTTAATAAACCCCTCCCTTAATAAATCAATACTTAGATTTTCTCGGTGTTCTCGCATTAGGTTGTTAATGATTCTTAAATAGGCAGCCTTATTGCCCTCAGCGCCCATTAAAAGCTTCCAGTGTTGGGTTTTTAAATCATCGGCTTTAAACTGAATCGGTAGGACTGTCGATCCCTTATATTCGATCTGACGCTCTGCTAGTTTGTCAGGTGGAACGAGATAAACAACTTCTTCTAGAGCCTCCGGTTTAGCATGATACTTTTCAGCCAGCAGTTTGATTTGTTCGGCTTGGTCATTCGGTTGAGTCATGGTGCGTGCTTCAGGTCTGTAGGATTGTGTATTACTGTAGTGAAAGACCACGGTGGCCATTTTATTTGGTAAATGGTTAATCCCTAGAATTCGCTGAAGTGACATTTCCAATATAGAACCACTGGTGTAACTTTTTCCACTGCCTTGGTTTCCGGTGGCGATGATTGTTTGCGGATGATTTAAATCCATCGCAATATTTCGATTTGCAGATTGTGCAATTAAACCATATTGCTCACTCGAATCATTAAAGCCAAGCATAATGTCAACACTCGGTTTTTGTGATTTATAGACTTCATACTCTCCTGCTGAGTTCTCAAAATAAACGGCCATTGATTATTTCCTTTTTAAAATTGTGTGCGACATTACGAGGTTGTTTTGGCTGTTCTGGTAAAAAAGCCTGATTAAAGGCTAAAACCTCCACAAAATGCTTAATAATTGTCGCAATGTCGATAGGTTCGATTGTTTTTAGTAGTTAGATATTGGAAGAGCAGTAGGCTCGTCTTGCTGAACTGAAATGGCTTTTCCTAAGCCAATTTCTTTGTCAACAGTGATTGTCCAAGAACTTAATCGTTTAGAGCGCCCGCTTGATTCACAGTCGATTCCCAGTTTTCGCAGTAGAGGAATTGCTTGTTTTAAATCCGCACTCAATTTGCGCTCAGAGATGCTCGAAAGGTTAATCTGTTCCAATTCGGCATAGTAATCCAGTTCGCTTTTCCAATCCTTCATCGGTTGCGTCAAGGTTTCTTCTTTATGCTCTTCAGCCCAGAGATAAAATAGATAGGCGGTATCGTTGTCATCAAGTTGTGTAAACAGATCTTCAATAGCCCACTCGGTAAATTCAGAAATAAACCTGTCTGGAGACCCCTTAAGTTGCTGTGACAATTTGCAGCCAATAAGAATCAAATTGTTTAACTCATGAAAATCGTTTAATTCGAGTTCATAATTCTGCCAACAGTTAGTTGTATCAGGAAATATGACATGCGAGATAGATTGCGTAAGCCTTAAAAGTTCTAAACGTACATTAGCAATCAGGTTTTCCTCAATTACATGAAAACCGAGGTTTGGTGCTTTGGGAAGGTTAATTGAAACGGTTCGTTTTCTCAGGGGTACTAAGTCAATAGCGGTATCTGGCGAGTTAATTATTGCAGGTCTTTTTAGGGTGCATTTAGAAGAGTACTTTGATTTTTGTAGGGCGTTAGCGGTTGCAGTGCCTTTTAGCAATTGCAACAAAGCTTCTTGCTGTTCCTGTTTCAATTTTTTATTGTCTGATATCTCAAAGCTCATTAAGTACTCTTCAAAGGCATATCGTTTAATATCATCCGCACGTTTTGGAAGTGGTTTTGA
>JAYENR010000186.1:0-37986 GCA_034722175.1 Pseudomonadota bacterium | reverse complement strand
GAAATCGAACGACTGGATTCATGACAGAGGTATTGCTTGGCAATCGCCAGTTTAAATTCTCGATTGTATTTGGACATGAAAAAACCCCCAAGGTTGGTGTCCAACATTTGGGGGTCACTTCACAATTTGCTGGTTTTTTTTATAACTTAAGTTTATAAAATGACGTTTCCACTTATTTTTTACCCGTTGACCCAAAGCCACCCACACCACGCTCTGTGGCGTCACCAAACTCTTCAACTTCGGTAAACACCGGCTGCAATACTGGCACAATCACCATTTGGGCAATACGCTCACCCACTTCGACAGTATAAGCGGCATCCCCTCTATTCCAGCAAGAGACCATTAATGGGCCTTGATAGTCAGAATCGATCAATCCCACTAAGTTCCCCAAAACAATGCCATGTTTATGGCCTAAACCAGAACGCGGTAATAACATAGCCGCCAGACCGGCGTCATCCAAGTGGATCGCCATTCCTGTCGGAATCAAAACCGTTTGCCCAGGTTCAATCGTCAACTCTTCATCAATACAAGCACGTAAATCTAACCCTGCCGAACCTTTTGTTCCGTAATGTGGCATCTCTATTTCATTACCTAAACGTTTATCCAGAATTTTGTATTCAACTTGCATAGTCATGAAAGATATCCTTTGATTTTACTTATTGTTTGATAGACCATTTTGGCTTGACTATTCTGCCTAATTTTTACTGATTTTGCACTAAAACATGCTCAATATCATCCTTTAAGGAATCATTTATTGCTTCTGCTAAAATACTTAATTCATTACTTTTTGGGATTCTCTTTTGCCGGCAAAACGAACACGTCTAGATCGCTTTATCAGTGCTCGCCTGATCACTAATCGCCGCAATGTTAAACTCATGCTGGCACAAGGTCGAGTACTGGTCGATGGCCAACCTGCCACAGACGTGCAACAGCTCGTTGATGAGTTCAATCAAGTCACTGTAGATGGCAAAAATCTTGAATCCAAAAAACCGACCTATATCATGCTTCATAAACCTATCGGAGTGGTCAGTGCTACCAAAGACAGCAAACATAAAACAGTGATTGACTTACTTGATCGAGAAGATAAAGAAGATTTTCATATTGTCGGTAGGCTCGATCTAAATACCTCTGGCTTAGTGTTACTGACCAATGATGGGTTATGGTCACGCCAACTGACCTCTCCGAATAACAAAGTTCCAAAGTGTTATTCAGTTACAGTTAAAAATCCACTGACAGAAGCCTATATTCCAGCCTTTAAAGAGGGCATGTATTTTGCCTTTGAAAACATTACGACCAGGCCTGCTGAGATTAAAATTCTGACTGAATTTGAAGCAGAAGTCACATTGGTTGAAGGCAAATATCATCAGATAAAACGTATGTTTGGGCGTTTTAGAAACCAAGTTTTAGCACTGCACCGCCACTCAATTGGTCACATCCATTTAGACCCAAGCCTACAACCCGGTGAAAGCCGTGAGCTAACCACAGCGGAAATCCTAAATCAAAATCATGCTGATAAGCGTTGATTTGATCACAGATGGACGTGTCTCAACGCTGCCTGAATCCTGACTTGGCGTTAATACAGCGATGAAATTTAGACTGTAGAGATGGCTTACGCGCGCTATTTAGCCACCTTAGCGATATAATTTAACAACGCCATCGCTTGTTCAGCTTTACTTGAAAGCGGTTGAACAACTTGTTCTTTTGCGGTAATCAAGGTTAAGGCATTTTCATCCTTTTCAAAGCCCTGGTTTTCACCGACTTGATTGGCACAAATCAGATCCAGGTTTTTACGTTTTAATTTACCTTTAGCATACTCAATTACATTCTGAGTTTCCGCAGCAAAACCAACAACGAATGGCTTATTGGCCTGCTGAGCCACCCAAGCCACAATATCTGGATTTTTTGTCAGTGTTAAGGTCATTTGATCGCTGTCGCTCTGTTTTTTGATTTTATGTTCAGATTGCTCTGCCACTCTAAAATCGGCCACCGCTGCGGCACTGATAAAACAATCTGAACTGGCATAGTGATGTTGTACAGCTTCAAACATCTGTTGAGCAGAACGGACATCAACTCGCTCAACATTCAAAGGCGTCACTAAATTAACTGGGCCAGCAATCAAGGTCACTTTAGCCCCCGCTTTGGCGGCTATTTCTGCGATAGAAAAGCCCATTTTTCCTGAACTTCTATTACCAATAAAACGCACTGGATCAATATTTTCAAAGGTTGGGCCAGCGGTGATTAACAGCTCTTTTCCATTCCAAAATCTTTTTAAATCTGACCAGGCCTGGGCAGACTGTTTTTTGTTAATTTTTGAGGTTTCCTGGAAGGCGATCACAGCCTCAAAAATCGCTAAAGGTTCAGGCATTCTGCCTTCACCTACCTCGCCACACGCTTGCTCACCTGATCCAGGTTGTAATACTTTAAAACCACGCTGCTTAAGCAGCTCTACATTCTCTTGTGTCGCGGCATTTGACCACATCAAACGGTTCATTGCTGGAGCCAGCATAATTGGACGATCTGTTGCTAAACACAAGGTTGTCAACAAGTCATCGGCTCGTCCCATTCTTAATTTCGATAGGGTTTCTGCACTGGTTGGTGCAATCACGATTTGATCAGCCCAACGCGCTAACTCAATATGCCCCATACCCGCTTCTTGATTGGCATCAAACAAACTATCACGCACAGGGTTTCCTGATAAAGCTTGAAACGATAACGGCTGAATAAACTCTTTAGCACCCGCAGTCATCACTACTTGCACCTCATGCCCCGCCTTAATAAAAAGACGCGTCAGCTCCAATGATTTATAGGCCGCAATGCCGCCCGTCACCCCTAATAACACTTTCATTTTGATCTTAACTTACCATTCTGAATCTTTTCATGATTATACGTGAAAACAACCGAGATACTTAGTGAGAGTTTTTCAACAAAAATCTGGTGAATTTTAACCATTTTTATTCGTGTATTCACTCGTGCAAAGGTCTCTTAGTCACTTAAATATGGGGTAAACTAACACTATTAATGCTCAACATTTTTTAAAAGGTGAATATACAATGCCAATGATTCGATTTAGTTTAGGCGTGTTTATCCTGCTATTTCTCATCTCTTTTATCGATATTATCTTAGACTGGGAAGGTATGGGTGGTTGGAATGCCCATATTATGGTCGAAATGTTTATGGGGATTCTGAGTCTGATCGCTTTTGGTGTACTTCTATTCTCACACTGGAAACAGAAAAAGGCCATTGCTGAGACACAACAGGACTTAAATGAAGCGCAACAGGCCTTAGATACCGCAGAACTTCAGACAAAAAAATTGATGGGAGAGTTTTCAAAAATCATTCAAAATCAATTTGAAGAGTGGAAATTAACCAAAAGTGAAAAAGAGGTGGCCTTGTTACTTTTAAAAGGTTTAACGTTGGATGAAATCGCCTCGGTGCGTGAAACACGAGAGAAAACCGTTCGCCAACAAGCCTCAAACTTATACAAAAAAGCCGGCATCGCTGGCCGGCATGAGTTGGTTGCTTTCTTTTTTGAAGACCTGTTGATTACCTAACTGAATTACTCGTTAAGTTCTCAACAGGCCTGCTTAAAAAGTAGGCTTTAGGAGAAGGTATCGGCAAACAGATTGCCTGCCCAATTAAACATTGATTGATAGTTCTCTGCAGTAGGTTCAGCCGCAGCTGGATAACCTGCATCTGGCACTAACTGCATTTGCCCTGTCGTTGCATTGTACTCATACACCGCTGTTAACCAAGACGCACTGCTTGACGAAACCGGGCTGTAACAAGCCGAGTTGGTTTTTGGTGCTGGGTCGGGTGCTAATCCTTGTAAAGAACGTAACACTGCATCTGCACAAACCTTAGCTTCTGAGTTACCTTGATGCCCGGCTTTTGGCTGCCCCGTTCCTTGAGAATCCCCAATAATATGAATGTTGCTTGCCATGGTTGATTGATAATCCAATGGATTAACCGGTGCCCAGTTACCTGAGGTTAAACCTGCATCAAACAGTAACTTACCGGCTTTTTGATTTGGAATCACATTCAATACCGTTGAGGTTAAGACTTCTGCCACGCCCCCATTTTCACTAATGGTAATGCTACGAGCATCAGAATCAACGCTTTGCACACTCACATTTGAACGATAGTTAATACCATACCCTTCAAACTGTTCATGGAACATGGCGGTTTCGATAGTAATATCTGCATTCGCATCTAAAACGGTAACCTGACAATTTGTGAAGCCTTTGGCATTCTTCAAATAATCCGCCACTACACAAGCACGCTCGTACGGCCCAGGAGGGCAACGATACGGTGCGGCCGGAACGGTCATCACAAAATGATCACCATCCTGCATTAGATCAATTTGATCTTTTAACAAGTTGGTTTGAACACCTGCTTTCCAAGCGTGCGGAACCTTGTCCGAATCCAAACCATCAATCTCAATAAAATCAATACCAGGTGCTAAAATCAAACGGTCATAGTTAACAGTACTGCCATTATGTAAAGTAACAATCTGTGCAGTTTCATCAATGCTATTCACAGAGTCATGAATCATATTGATGCCATACTGATTGCTGTGATTAACATAGGTAAACTGAAGGTCATCGGTGCTCTTTTGGTTGTTTAATACCAGGTTACTTAAAATTGGCGAGACATAAGTCGTATTAGGCTCAATTAAAGTCACTTCAACGCCCAGACCGCCCCACATTTTCAAATATTTAGCCGCTGTCGCGCCGGCAAATCCACCGCCGACAACCACAATCTGAGGAAGCGTTTCTGCTCTTAAAATTTGAGGAGTCAACATTGCAGCAGTACCTAGACCCAATGCTTTCAATAGTGTTCTACGAGAAATTTGTGTATTCATGATTAATCCTCTCCTTCTTCAGACTCGTCGTCTTCATCACTGTCATTTTCATCATAATCGCTGTCTGAATATGATTGAGTTGCCAACCATGCGGCTAGGGCTTCAATTTCAGCTGTGCTATAACCGTGTGCTTGTGCTTCCATAATGGGCTCATCTTCACCACCTGACTTAAACTCCATCATCTCTTCAACCAGTTCAGCTGCCGATTCTCCAGCAATGCTGTCCCAGCTATTCACAGATTGACCATTTGTTCCATGACACTGTGCACACTGCGCCGCTAATAAACGACCTGGCGTCACAGTATAAGCGCTGACTGGCGTGTAATCTGTAGTGGTACTACTTGAAGTGTCATAATCATCATCATGATCGTCATCGTCTTCATCACGAACCCCATCATTATCATCATCGTCATCTTCATCATCGTAAATGCCATCGTTATCATCATCACGGTCATATAGATCATCTACGCCGTCATCGTCACGATCATGATCGTCTTCATCATCGTCATCTAAAATACCGTCATTATCATCGTCGTCATCTTCAAGGTTGTACTCACCGTCATCGTCATCATCTTCATAGACATTAGGTATGCCGTCTTGATCATCATCTAACACATCAAACGTTACCTCTCTAATGACCGTCCCGTCTGGTACTTCTGGCTCAATAGTCAGAGGGGTATCGACCACTCCATCTCCATTTGTATCCACAATATCGTCGATATTGAGTGCTAAAGGCACATAGCCTAAATTAAAGGGCACTTGGGTGTTGATAAGAGAACTGATTGTGCTACCTGATTGAATCGAGATCGGCGTAATAATTTTGTTGTCTGGATCGTCTTCATTGGTGGTCATCACTAAATGACAGTCCATCCCTGATGGCACCGTTAGACTAAAAGGATGCTCTGCACTGCCATCATCTGTTGAGCTAACGGAGTAATAACTGCCGTCCGTACAGAACGCTTCAATTAAGGTTCCAGGAACCGTTCCAGTAATAACGGCCCCCGTGGGGGTTGCCGCACCATCGTCTGTAATGTCTGTGGATGTTGATCCTCCCCCGCCACATGCAGCTAACAAAAGTGCTGCCGAAAGACTGGAAAGTATAAAAGGTCCGCGCATCTTCATAATTTACCTCTGATAATCTTGTATTTAGATTTTAGTTTGAACTTCAGGTAAGGCTTATTTAAAAATAAACCATTCCCAATGAATTTGACCTTAATTTATATATGGATTTGTATTTTGGAAAGTAGGCAGATGTCTTATAGGACAAATGCCCTATGGGAAATTTACCCATATATGGGGCATAGAGAGAAATGAAGCATAAAAATTTAGATATAAAAAAACCGACTAAAAGTAAAACTTTTAACCGGAAAAATCGAAAGGGTAGATTTTATTGGTTTAAATTTTATCCCCACGTATCGGCAAATAAGTTATGCGCCCATTTCAACATCGGCTCCCAATTTTCCACTGAAGGTTCTGGAGCAAATTTAGCAATGTCTTTCTCCATTAACTGTGTTTCTGGATTATAACGCCAAGTATTCCCTGCCCAGTTTGCAAGAGTTTGCGTGACTGGAGCTGAACAACCTACGGTATTAATCGGCAAGCCATAGGGTTCACCTCCTGCCAATATGCGAAGAATCGCATCCGCACAGACTTTTGCCTCGTTGTTGGCTGCCTGACCTGCTTTTACCTGAGCTGTAGATTGAGCATCCCCTAATATATGAATAAACTCTTTACCTTCAATCGTCGATTCATAGGTTAATGGGTTAATCGGTGCCCAGTTATCTGAATTTAAACCCGCATCAAAAATAATAGAAGCAGCCTTATGATCTGGAATCAGGTTAATCACATCTGCTTCCAGTGTTTCAGGTGTACTTATCTCACCCGTTAAAACACCATCACCATCTCTATATTGCTCAACAAAGGTAATTGACTTGCCATTCCCATCAGCATCACCTGAATTAACACTCTGAACCTGAATGCTGCCTCGGTACTCCACCCCAAACAAATCATATAAACCTTGGAAAGTATCTGGCTCAATGGCAATATTTGCTTGCGCATCCAACACCACTACGCGAGCATTTTTATTATTGACTCGTAAAAAATCTGCTACGGTACTGGCACGTTCATAAGGTCCAGGAGGGCAACGATAAGGTGCCGCAGGTACTTTAAGAACAAAAGTACCATTCTCAGGAAAGCTGGCTAACTGCTCCTGCAATAACTGTAGTTGATCACGCCCACTCCACGCATGAGGAACTTTATCTGGCTCCCAACCTTCGACATCTACGAAACCAATACCTGGGGACAAAATCAATCGATCATAAGAAATCTGTGTTGACCCATCTGATAAAGTGACCGTTTTGGCGACAGAATCAACCGCTGAAACACGGTCTTGAACCACGTTTACACCATGCACATCACGCAATCGCTCAAAACCAAAATCAAGTCGATCAATTTCTAATTGCTGCGTGACAACCATACCACTCAAAATCGGTGAGTTGTAAACTGCATTAGGCTCCACCATGATCACTTCAACCACCTCTTTACCCCAAAGTTTAAGGTATTTAGCCGCGGTTGCACCACCAAAACCACCTCCAACGACAACCACCTTATAGGGTGTGTCAGCGGCAAATGCTGATAAAGCACCTAACGTTGAAACCCCTGCAATTAAACCTGCACCCGCTTTTAAGAAGTTGCGACGAGACCACAAGACTTGGCTAACTTCTATTCCTACTGTTGACTTACTCATAACTACTCTCCTTCAACCGCGTCTTTATCATACGTTACTTTTGGATAGTAACTTTTCAATAAGTCGACCTCTTCAGAGGTATAAGCCAGTGCATGTATATACATCATATTATCGCTATACAAAGTTTCATCTTGGTAATCTTCCATCCATTGGCCAATCTGTCGGCCACTTCCCCATAAATCAGGCCACTCTCGAACAGCTACTCCATAAGTTCCATGACATTGAGCACATTGAGCCGCCAATAACCTTTCTCCTGAAAGCAAGCCTGTTTCATCAACTGTAATTCCTGCATAATTTACACTGGCAATATTAAAAACAATCCCACTGTCTGCAACACCATTATCATCAACCTGATCAGCTACGTCATCAACCTGATCAGCCACATCATCAACCTGATCAGCTACGTCATCAGATGACGAACTGTTACAACCACTAATCATGGATATTGCAAATGCTGCAATGAATAAAAGTGCGATTTTTGTTGGTTTTTTATAATTTAACGCGTTCATTTTCCTTGCCCCTCCTCGCTAGTATTTCTACTTAAATATACTGCCGGCGTTTAATTCACGCAATATAAAAATGGTAATAACCAAACATTAATATATTTTGCAGCAAAAATACCTCACCCAAAGTAATGATAATTGCTAAGTAATTAAATAAAACCATCGCGTTACAGTACCTTAAGTAAAGGTATAAATCACACCAGTCAGGTCGTATTTTTAGAAAGCTAAACCCCAAAAAAAGGTATGATTAAACCTTAATATCAAATAGTTTGAGATAAGTAAAAATGAAGCAAAATCACGCTTTATATCAAGTAGGCTTTTGGGTTTTATGGAGTTTAATGCTATCGGTATCAGGCTCCGTTTATGCCTCCATTATCAGTGAAGCTAAAACCATCTCTAGCAATGACATAGAGATGCTTAGCCAACAACTCAAACAAGCTGAACACCTGGATGAAGAGACCCAAAAAGCCTTTACCGTCCAGTTAGAAAAATCTCAGGGCTGGGTAATGGAATCCCAAAACCATCATCAGCAACTGCAACAGTTACAGAATCTCATCCCCAAGGCCAGCACCTACTTAAAAGAGCTACAAGAAGCTAGAAAAACGCTCGACAATCAATTAAATGACCTGGAAAACACCCGTGCTGAACTGATAAAAAGTGAAGATTTATTAGCCGCTCTTAATACTGAAGAACGCAAATTAAAAAATGCCAATCAGAGCTTAAAACTTTGGGAAAAAAATCTTAACCAGTATTTATTTCTTGCAACCCAAGGGGCAAACCAACAAGCCCAACTTGAAAAAACCATTGATCAATTACAAAAAAGCCAAGTCAGTCTTAATTACACTGAAAGCACCGACCTGACTGATCAAATTAAAAACCTATTACTTAATTCTCGGAGTCAAGCATTAAAGGCTGAATTAAGCTTACTTAGCTATAAGATAGACAATCTAGGTATTTTGACAGAGCTGGCACAAGATGAACGTGATCTATGGAAAATAAGCAAATCAAGCATAGTAAAAACACTTGAACAACTACAAGCACAGCTGCAACAAGAAAAAGCGCAACAGGCTTCAGAGGATCTACAAAAGTCCATTGAAGAACAAGATGACCCAAACAGCCCTTTCTATGCATTGCAACAGAAAATCATTCAAGTTCAAAAAGATAAAGCGAGCCTGATTGAATTAGACAAGCAAATCGATCATAAAATTCTCATCGCCAATGAAGTCGTTACTCACTTAACCACTCAGTTCAGTCGTGATAAACAAATCGTTGAGCTTGAAGGCTCAAACGAAACCATTGCCTTGGTTTTGCATAAACGACTTGAAAGCCTCTCTACTTTAGAAGTTCTGCCTCGTAAATCGTTAAGAGTAAAAAATCAAATTAACCAAGCCGTCTTAAATCAGTTATTGCTGATGGAAAAATTTCGAGAGACTGAAGTGTTTACCACTGCCGAAGTGGTAAAACCTATTTTGGAACATATTTCATCAATCATGACACAAAAAGATCGGTTAAAACTTGAAGAGCAGGCTTTAGCGTTACACGATAAATATTTGCAGGCACTTAAAGAGCAGCAAAACCTTTATCCCAGCTACATCGGAAAACTTTCCAAACTCGATCTAGCATACACTCAACAGCAGGTAACCATCAAAACCTACCATCGTTTTCTTAATAACCATCTATTGTGGTTACCAAACGTGGGGGTTAGTGGACTGTTTTCAATCGATGCCTTTCACACCAGTTTTCAATGGTTTTTCTCTATCGAAAATATACAAGAGCTTTTTAAAGACAGTGTCTTAGCACTGGAAACCTACCCACAATATATCGTTATTTGGCTACTGTTAATCAGTGCGTTAATTTATCTTCGTTCTCATTTTTTAAAAGGCTTAAAAAACACCGCAAACCAAGTTATCTCAATCCGAACAGACGCCTTTTCTTACACAATTAGAGCTTTAATTTACACTTTGGGCCTCACCATTGTTTGGCCTCTATTCCTATTTGGGCTTGCTCTTTTATTCAGCCAGCTTCCAGAACCTTCTGACTACTCACAAGCCTTAACTAAAGGACTCATTGATGCCAGTATTTTGATTCTGGTGTTAAATGGACTCAAACAAATAGCACGTCCTGATGGATTAGCTGAACGACACTTCCACTGGCATCCAAGTGTGCGCAGTGCCTTACAGAAAGAGTTAAGTTGGGCAATTCCATTAGGTGCCGTGCTAATTATCTTAATTGCCCTTAATACCGATCCAAACAGCCCAGCAGAACGACAGATGATTGGTCGATACGGGTTTATTCTATTAATGTCTGGGATGGCAGTATTGATCTACCGTTTATGGTCATCTAAACGCCTCATCATGCGTGATTTCCAGCAACAACAGAAAATCCGAGCTTGGCAACAACTTCACTTTATCTGGTTCCCACTGCTTTTAATTTCTCCCCTTGCTCTCGTTTGGGCGACCTATTACGGTTACTACTACACATCAATGGTGATTGCAGAACGCTTTAACTGGACCTTAGGTTTGATTTTACTGGTCTATCTAGTCAGAGAATTGATGCTTAGAAGTCTATTTTTACAAGACAGAAAACAACGTTATAACGAACGAGTACAAAAACTCAAAGCAGCTAATGCAGAAACACCTGAAGAGAGTGATAGTGCCTCAGATGAAGATCCTGCCATGGATTATGACAAACTCAGCAACCAGGTTCGTCAAGCCTTAAATTTAGGTTATATCGTCGCGCTATTGGCTGGGGTTTGGTTACTATGGCAAGATATTTTCCCCGCCCTAAACCTAATCAATAACGAAACCCTCACCCTTACCAAATCACAATTGGTGGACGGGGTTGTGCAACAAATTCCATTGACCTTAGGGGATATTATTTTAGGGGTTGCTTTAGGTGCCTTAACCATTCTATTTTCAAAGGACCTACCAGGCCTGCTTGAATTTACGTTTCTTAAATATTTACCGATCAGCAATGCGGCACGTTATGCCATTACCTCTTTAACGCAATACATTATCGCGATTATCGGTTTTGTAATGATCTTCCGTGCACTGGGGATTGAATGGTCAAATATTCAGTGGCTAGTAGCCGCGCTGTCGGTTGGTTTAGGGTTTGGTTTACAAGAGATTGTCGCCAACTTTGTCAGCGGGATTATTCTACTATTTGAACAACCGATTCGTGTTGGTGATACCGTCACGGTCGATGATGTCACCGGTAAAGTATCCAAAATCCGAATTCGTGCCACCACCATTGTTAATTGGGATCGCCAAGAACTGGTGATTCCCAATAAACAGATTATTACTGGTAAATTTATTAACTGGTCACTCTCCGACCCTGTCACACGCATTAAAGTGAATGTAGGGATTGCTTATGGCAGCGATGTAAATCTGGCACTCAAACTCGTTAAAGAAGCAGCAGAAGAGCATCCTGCTGTGCTTAAAGAACCGGAATCAAGTGTGATTTTTGAGAGTTTTGGCGACAATGCATTGCAGTTGACACTGCGTGCATTTGTGGAGGACCTAGAAAATTTCATTTTAGTAAAATCAGAGCTACACAGTGCCATTAACGACAAATTCAATCAGGCGGGTATCGAAATATCCTTCCCACAACGGGATGTTCATTTAGACACTTCCAGCCCGTTAGAGATCAATTTAAACCGACCAAAACGAGCAGAGTAAAAGAAGAAAAGGAGCGATTTTGAGAGTTGGCCTACCCCAATAGCTGATCCAATTCTGGTGAAGCCATTGGTCGGCCTTTTAGGTTGACAGCCACCCCAATCGCTTTTGAAGAGACCATTAACTGATCGTTTTCAGTCAGATAGATGTGCTGAATAAAAGCGTATTGAATGCGAGAGACTTTTTCAACTTCTACCGTCACATAAAAATCATTTTTAGGGCGTAATGAACGTTTAAAGTCCAACTCAACCCGGGTCACCATTAAGTGCACACCCTGCTCGGCTAAGTCGGAAAAATCGATCTCTTTCGACAATAAGAATTCATGACGGGCATGTTCAAAGTAGTTTTGATAAACACTGTTGTTGACCACACCTTGTAGGTCACACTCATAATCTCGCACTCGCATCGGATATTTAAACATTGCTGGAACTCGTCCTTTTACGTAATATTACGCTAAACTTTAAAAAACAATGACTCATCTTATCAAATAAATTGAAGTAGACCTATGGCAATCCGCGACTGGCATGAACACGACCGCCCCCGAGAAAAACTCCTCCACTTTGGCGCTGATACCTTAAGTGATGCTGAACTGCTGGCGATCTTTTTACGAGTGGGGGTCAAAGGCCAAAGTGCGGTAGAACTTGCGCAAAACCTACTCGATCACTTTGGCAGTTTGCATACTCTGCTCAATGCAAATGAAGCCGAGTTTTGTGAAGCCAAAGGCTTAGGCCAAGCCAAGTTTGTGCAGATGAAAGCGGTGTTAGAGATGTCATCCCGCCATTTTGAATCAGGGCTTAAAAAAGGTGATGCCTTTACTCAGCCCGAAGCGGTGGCTAACTTTCTAATCCATAAAATTGGTTTTCAACACCAAGAGCAATTTGGGCTTTTATTGCTCGATCAACAACACCACTTAATTCAATATCAAACGCTGTTTACCGGTACCTTAAATCAAGCCAATGTCCATGCCCGAGAAGTCGTCAAAACGGCGTTAGAGTCTAATGCCGCTGCGGTGATTTTAACGCATAATCACCCCTCCGGCGATCCAACCCCTAGTCAAAGTGACCTAGATTTAACCCAAACCTTGAGCCAAGCCTTAGACTTGGTGGAAGTGCGTTGCCTAGATCATATTATCATTGGGGACTTCGGGCGTTGGCATTCACTGGCACAACATCAACAAATGCCGTAATCTATACACTCATTGCAAATATTAAGCGAAACGCTTAATCGAACTTATCCACTACAAATACAACACAAACCCAACAGGCCTGATCAGTTTGAAAACCGCCCAAATCACTCAAACCTTGCAACACTTTATCTGGATATGGCTAACACTGATTTTAGCGTTTTATCTAAGCTGGATGGCCTTAAGCCAAAGTAACTTTCTATACGGCATTTGGTACGATCATGCGGGTATTGCTGAGAACATTGAAGCGTACGCCCCTAAAAACCGATTTCGCAACGGCTTTGAAACCACCGATTCAGATACCAGAAAAGCCCTATTTGCAGGCATTGTCGATGCGATTCACAACCAAGGTGAAGGCTTCAAATCGCTTACATACGTGAACGCTTACACTCAAAAAACCATTCCATTATTGCATCGTGCTGAGATCGTGCATTTAACCGATGTCGCCAACCTAATCCAATTTTTAGAAAAACTTGGCTGGGGGTTATTGTTACTGTGGACGATTCTAACAACTTACCTGTTAATGTCTCATCAACGCTTTGCCAGTTGGTCTTCGGCACTCTGGAATCTCGGTGCGGGTCTAGTCGGATTAGCGGGTGTGTTGGTTTTTTTCGGGGCTAAAACGGTGTTTTACCAACTGCATATTTGGATTTTTCCGCCTGAACATCCATGGTTTTTTTACTACCAAGACTCTCTTATGAGCACCATGATGAAAGCGCCTGATCTATTTGCCTACATCGCTCTCAGCCTCACGCTGTTAGCTTTGCTGTTTTTTGTCACCCTATTTACTTTTTTCAATCGTAAAATAACAAGCCATTAATTTGCATCAAAAGACTAAATTATGAAACCAACCTTAACTTTATTGTTTGCCAGTACTCTTTTAGCCAGTTGCAGTAGCGATCAAGCAACCACCTCAATTCCTGAAAATACCACTTTAAATCTAGAGTTTAAAGAGATTGCAGTGCCTGAATCAACCGAACAAAAATTTCAGAACCTCGCCTCCACACAGGTCTCAGTTAACGGAGAAAAACAGAGCATTGGCTACCTTCCTTTGTTTAAAACAGGCGATCAAAATAATGGTGAAACCTTTGGTTTAATTAAAGATGTGACGGGTCAGCCATTAAAACTGCCCGATGGTTCGCCTTATATTTGTAATGGCACCAATGACGGGGCAGGCTCTGGGCTTGACCATGTTTCGATCTTACAAAAAAACGATAAACTTTATATGGTGTCGCAATACGAGTGTGCGATTGGGGCATTTTATTTGAATGAACTCGAACAAGACCCAACAGGCCTGCTCAAAGTAAAGTCTGACAGTTTGCAGTTTATTGATCAGTCTGCTGACTTTGGTGGCTTTGTGCATTGTGCCGGGCAAACGACACCGTGGCAGTCGCATTTAGGTTCGGAAGAGTACGAGCCAGACGCACGTTTTATTGAAACCCATTATGACCCAGCCACCGAGATGACTGGTAGCTGGTATTTTGATGCAACCGCCCCCTATTGGCAAGGCGATTTAAGCCGCTCTAACCCCTACTATTATGGCTGGATTCCAGAGATTAAAATTGATGAAAACAGTCAACCCAACTACCAAAAACATTTCAGTATGGGACGCTTCTCACACGAACTGGCCTATGTGATGCCCGATCAAAAAACCGTTTACCTCTCTGACGATGGCACCAATGTCGGTTTGTACCTGTTTATCGCTGATCAACCGCAAGACCTCTCTTCTGGAACTTTATATGCCGCTCAGTGGCAACAAACCTCATCGGAAGGATTAGGCTCTGCCAACCTTAAATGGATCTCTTTAGGTCACGCCAACAACCAACAGATTCGTCAATTTGTTAAACAAAAAATGGTCTTTAGCCAACTGTTTGCAACAGCTGAACGAAACTCATCAGGCCAGTGTCCTAACCATTTTCAATCAGTAAATACCACCTATGGCAGTGAGTGTTTGCAGTTAAAAGACATTAACCAAGATCAAAAAATTGATGCCCAAGATGAAGTGATTGCCTCACGTTTAGAGACTCGTCGTATGGCGGCTTATAAAGGTGCGACCACTGAGTTCCGCAAAGAGGAAGGCATTACCTTTAACCCGCAAACTAGCCAACTTTATATTGGCATGTCAGAGATCGCACTGGGCATGGAAAATCACGCCGAACTTGGACTAGAAAGCAGTCTGTATGACTTAGGCGGTGGCAATCATATTCAACTGGCATACAACCCATGCGGTGGTGTCTATCAACTTAATGTGAAACCTGATTCCGAAATGCAGTCCGATTATATTGCACAAACGATGCAAGGCATGATTGCAGGAAACCCTAGAACCTATGCGAGTGATTCCAAATATGCTGCAAACCAATGTGATGTCAATGGTTTGGCAAACCCTGATAATCTGAGTTTTCTGGATGGTTCTAACTCGCTGATCATTGCCGAAGACAGCGACCTGCATGAAAATAATTTTGTCTGGTCATACGATGTCTACCAAAAAAGCTTAACCCGAATTTTCAGTGCGCCCGTGGATGCTGAAAACACCTCACCTTTCTGGCATAAAGACGTTAACGGTTTTGCTTATATCACCGTAGTTACCCAACATCCGCTAAAAAACCAGCCTGTTGATAAGGCTCTAAAACAATCTCAAGCAGGGATTATTGGGCCGTTTAAGCTCCAATAATCGTCAAAATTAGAGTTTATTAACTGACCAGGCCTGATCAGTTTTAATTCGCCATTTTTAAACGCAACCCTGTCATATTTCTGTCGTATTTGTTTCATCAAATAGAAACCTGCTTTACACCTCCTTGTAACAAAGATTCCTTACTATCTTCAGTACCAAAACTTGGTGCAATCCCAACTAATCAGGAATTTACAATGAAACTTAAAGCTTTAAACTTAGCCATGATGATGGCTGTATCTGCTTCAGCCCTAACACTTACGGGCTGTGGTGGTGACGATGTATCAGACGCAGACTTAAATAGCGCGATCAGTGACGCTCGCTCATTCCAGTCAATTGAATTTACTGACACTGCAGCACCTTCTACTGCAGAAAAAATGGCAACGACTTATACCGAATCAACGGCAATCGTAACTTACACAGACGGGTCGACTGAAGAGTTTCCATTAACCTATAAAAAATTATTCGGTACCTTAGACAAAGTCGGAACAAACCAAAACCCTGCTGGCCAACTTTATGATATGAACATGAATCCACTCATGGACCCATTTAATGAACCATTAATTGCAGAGACACCAGACTCAAACAGCTTGTTAAAAGTTGGCGACAAGATGTTCATGGTTTCTCACTTGGAATATGACTGGTTACTGTCTGATGGCACAAAATCTTATAAGGCTGAAGACTGGTATTCACGTGCGCCGATGAGCATGATTTTAACCGAGATGGAACAAGATTCAGAAACAGGCGAGTTAACGGCTATTGAACAATCTCCCATTGATTTTTCAAGTGTTGATGGCCTATGGATTCCGTGTTTTGGTTCACAAACCCCTTGGAACACCCACTTAGGTTCTGAAGAAGACTATGATCTTCAGTTCAACCCACTGAATGAAGATATCGCTCGCACAAATAACGGTCTAACCGCCCTAAACGAACTATATTTCAACAACACCCAAGTTGCGAACCCATATCACTATGGTTTCTTTCCTGAAGTGACAGTTAATGAAGACGGTACAACATCCGTTCAAAAACACTACTCTATGGGTCGTGGAACATGGGAAGCAGGTAAAGTCATGCCTGACAGCCGTACCGTTTATTACGGTGATGATGGTACCAACGTTGCGCTATTTATGTATGTAGCTGATACAGCAGAAGACTTATCAGCAGGAACCTTATACGCAGGTAGATTCACACAAGAAGGCACATCATATACCGGTGATTTTAACTGGATTAAGCTTGGCCACGCAACGGATGCAGAAGTAAAAACGTTAGCTGATACAACCACTTTTGATGAAATTTTTGTCAATGAAGCGTTTGATGCTGACGCAGGAACCTGCCCTGCTGAAACCACTCGAGTGCGTTCTGGTGATACTTATGACGAATGTCTAGCCGTTAAACCGGGTATGGAAAAAGCAGCCGCTTTCTTAGAATCACGTCGCTATGCCGCTTTAATGGGTGCAACTGCTGAGTTCAACAAAATGGAAGGGATTGCTGTTAACGATGCAGACAAAAAACTGTATATGGCTATCTCTTACCTAGACAAAGGCATGTTGGATAACGATTTACCAGCGGAAATGGAACACATCAAAATGGCAAAAATCAATGCCGGTGTGACCTTCACATTGCCAATGAATGCTGGTCAGACGGATGAAAATGGTGATCGCATCGCATCTGATTACGTTGTGACTTCTATGCTTGCTGAAGATAAGTTGATTGGTCGTGATATTGAAACAGACGCTTTAGGTAACACCTCTGATCCTGATTTCATTGCCAATACAGATAACATTTTCTTTGCTGAGAAAATGCGCACGCTGTTTATCGGTGAAGATTCTGGTACACACGTTAACAACTTTGTATGGGCTTATAACGTTGATACTAAAAAACTTTCTCGTATTTTAACCAACGTAGCAGGTGCGGAAGCCACTGGTCTACAAGCCGTTGAAAATATGGATGGTTTCTCTTATGTCATGAGCAATTCACAGCACCATGGTGACTTCATTAAAACCATCAATGAAGACACTAAAGCGGCCATCGAAGCGACCGGCTTAATCAATAAGTTTGATGCTAACTTCGGTTACATCGGCGGTATGCCAGCGATTAAGTAACTCGTTACTTTAGTCTTTTATAAACCGGCGCAAGCGCCGGTTTTTTACTATTCACACTGTTACTTTATAAACAAATGATTTTGCAAGACACGACAATCAATCGCTTGTTCACTGCCGTTGCTTGCAAAGTCTTTTGGAGACAAACACATGAAACCATTTCAAACCAAACTCCTATTCATCACCTCCTTGGCTTTAGTGACTGCGGGATGCCAAACCAACAACACCGACTCAAATGATGAGTCGACTACTGCTGACAGTAATCCCCCAGTGGTCAAGTCCGCTTTAGTTGGCGAATACACCAGTCCGATCAATTTTGATAACCCTTACGCAAATGTCCCCGCTCAATGCTACATTGAAACTGGAAATGGTCGTCAAAACGCTTGTCTATTCTGTCATACCAATGGTCTCTATAACCTGGGTTTAGGCAACAATAACCCACAGGCCGGAGCCATTGAAGCCGTTAACTTTCAGATCGATTATGGTTTTGATCCTGTCAGCACCACCGCACCCTATGCAACCATTAATCGCTGGGAAAACACACTCTATCCTGAAAAACTTGCTGAGTACGTTAGCAACCTTAATATCACGCCTGATAATTGGGATATGCAAAGCTATATCCGCACCGACAATTGGCAAAAGGCTTACGATCAGCGTTTAGGCTCTGCAAAAGATTGGGATTCTGGTTACGATCATCCAATGCGTCTATTACCTGGCCTTAACCCAGCCGACCTGCCTGCGGATGACGATGGTTTTGTGCGATCTCAAACCATTGATAATGGCTTCTTTAGCGATAACCAAGGCTACATTACTGGTTGGCGAGCGGTTAACTTTATGCCCTATGGTATTTTCACCCCCATTAATGGTTCCGTTTCGGGTATCTATATTCGTTTGCCAGCTAAATTCATGCAGAACACGCAAGGCGAATTTGATTTAACCACTTATCAAACCAACTTGGATCTACTGGCTCAAGCCATTACCGATAATCTTGGTGCACTAGAAGGCACCAACTACATTGGAAATGCCGCAGATGAAAATATTTTGCGTGGTGCCTACCCGAAAGGTACTGAGTTTGCTCACCCATTGCATTATGTCGATATTGAAGCAGATGGACTATCAGAAGTGAGTCAATTCCCTGGTACACGCGCACAACGCGTTAAAGAAGTCCGTTATATGTATAAAGTTGAAGACTATAACCCAACCACTGTTCGACCAGGCACAGGTGAAGGTGACAGTATTTACGGCAGTGATGAACAAGGCTGGGTTAATAATGGAGCGGGATGGATTCTAGCGGGCTTTATTGAAGATGCTCAAGGTGCATTACGCCCACAAAATCGAGAAGAGCTCACACAGTGTATTGGCTGTCACTCTGGCTTTAAAAATACTGAGTTCCCCAACTTCACTAGCGGAACGGGTAACACCGTTGATAGCACTTGGGCGTTTCCACGAAAATTACCAGGTGCCGTCGGATGGCAAGAGATGAACTATCTCGGTTTCACGCAAGAACAAGAGACCAGTACTGATGAAATCACACTCACATCAACGATAGAAGAGCCAATGAATAAGCACTCAGATCAAGGGGAGTTTGGACTGTTTTTAAACTATGTGGTTGGCGCCAGTTTATACGGTGATATGCCTGAACTGTTTGAACAAAACTTTCATAGCCTCATCACCACAGAAAACGGCTATGCTCACGATTGGCCTACCTTAGATACAAGCAGTGCTGAAGCGTTTGAAGACACCAATCAAACTCGTCAAACTCTGCTGCGCAGCTTTGTCACTAAAGGCGATTACCTCAATGAGGATAATACGATTAAGTCATTCTTATTGTATCCAACCAAAGAGCACGCATTAGCTAGCGCTTTGCGTTATCGTCAAGTGGTGGTGACTCAACGCTATCAATACGGCAAGGATGTCTTTGAGCAAACACCGGTTACCTACCGTCACCATCGACTACCCGCTCAAGAAGCCCTTAAAATTGACGGTTCACCCTATACATTAGGAGAAGTCATTTCGGAACGTTCAGTGCAATTAGACCAGCCAGCTCGCTTTGACTACCGTGCGGGTGACAGTGTGACCTTAATAGACAAATCGCTAAAATTCGAAGACGGTGGAACTTATTTTCCTGAATATGTGCCCTTTATCCAGATGCCATAAATAAAGATTACGATTAAACCTGCTAAAGAAGCGTTAATTTGGAGATTAAATAACTTTAAGTTCTATTAATTAAAGGGAGAAAGAGCAATAGCATAGAGCTTGTTTTAAAATAAAAACGGGAATACCTTGCAATTAGTTGTTATTTCATGGATAATTCCGCTTCTTATTTTTAGCGCTTTGTTTCTATTGCGTTCTGAATATAGAAATATTCGAATATTTTTATTTTTAAATTGAAGATATTAGGTTTTGTTTTTTACAAAATTTAATATGGACACTTTTAGAGGGTTTTGAAATGTCTAAAGTATGCCAAGTAACGGGAAAAGGTCCTGTTGTCGGTAACAATGTTTCTCACTCTCACCGTAAAACACGTCGTCGTTTCTTACCAAACTTGCATACGCATCGTTTTTGGTTGGAAGCTGAAAGCCGTTTTGTTAAATTACGTGTAACTGCAAAAGGCATGCGTATTATCGACAAAAATGGTATTGACTCTGTGATCGCTGACATGCGTTCACGTGGTGAGAAGGTCTAAGGAGACTGCCATGCGCGATAAAATTAAATTACAGTCTACAGAGTCGGCTTATTTTTATACTACTGATAAGAATAAAAAGAACATGGCTGGAAAATTTGAAATCAAGAAGTACGATCCAGTGGTTCGTAAACACGTCTTGTTCAAAGAAGCAAAAATCAAATAAGCTTTATCCAAGTTTAAATGATCAAACCCGGTTCAAAAGACCGGGTTTTTTTGTGCCTAAAAAAACTCAACAGGCCTGCTTGGATTAAATAATGTGCATAACAACCTGATTTCGACCTTGGTTTTTAGCCTCATATAACGCCTTATCCACGACCGAATACAAATAACTGGTTTTCGTTTGATCCGTTCTCTGACAGAATACCCCACCAATTGAAATGCTCAAGGTTTTTAACTCTGCTTTAGGGTTTGGAATCGCCAAGTCCTCAACCGACTCTCTCAGCAGTTCCAAATATTGAAAAAATGCATCTTCAGAACGGGAGTCACTTAAAACAACAAACTCTTCTCCACCCACTCTAAAAATCAAATCTCCTGCTCGGTGCGTATGCTCTAAAATTGCATTTACAACTTGCTTCAAAACTTCATCACCTTTTTGATGACCAAAGCAATCATTAATCTGCTTAAAGAAATCGATATCAAAAATCGCCATTGCAAAACAATCATGCTTACGGTTAGCGCGGTTTAATTCAGTTTCAAAAACCTCATTAAAATGGTGTCGGTTATAAACTTCGGTTAACGCATCTTTAATCGCCAGATCTTCTAGATGTTTTTTATCGGAAATATCGACTCGAGTAGTCCAAACCCCTTTGACCTGACCATTGACAATTTCTGGCGTAACGGTCGCTTGCACCCAATACTCAAGGCCATTCTTGCGTTTGGCTTTTAACTCCCCTTGCCAAACTTTACCTTGTAATATCTCTGTCCAAATCGAATCATAAAAAGCATCGCTCACACTCGGATGACGCAAGAGGTCTTGTGAATGATTTAACAACTCATTTTTGTCATAGCCACTTAACTCGGTAAAACTGTCGCTCACCCATTCCATTTTGCGAGTGGCCGCATTGATATAAGTCGCCAATGAGAGCTCATTTATTTGCTTAATATAAGCCTGTTGCTTTCTTTTCTGCCGGTGAATCACGATCACGACCAGTAACAAAGCAATAAAAATAAGGGTTCCAACCACGACTGTTTTAACCCATACAGCTCGATCGGTTTTTTTAACCATCTCCAACTGAATCCAGTGATTATAGATGGCGCTATGCTGTTCTTCTGTGACTGACGTTAACGCTTTATTGAGAATGCCAAATAATACAGGGTTCTCTTTTTGCACCCCAATCGCCAATTCAAAACGCTCTCCCAGCTGGCCAGCTATATGCAAGCCAGTTAAGCCATACTGCTTAATTACATAGTTAATAGAAGCAAGGTTTCCTGAATACGCATAGGCCTGACCAGAAATAACCGCCTCTAAACCGGCTTTAACAGAGTCAACGACCAGTAACTCTAAGCCAGCGTAATCTTTCTGTAAATTTTCATGTGACCAATACCCCTCAACCGCCGCAATACGACGCCCTTCGAGCTGACGGGCATCTTCAATAAAACGGACCTCCTGCTTGGTTGCTAAAACCATTGGAAAGGAGAGATAAGGTTCAGTAAAATTCATATAGGCCTGACGCTCTTCTGTGGCGGCTGCACAAGAAAATAGATCAAAGTCCCCTTTTTTTGCTAATTCCAGAACCTCTGACCAACTCTTGTCTTGGTTAATTTCAAACCTAACCCCTAGTTGTTTCTCAAACAGTTTGAAATATTCGGCTGCCATCCCTGACCATTCACCGTTTTCAGAAACAAACTCAAACGGTGCCCAATTCCTATCATTACCTACTTTAATAACAGGGTGCATTTTAAGATAGTCTAGTTCTTGCTGATTAAAATGGGAGGTCTCATAATCAAAGAGAAATCTTTCAAGATCCAGCCGTTCAAATTGTTCAGCGGTAATCAAGCCACTTTCTTTGGCCTGAACCGCTGTCGCCATCAATTTGCCTACTTCTACATGACCAATCGGGTTAGTACCGGATCTAACATAAATAGTGGTATCTTCTGCTTCAGCTAATAGAGCTGGCCGCTCCTTTTTAACGGGGTAATGATCAAGAATAAAATCCACCACATCAACTTGATTCAAAATTGCATATTGCCAACCACGAATCGTCGCTTCACGGAAGGCTTGTACTTCGCCTGGAGAAAAACGCGTTTTATCTTGATGGGAAAAGATCAGATCACCGTATGACTGAATACCAAATGATTTTGGGTCTACAATATAATGCAATACCCCCTCTTCCCTTAATCGATAAGGTTCATTGGTTTTATAACTCGCATAAAAATCGACTTTTTTATTAATAAAATCATTCAAATCCCCGGATGATTCTATCTCGATCATCTTTTCATCGATTAAAGCGTTCGCTTTATCAATCAATCCATTGATCTGTAAATTGCCATAATGCATCACTGATTTTCCCGAAAACTGATCCAAACCGTGAATCGGCTCATGAGAAAGCAACACCATTGGCGAAAACTGAAATGAAGCCATCACCAAACTGACTGGCTGGCCTTTAGCGTAATCAGCAATAATCGAACTATAACCAATTGCATAATCAGCACGAGCTGAAAGCACTTCGTCAATGACGTTCACACCTGGTTGCCAAGCCTTAACAGTCACATCCAGGCCTGCCTGCTGGTAATACCCCTGTTTGATAGCGGCATAAAATCCGGCAAATTGAAACTGGTGATTCCAATTGAGCTGAACAGTAATCGGTGTGGGGGATGATTTAGCTGAATTCGCTAAGAATGATTGGGATGCAAGAGCACCTAGCGGAACAAATAATAAGCTCCAAAAGAAAACAATATATTTAAAGATAACACTAACCAAGCTTTGCATAATTTCATTATAGACATATATCTATTGCCAAAACAATAAGTTAAAACGCTCATTTAAGCTGCTGAAGGTTTACCGTACAATAACTCTTTGGCCATTTGAATGGACGGAGGAACTTTCTGCCAGTTCTTGGGTAAGTTCTTATTTACAAAAGATCGTTTTGCATCATAAGCACTCTCTACATCTGCAAACGCAGCCAATACTTGACCTGATTTCAAAACCATGTAGTTAATGCCATCAAATTCTACGGTGTACTCTAAGGCTGACACAATTCAATCCCTTCTGAACTCTGTTATTAAAATTATCGGCTAAAAACGACAAAACTATAGACCATTTCCACACCTTATCCACAGGATGCTATTTTTAACACGCGGCTATTATACTTAAATAACCTGTTGATTCTTTGACCGTTTGTTTACAATAGCGCCACATTTAAGTCAATTTAATCAAACTGAAGAAAAAGTTATGCCAGAATTACCAGAAGTTGAAACCACACGCAAAGGCATCCAGCCTAAAGTGGACCAACAAACCATTAGCAAAGTGATTGTTCGCAATGGCAATTTACGCTGGCCTGTCGATTCTGATTTAGCTACAAAGCTAACAGGCCTGTCTGTTTTGAAGGTCGATCGTCGTGGTAAATATCTGTTATTAGAAACACAAAATGGCACCCTGCTCATTCATTTAGGCATGTCTGGAAACTTACGTGTATTGCCGATTAATACGCCTGTACAAAAACACGATCATATTGATATTGAATTTGCTAACGGCTACCTATTACGCTTAAACGATCCTCGACGTTTCGGTTCCGTATTATGGCATTCAGCTAGCGAAGGCCCGATTGAACAACATAAACTGCTGGCGAAACTCGCTCCAGAACCTCTTAGCGATGACTTTAATGGACAATATTTTTTTGAGAAGACACGAAAACGTAAAGTCGCTATTAAAACACTGGTGATGAATAGCCAGGTTGCAGTGGGCGCAGGCAATATCTATGCAAATGAATCTCTATTTATGAGTAATATCCATCCTCAAACTATTGCCAGCAAACTTACCAAAAAGCAGTGCGAACAGCTAGTGAACAACATCAAAAAGGTATTAAAAGCGGCTATTGAACAAGGTGGAACCACTTTAAAAGACTTTCTCTCTCCTGATGGTAAGCCAGGCTATTTTGTTCAACAATTAAACGTTTATGACCAGGCAGGCAAACCCTGCCCTGTTTGTGACACACCGATTGAACGCATTATATTGAACCAACGAGCCAGTTATTTTTGTCCAAAATGCCAAAAAAAATAAAAAACCTGACAAAAGTGACTGTTTTTTGAAATAAATCCCTCTCCCATTGACGACACCCTTTAACTCATTGAAAATGAAATAGACTAACCTATTCATATTTGAAAAGGGTTCAACGTTAGGAAGAAGCATGGATTGGTTTAAATCAGACAATCAGGAAGTCATAAAATCATTAAACAGTGATTTTACAAACGGCCTAGATAATCAACAAATAGTAACCTCTAGAGCACAGTTTGGTTTAAACCAGATTATCACCCAAAAATCAGTTCCTGCTGTTTGGATGTTTATCCGCCAGTTCCAAAATCCGTTACTAATCATTCTTATGTTTGGTGCGTTCCTCTCTTTTATTACCTCACACTTTGTTGATGCGATTGCCATTACAGTCATCATTCTACTCAACGCAATCATCAGCTTTGTTCAAGAGTATAAAGCACAAAAATCGATTGATGCTCTCAAACAGATGGCCGCTCCCAAATGCATTGTATTACGCAACCAGAAGTGGCAAACGCTTCCCGCCATCGAACTTGTGCCAGGTGATATTGTTCGCCTTGATGCGGGGAGCATTGTTCCAGCAGACTTAAGAATGCTCGAAACTCAGCAACTTAAAATTGACGAAGCGGCCTTAACGGGCGAGTCCGAACCCGTAGGCAAACACAACTTAGCAATACCACAAACAGATCTGCCGATTGCCGATCAGTTAAATATGGCGTTTATGAGTACCGCTGTCACCGAAGGTCAAGGCTTTGGAATCGTGGTAAACACCGGCATGCAAACTGAAGTGGGAAAAATCGCTCACCTGATGCAAACTGCCAGCACCAACCTGACCCCTTTACAAGAACGTGTCCATCGGCTCTCTAAAGTGCTGATTATGGCCGCTTTAATTATGGTGATGGTGGTCATCAGTATCGGTTTGATGCAGGGCATGAGCTGGTCAGTATTGATGACGACCGGAATCTCTTTAGCCGTGGCTGCCACCCCCGAAGGTCTCATGACGATTCTAACCATTGTCTTAACGCTAGGCGCTACCCGCATGATGCAGAACAATGGTCTGGTTCGCCAACTGGCCTCGGTTGAAACCTTAGGTTCCACCTCCATTATCTGCTCTGATAAAACGGGCACCCTGACCCAAAATAAAATGCAGGTCACACAGCTGTGGACAGGCGGCCACTACTACCACCTAGAAGGCCGAGGTTATGAGCCTAATGGCCAGTTTTTTGATCATAACCGCACGCCTATTTCACACAAAGACATTCGTCACCTTGAACACATGGTGACTCTATCTGTGTTGTGTAACGAAGCCCAACATATCGAAACAGACGGCAAACACAGCATTATTGGCTCACCCACTGAAGGCGCAATTTTGGTGGCTGCAGCCAAAACGGGGATGACCAAAGAGATCGCTTTAAACCAATATTCTGAGGTAGAAAGTTTTCCGTTCGATCCAAAACGCAAGATGATGAGTGTCATCGTTAAAGATGTGCACGACCAGCACTGGTTAATTGTCAAAGGCGCACCCGATGTCATGATTCAAAACTGTGAAGCGGTACAACTTCACGACAGTTTAGGGGATATGCTGACCGATAAACCAAAAATTAAGGCGATCGTTGACAACTTTGCTAACCAAGCCTTAAGAACTTTAGCGATCGGTTACCGTAAACTGCAACTGAGCGATTTACACCGTCCCTATGAAGAACTTGAAACCGACCTTATCTTAGCGGGTATCTACGGCATTATTGATCCACCACGTCCAGAAGCGATTAAAGCCGTTGCTTCTTGTCACTCTGCTGGCATAAAAGTATCAATGATTACGGGTGACCATGCGATTACCGCCAAAGCCATCGCGTTAAAAATGGGCATTATCACCGATAAAAATGCTCAGGTTTTAGAAGGTAAAACCCTCAATAAAATGTCGGATGAAGCGCTCTACGATCAAGTCGAAAACACTTCGGTCTTTGCTCGCGTGACACCTGAACATAAGCTACGGATTGTACAAGCCTTACAAAAACACAATCATGTCGTAGCGATGACAGGGGATGGGGTCAATGATGCACCTGCACTGCGCACCGCCGATATGGGCGTAGCAATGGGCATTACTGGAACGGGGGTTTCTAAAGAGTCTGCCGATTTGATTCTGTTGGACGATAATTTCGCTACAATTGTTGAAGCCGTCAAAGAGGGGCGACGTATCTATGACAATATTCGTAAGTTTATTCGCCAAGATTTAACCACCAATGTTGGGGAAGTCTCTGCCCTTTTGTTTGCCTTTATCTTAATTATCGAAGAACCGCTCCTCACTCTCGCCCCCTTAATGATTCTATGGATTAACTTGATGAGTGACGGCTTGCCTTCACTGGCGTTAGGTGTCGATGGCGCCGAAGATAATGTAATGAATCGTGTGCCGCGCGCAAAAAATGAGAGTTTCTTCTCCGGGCGTTTGGGGCAGACCATTTTAATACGAGGCTTGATTATGGGTGGCGTCACCTATGGAATGTTTATGTACGCCATCAACCTTGGACTTGAGCAGTCGTACGCCCAAACCCTAGCGTTTATGACCCTAATCTTTGGGCAACTGGTTCAAGTCTTTGATAGCCGTACCATCACCAATATCTACCGCCGAAACCCTTTTAGCAACCGACCACTGTTGCTGGCCGTTGCCGGTTCTGGGCTATTATCGATATCGATGGTCTATGCTCCGTTTGGTAATCTGCTATTAGGCACCTTACCTTTAAGTCCAGAACACTTAGGTTTAGCCTTTTTAGTGGGGGCATTACCCGTATTGTTGCTGTCCGCCATCAATGAGATTTTTAACCTTAAATGGCTATAAACGTTTAATGAATTGTAGCGGAATCTAATTGAGAATCGAAACCGATTTAATCGCCGCGACCCAGGCCTGACCAATTTGTAAATTAAGGGTTTTAAAAGACCGTTTGGTCACTTGTGCGACCAGTGGCCACGGCTCATTCGTAACACGTAACTTAATCAAATAGCTGTATTCATTATGCTCTTCAATCGCTTCTATCTTAACGGGCAGATGATTGAGCATTGAGGTCTGATTTGGCTGAGCGGCCATTAAGCTAACTTGTTGTGCAGAGATGACCACTCGCACGTTTGAACCAATATTTATGTCTTTAACCCCCTCTATTGCTGGCACAAACAACTCCGCTTCACCGGCTTTCAGACGTGTTAAACCTTCCTCCTTGATATGTTCAACAATTTGGGCGGACAATACGGAGCGAGGTTCAGAACCTTGATACAGTGGGGTATCTTCACGATTTAATGCTTGTTCAATCGGTTCAATCGACATGACGTTTCCTTGATGCATAAAAATCACGGTATCCGCTAATCGTTCCACCTCTTCAGGAGAGTGTGAAATATAGAGGATCGGAATCTCTAACTCATCTCTTAAACGTTCCAAATACGGCATAATCGCACGTTTGGCAAACAAGTCGAGAGAAGCCATTGGCTCATCCATCATCAAAATTTTAGGTTGAGATAACAGAGTTCGACCAATCGCGACCCGTTGGCGTTCACCGCCCGACAAGGTGGTGGCATTTCGATTTAACAAATCGTTCAAGCCTAACCACTCCACCACCTGTTCAAATTCGATATTCACCAGGCCTGTTGAATTTTTGCGAGCACGTTTTAAACCGTAACGTAAATTACCTTCCACATTCAAATGTGGAAAAAGACTGGCTTCTTGAAACACATAACCCAATCCACGTTTATGAATCGGGCGTGACTTACCTTGCTGTAACCAGGCCTGTTCAGAAAAAATAACCTGGCCTTCAGCTTCCCTCTCAAAGCCCGCTAAGCAGCGTAAAAAAGTGGTTTTACCACTGCCTGAGTGCCCAAAGATAGCGGTTAACCCCGTGGTGGGAATTTCGAACTCTCCAGTGTCTAAACAAAACTCACCGCGTTGAATCTTTAAATGGCCATGCAAGGTCGAACTTAAGGTGGATTGTCTCATTTGAATCGAACCTCCATACGACGGTTCACGCCATAAACAATGCTTAGCACCACTAAACTCATCACCAACATAATCGCTGAGAGAATGTGAGCTTGCGTGTACTCCAAGGCATCCACATGATCGTAAATCGCAATGGAAGCCACTTGAGTCACTCCTGGAATATTGCCACCAATCATTAGAATCACGCCAAACTCGCCGACCGTATGTGCAAACGCCAAGGTGGCCGCCACCAAATAATGTCTTCGAGTTAACGGTAGGGTCACGCTAAAAAAACGATCAACGGGGCCCGCCCCCAAAGTAGCCGCGACCTCACCAGGGCGTTTTCCCAACTGTTCAAAGCCGTGCATTAATGGCTGAATCGCAAACGGTAATGAGTATAGAAAAGAACCAATCACCAGACCTGTCATTGAGAAGGTTAAAGGCGCAAAACCAAATGAAGCCCATAGATCGCCAATCGGCCCACCTGGCCCAATCGTGACCAACAGGTAAAAACCTAACACCGTTGGCGGCAACACCAATGGCAGAGCGACCATCGCTTCAAACACCGCTTTTTTTATGCCTTCAACCCGCGCCAACCATAAGGCCAACGGCGTACCTAAAACAATCAACAAAACCGTGGTGTAAAATGCGACTTGCAAGGTAATCCACAACGGCTGTAAGTCAATGGCGGGCAAACTCATACTCTCAAGCATTGGCTCTGCACTCTCGTGTATTACTATTCATTATGTTCATACTATTGACCTTCAACGGGTAGCCCGTAGCCGTAAGCTTGAATGCGTTGGCGGGCTTTGTCTGAGTGATAATATTTTATAAAGGCTTGTACCGCAGCACTTTGTCTGCCTTTTAAGACCACCGCTTGCTGATTTAAGACAGGATAAAGCTCACTTGGAATATCAAACACCTCACCGCCAACCAGCTTATCAGGATTAGAGACATAAGACTTTGCAACCAAACCTATCTGGGCGTTACGGCTAGCGACATAATGGTAGGTTTTACCAATGTTTTCACCAATGGCGATCTTATTTTTGGCACTCAAAGCATCATACAAACCGTAGTGTTTTAACACCGCCAAAGCCGCTGTTCCATAAGGGGCGGTTTTAGGATTTGCCATCGCCATAAAGTGTAGATTAGGATTGTTAGCGTTTAATTGACTTAAGTCTGCCGTGACTTTAGTTGCATCAGGTGACCAAGCCACCAGCTTACCTGTGACATAGGTAAAACGACTGCCCGGTTCGATTAAGCCCTCTTGATCTAATAACTCTGGACGTTTCGCATCCGCCGAGAAGAACAAATCATAGGGCGCCCCTTTTTTAATCTGTGCGTACAACATGCCGCTAGCCCCATTAGAGATGGAAACCTTAATCCCCGTCTCTGCCGTGAACTCTTTTGATAGAGCCTTTAAGGTGGCTAAAAAGTTCGCTGCCACCGCAATACGAATCGACTCTTGAGCAACTGCGCTTGAGCTAAACAGCATTAAAAAACTCAGCAGGCCTGGTAGAAACCATTTATATCTATTTATATTCATCTTTATTACTCTGTTTAATCCTAGTCCGCAATCGCCAACAAAATATGACTCTCTTTTATCAATGCGCAACAACGACCACCTACTTTAAGCTCTAAGCTAGCAACACTTTGGTTACTAACAATCGCGGACATCTTTTGGCCACTGCCAATATCAAATGTCACATCACTGTTCACGGCACCCGCATCAATCGCTAAGATTTCACCACAAAATTCATTTCTGGCACTGGTCTTAAAGCCATCTTGAATGTCTTCGGTCAAGATCACCCAGCTGGCTTTAATCAACGCATAGGCATCTGAACCCACTTCTAAGCCCAATCGTTCCAAACTATCCGGCGTAATTTGCGCCACCACTTTCATGTCACTGCCCACCGCCAACGTCACCTCACTGTTGACTGCGCCTGTGGCAATCTCGGTGACGGTTCCGTGGAACAAATTACGTGCACTGGTTTTCATTGAGACCTTTCTCATCACTTCTAATTGGGTTAATACGCCAGGTGACAGCACTTCTAGCTCTCGCATCCAATGTTGCATCTGTTGACTAAACAGTTGGTAGGCGGCCACCAGGGACTCACCTGCGTGAGTCAACACCATGCCGCCCCCGCCAGAGCCCCCCTTTTGAGCCACCACTAAATTCTCACCAGCGGCTAAATTCATAGCTTCAATGGCCTGCCAAGCCCCTTTATAACTCATGCCACACGCCTTAGCAGCCGCAGACAACGAGCCCAAAGAAGCAATTTTAGTTAACAGCTCTAAACGGCGTTGACCCGATTGAGACTGCTTTGACCCCATTAAAAAGCTCTGAACCAATTGTTCAGGATGAGAGGTTTCTTCACCTATATGAGTATCTGACAAAGCCTTATTACCCTTAGTACATATCGTGACACATTTTAGTTTCACAGCTTTATAAGTCAAGGATCTTAAGACTATATCCACGAATCAAGGATTGAGTCTCATTCAAGAAGGTGTTAATTTGACTATGCGTTCACTGACTGACACGGTTTGAAAATGAAAACACTCTCCCGCACTGCCCTACTTTTTGTATTAACGAGTTTTTTAGCTTTGAATGGTTGCGAACAAGCATCGGATGAAAACACCACCCAATGGCCGCTCGTTAAAAACTGTGATCTGCATCAACAAGCGTGTGAATCTAAAATGGGAGAGGCCAGAGCCGTATTAAAAATCAGCCCACATCCGATCCCCATTGCCAAACCTTTAGGCATTGAGCTGGACTTACATAACCTTCAAGCTGAAAAAGTGGAGTTGGATATCTCCGGGGTGAATATGTATATGGGATACAACCGAGTAAACTTGATGTCAACTAAGCCGGGGCACTATGTCGGAACATCGATGTTGGCGTTTTGTACCAACCTAAAAATGGAGTGGCAAATTACCTTGCTAGTGCATTTGGCCGACGGTAAACAGATTCAGATCCCTTATTATTTAGAGACCGTTAACCGCTAACCAATCACAATAAAGTTAGACCTTTTTTTGCGCCTGTTTGCTTTTTAAAGCCTCACCCACCACAGGGTGCACAAACTCAGAGACATCTCCACCCAATGCAGAAATTTCACGCACTAAAGAGGACGAGATAAACGCATACTGTTCCGCCGGTGTCATAAACATGGTTTCGACTTCGGGTGCGAGTTTACGGTTCATGGATGCCAGTTGAAATTCATACTCAAAATCGGAAACCGCTCTTAAACCACGCAACAAAACATGGCCGTTAATCTCCTGTACAAAATCTACCAGCAAACCGCTAAACCCCACCACCTCAACATTCGGTAGATCTGCGGTGACCACTTCTGCTAAAGCCACACGCTCTTCTAGGGTAAACAGCGAATTTTTGTTGCGATTATCTGCCACCGCAATCACCAAACGATCATAAAAACGCGCAGCGCGTTCAATGAGGTCAAAATGGCCACTGGTAATCGGATCAAAGGTACCTGGGTAAACCGCAGTAATCGACATAACATTCCTTTTTTAGCTGTTAGTTTGAATAGGCTCTATTTTACTTAAGATAAATTTCATTTCAGAATAAATTCATAACCAAACAAACGTCAGGGCTTTATAAAAATTACCATGACACTGCAATCTACACTTGTCTAAATACGTAAAGGTAAGTATCATTATTAACTCTGCTTATATTACGATCTATACAGCTTATACTCGTAAAATTTAAATGGACTTTCTAAGCACACGACACTAACTATAGGAGACGTAATATGAAAACGACAGTGCTCACCTTAACAATCATTACGCTTGCGATAGGTGCCGTTTTTACGGTCAATGCTGCTCCAGTCATGCTTGAAGAGTTCGATAACTTTAAAACGACCTATTTAAATGAACAGACTTTCAGTAAGGTAGGAGCGACATTCTCACTATTGATTGCAGGGATTGCGATTGCACTCGGCATTAAATTAAAGTCTATGAGCAAATAAACTCTCGTTTAAAAGTGTTAGCGAGACTGCTAAAACCTTATTCTTGTTTAAACAAAGCATACTTAACTTGGCTGGTGCTTTTCTCTCTAAAACAGGCCCAACCTTCTGGCAGTTCGGGCCAGTCTAACTGCTTTTCCTGTTCCAAATACAACCAGGCCTGGTCAGTTTTTAAAAAGCCATTTTTGAAAATCAGATCAACAGCAGGTTGCATCAAACCTTGATTAAAAGGCGGATCTAAAAAGATCACATCATAGGGTTGAATGGACTGTTTAGCTAACCACTGCAAACTGTCAGTTTGAATGACCTCAGCCTTTTCAACCTTTAACGTTTTTAAATTCTGTTTAAGCTGCTTGACATTCTCGCCATTTAGCTCCAACAGGGTTACGTGACTCGCACCACGCGACAACGCCTCCAAACCTAAGGCGCCCGATCCGGCAAACACATCTAAACAATTGGCTCCCGGCACTTCAAACTGCAACCAGTTAAACACCGTCTCACGCACCCGGTCGGAAGTGGGGCGCAGACCATCGGCGACTAAAACCGGTAACTTTCGTCCACGCCAATCGCCCCCAATAATTCTTACCTCGCCCTTTTCAGTACGACCAGGCCTGTTCGGTTTTAAATTTCGATCTCTCGACGGTTTATTTGTTGAAGGCTTTCGGGCCATAGTGATGCAATTCCAATCAATCTTAAGCGAACTATGATAAAGCTTTCTTAGCCAACACAAAAGCGTGTTGTTTACTGTTTGAAGGCTTAAGCGCTATTTAGTAAGCGTCTTTTATATCCCCCTCAATAAAATACGTAAATTTGACACCGACAGTAAACAGGCGTTAAATGAAAAGTATTTAATTAAACAACACAGGAGAGTGGTATGTACTTTATTACCAATAAAACCGTTAATGACTCAGGCAGTCACCTCACCTTTCAAAAGTCTAACGAGATCTCGCAAAGCCTGCGTTACTGCGAAACCACAGATGGTAAAAAATTTACTGAGATTGGCAGTAAACCGCTTATGAAAGCGTTAATGGAAGATAAGACCTTTACCGAAATTATATTCTACATTCATGGTTTTAATAACCAACCTTATGAAGATGTTTTTCCACGTGCCAAGGCGATGCAAAAACAACTCAAAGATGCGGGATTACATCACGTTTATGTTGTGCCCATTATTTGGCCATGTGACAATGATTTTGGCGTCATTAAAGATTATTGGGATGACCAAGATTCTGCTGAAGCAACCGGACAAGTGTTTGCCCGTGCCATCTCCAAACTCATGGCTTGGCAAGCGGACCATACCGAGAAACCTTGCATGAAACGTATGCATGTATTTGCTCACTCAATGGGAGGACGTGTGTTAGTCCAAACCTTAAATCACTGGGCCAATAAATTTGGCGGTGGTGGCGTGCCCTATCTATTTAAAAATATCTTTTTAATGGCTTCCGACATTCCCAATGAATCGCTAGAACGTGGCCAAGCTGGGCAATATCTACCCAGTGCAGCACAACGCGTCATCAGCTATTATGCCAACGATGACTTTGCCATGCCTGCCAGTAAAGTATCCAATGTAAATAATGGCGTTTACAGCCGTCGCATTGGTCATACAGGCCCCGAGAGCATGAAACGTGTCCCCGAAAATGTCTATTCGGTAAATTGTGATGCCTTTAATAACAAATTTGACACACCCAAAGGCCACTCCTATTTCATCAATAAAGATAATAAAAGCAGCCCCGCATTTCAACATGTGATTAAAGCCTTAAAAACCAAACCTCAAAAATTAGGAAAAAGAAAAATCACACTTTAGAATTTCAAACTCATTACCAACAAAAAGCCGAATCAACATTAAGTGGATTCAGCTTAATTTAATGGAAGATTTTTGCTAAAAAAAACTATGGCAATCTGATCAGGCCAGGTTCAATTACAATCTTTCTCGCTTTATAGAGCTTACCTAAGGCTTTTTTGTAGCTGGCTTTACTAACTCGATATTGCGCAAAGATCTCTTCTGGCGTGCTCTTATCGGTTAATTCGGACTGTCCACCATTCACTTCAAGCACCGCCAAAATCATCTCACCCAGCTCCTCACGGGCTTCTTGTCCTTGTTTTTGTAACGTCAGATTAATTTTGCGGTCTGGACGAATGCCTTTAATGTAGCCCTGCATTTTTTGCCCCATTCTCAACGGCTGCAAAATATCCGAATTATGAATCAGACCTAAATGCGTACCATCAATTAAAGCGGTGTAGCCCATATCGCTGCGACTGACCACCATTAATTTCACTGGCTGACCCGACTTAAAATTATCGTTGGTCTCTTTTAAAAACAGGCTCAATTTACTGGAAGCGGCGATTCGACCACTATTATCAATATAGAGGTAAACACAATAAGAGCGGCCTTTTTCCATTGGCACACGCTGTTCAGCATAAGGCACCAATAGATCTTTAGGCATTCCCCAATCCATAAAGGCACCGGTACGATTCACATCGGTTACCTTTAAATAAGCCACTTCACCCACGGAAGCCAATGGCTTATCGGTAGTGGCTACTAGACGGTCTTTAGAATCTAAATGGATAAATACCTCTAAGGCCTTACCCACTTGAGCATTGGCAGGCACATAACGATTCGGCAGTAAAATCTCACCTAAATCACCCCCATCTAAATACAAGCCAAACTCAACCTCTTTGACCACTTTAAGTGTATTTATTTGTCCAATCTGAGCGTTATCTGCCATTTCAATTCCTATCGATTTTGCTACAAGTTGCCAAACATTTTCGCAACCTTTAAAACCGCTATTTTAACAAGGCCGACACAAATAAACCGTCTCTTTTAACAAATGGCTATTTGACTACCAGGCCTGTTGAGTTTTTAAAGACAAAAATTAAAGGCAAAAGAGTCAACGTCTTGTTGATAACAAGGCTTGTTTGAACATAAAACAGCCTAAAAACCTTTGAGAATTTGTACAGGCCTGATCAAAAAGCCTAAAATGAAAAGACAGATACCTTAATTAGGAACAATTATGAAACAATTTAATGTCGCAATTTTAGGCTTACTGCTTATATTCGGTGTAACAGGTTGCTCCACTATCCCCGTGAATCAAGATTACGATTCAAGCGCAAACTTTAGTGGTATTAAAAGCATGCAATGGTTACCCACCGCACAGCAAACTGAACCCAAAGCCAGTGAGTTTGTAAAACAACAACCCTTAATTGCAAAACGTATCCAATCTGCCATCACTTTAAGTTTGTCTGCTAAAGGCATTGAGTTGGTTGATCAGTCTGCTGATGCTTATATCACTTACCATGTCTCGGTACAAAGCAAGTTACGTTCAGAGCCTTTTACCACTAGCTTTGGATTTGGCACCTTTGGCCGACGTGGCGGGATTGTGTTTCACTCCGCTCCTGAACTCTATGAGTATGATGAAGGAAAATTAGTCATCGACATTCTGAATTTACAAGGTGAGGTGATTTGGCGAGGCATCAGTACGAGCTTGTTAACCGAACAATCCTCTCCACAACAAACCACGGAATTAGTGAATCAAGTGGTCAACAAGGTTTTACAGCAGTACCCACCGAAAACAGGAGGAACAACAAAATGAATCAGCATGAAAAAATGAACTATGTTGAACTGCCTTCTCAAGATTTAGCCGCTACTAAAGCCTTTTTCACTGCGGTATTTAATTGGCAATTCAGCGACTTTGGTCCAGATTACACGGCGTTTGCTAATCAAGGTTTAAACGGTGGATTTTATCGAGCAGATTTAGCTTCTGACAGTTCAAAAGGGGCGGCTTTAATTGTGTTCTACAGTGAAGATTTAGCCGCTACTTTAAACAAAATCGAACACGCGGGTGGCAAGATTAGTAAAGCGGTTTTTGAATTCCCTGGTGGCAGACGTTTTCACTTTAAAGAACCCTGCGGTAATGAGTTTGCTGTTTGGTCGGATAAACCCTAAATCTTACTTAAGTAACTCACTCTCTATCGGATGAAAGTGGGTTGCTGATTGAATTAAAGAGTTAGCCGTTAAACTAGGCACGCCATATACTTCAGTTATGACACCGTAACTCTGATGGACTTTATCGAGTAACAAATCAAAGTCCCCATCCCCTGAAAGCAAAACCACACGATCAACATCTGGAGCAAGTTCCATCACATCAATGGTAATCCCGACATCCCAGTCACCTTTCGCCGAGCCGTCTCTGCGCTGAATATACGGCTTTAATTTAACCTCAAATCCAATTTGTTTCAGCGCAGTTTGAAACTTACGCTGACCTTCATTATCGCTATCAATTGCGTAAGCAATCGCCGAGACAATATCACCTTGTTGAGAGAGCTTGTGCCAGAGTTTTTGGTAATCAAACTGACGACCATAAGCGTGACGACTAGTGTAGTAGATGTTCTGCACATCAACAAACAGGGCTATTTTTTTCATCTCAACACCTAAAATAAAATTGAGAGTTAAAATTCAAAAGGATTAAAACCACTCAATCACTTCTTCAGCTTTTTGGCGGGTTTTAGGGTTTTGTGGATTCACTCGATAGCCAAATGCCAACATATAAGCCGCTTGATACTCAGAGGTATCGACACCAAATTCAGCCGCTAATAGTTCATTGGTTTCTCGCTGCTTAAAGCCCTCTATAGGACAGGTATCTATCTCCATTAAGGCCGCAGAGGTCATCATATTCGCCAAAGCGATATAAGTTTGCTTGGTTGCCCAATCCAGCATCGCTCGATCCGATAACAGCAAATCAAAATCGGACTCTTGAAACTGCTTATAAAAGCCACCGCGTACTTCAACCACGTCATCAGGTAGACCATGTACCTCTTTCATCATGTGCTGAATATAGTCGCTGTCATAACGCATCGACTTTGCAGTACGAGCCAAAACAATCACAAAGTGACTTGCTGTTGGCAATGTGTTTTGCGCCCCCCAAACCAGAGGTTTAAGCTTTTCTCGCAGGTCACTGTTTTGCACCACCAAAATTTTCCAAGGTTCAAAACCAAATGAGCTCGGGCTTAATCGCGCGGTTTCTAATAATGTCTGGAAAACCTCATCAGGAATTTTACGTTCCGCATCCATAACCTTACAGGCATGACGAAATTGAAAAGCGTTTAAGATTTGTGATTGAAGGTCAACTAACGAGTGAGACATAAGTTTAGGCTTTTATTAATAGAGATCAGACCTCGATTTTAAAGTAAATACTCAGATGTTTCACCTCAAATAGTCTAATAATTATAGTGTTCAATACATCCCTTCAATTAACGATCTAATTAGCCAAACAAACATTAGTTTTTTGATTTCAGATAACTAACAGGCCTTATATGTTGAAAGTGTTCTCCAGGTATGGAGAATTTATTAAGGACGCTTAGTAAAGGGATAGAGAGATCTTGTTAGCAGGCCCAAGACCAATTGGATCTAGATGAACAGATTAAGACC